>NZ_BCWK01000001.1:0-339291 GCF_001592165.1 Caldimonas taiwanensis NBRC 104434
TTTTGCAGGGCCGACTCAGTAGGCCGCTTGATCAGCGTATCGAACACATCAAATGTAATGGCTTCGACATCTGGGTCGGCAACTGCCCGACGGAACTTGGCGAGCTCCGACTGTCTTGCGGCCCAACGCTCCCCCGAACGAGAGAGGTCGCGCTCCGCTCGCTCCGTGGTGAACGCCGCCAATAACCTCTGACGGTAGGTCGGATCAACTCGGTCAAAGGATGGGAACAAATCAAGGCCCTTTGCTCCTGCTCGCTTCCGTCGCAGCATTTCGCTGAGAAGCCCCGTGAGAAAACCTTGATCCGAAACGACCGCTGAGGCTAACGGTTGGTGTTTGCCGAGAATGAACGAGAGCGTATTGAGAGCTCGCTCCGACTCATCCATTCCGTCCGCAAGCTTTTCTGGAGTAGAGAACGGTGCGAGGAAGGTAGCTTGAGGCACACGAACTTGCCGCACCCAAGCGAGCGCTTGTAGCCCGAGCGATGAGGAGCACGTGATAACCTGATCAACCAAAGGCAAAAGGTACTGCGAGACGCTGCTTACACGATCAAACTCCTCCCGATAGATCAGATTCGGGTAGGCTTTCTGAAGAGCCGGCAGAACCTCCTTGTTCAGTACCGTATCGGCCACCCTTGGCGTGACATATTGCGTGACGACGACACCAACCGTCGGATCAGTGTTACGCAGAACATCAAGCAGGAACTCCATTTGATTGGCGTAAGGGGTGTCCGCCTGAAAGGAGTAATGGGCGCTTACCTGAAGAGGCAAGAGAGCCAGTGACAAGAACCTTTGCTTTGGGTCGAGAGACTTGCGATCGAACGGTTGTATAGCTGTAATTGAATCCCGAACCTTTGCTACGAAATCCCGGGCGAGCGAGAAATCGTCGCGTTCAACGCCTACTCCCTGTTGTATAGCTTCAGCGAAGTTGTACAGCGCACCTTTCTTGTAGAGACCGACCGGGTCGAATGTGACAGTGTGAGGGTATGGCGGCCGGCTGAATGCTCCAGGCATCTGATGAACGATAAGTGCATCGGGATACATTTCCTCAAGGAACGGAACAGGCGTCTCCCAAAGCAGCACAAAGTCGTAGTCTTCCCGCAAGATTGGCGCGAGATTGGCTCTAATCTTGAAAAGCTGTGTCTCGGTCGGTGCGGCGTAAAGCGTCACCGACGGATCTGAAAGATCACCGAACGCCGCTATCTGCCTTTCGATACTGAACTCAATGACTCTGATATTGTTATCTAGCAGACTTCTCTCGGAACTGAGAAACTCAGGAAGAACGAAATCAACCGACCAGCCCGCATTCAGCAGCAGATTTGCTTGTGGTGCGAGGTGTTTTCTAAGGCAGTTACGAAAGAAAATAGGGTCGCCATGCGCAGCCCAAGGCGGCAGCCAAAAGAGTACGTTCATAGTCCTGAATCCGTGTTCGTGTCAAAGCCCGAGCAGCACCTTGGCCGACACAGCAATCTGGTACAGGATCTGGGTGATGCCGCGCGTGATCTCGACGTTCTTGGTCTCGATCTTGGGCAGCACCATGATCTCGTCGCCTGGCTGCAGGGTCGTCGCCTGGTCGGCCGGCACGACGACGCCGTCTTGCCGCAGCACGATGAGGCGCGACTGGTCCGCGCCCTGGTTGTAGCCGCCGGCGCGCGCCACGTAGTCGTCGGGCTTGGAGCCCGGGCTGTACACGATGGCGTTGGGAAAGAGCACCTCGCCGCTCACCAGCACGAGGTTGCTGCTCTCGGGCACACGGATCACGTCGCCGTCTTCCAGCAAGGTGTTGGGGGCTTCTTCTCGCTGCGCGAGGATGACCTGCCCGCGCGGCTGGACGTTGCGAGCGCGGTCGATGAATTTGAGGATCTGCTCGGCCTCGCGGGTGCGCAGCGCGGCTTCCTCGCTGGTGGCGCTGCGGGCGGTGAGGGCATAGGTTTCGAGGCTGCGCAGCGAGGCGTCGAGCATCTCCTTTTGCCGTGCCGCCACAGACTTGCGGAACAACTGCACGGCGGCCACGTTGGCCTGCGGCGCGGGCTTCAGCCGCTCCAGTGCGTCCCTCAAGCGCGAGCCATAGGGCAGCACCAGCGTGCGCTCGCCCAGGTGCGCGCCCTCGATGCGGACGAGGATGGTGCCGGGGTACTTGTCGGACGTGACGTTGATCTCGTCGCCGTTCTCGATGTGCACGCGCCCGGCATCGGCCAGCGGGTGGTACTCGCTGCGGCGCTCGGCGCCGATCTTGCGCACGATGCTCATGTGGGTGGCCCCGGGCTTGGGCCGTGCCATCTCCAGCACCTGGCTGGCCGCAACGCGCGGCTCGGCGAACTCGAAGACGTAGGGGTTGAGCACCTCGCCGCCCACCTGCACGGTGTGCTTGCGCGGGTAGGCCACGATGGTGTCACCGTCCTGAAGCTGCACGTGATCGATCTGCCCGTCCAGCAAGAAGCGGTAGAGGTTGAACTTCGCACGCACCTGGCCGCCGCGCAGCAGGTCCACTTCGAGGTAGCTGCCGCGGTCGGGGTCGATGCCGCCGGCCTGGTCGAGGTAGTACAGCACCGAGTCGCTGCTCAGGCCCCCGTACAGGCCCGGCGCCCGCACGAAGCCGGTGACGTACACCTTCACGGGCTGGGCCGCTGCCAGCGAGGCATACACGCCCACGTTGGCACGGAACACGCGCTTGACCTGTGATTCGACCAGCTCGTTGAGTTCCTGGTTGCGCACGCCCAGCACGCGGATGGGCCCCACGTTGGGGATGAAGATGTTGCCCTGGGCATCCACGGGCTGGGTGGCGTCGAAGTTGAAGCCGCCCCACATGCGCACGGTCACCTGGTCGCCGATGGCGATCTGGTAGTTGGGGTTGAAGCCGGCGAAGGGCACCGCGCCAAAGCGGCCGGTGAAGATCTGCGAGCCGAACATCACCGGCTGCGCGGCGGTGAGCGGGTTGGGCGGCAGCGGGGCGGTCACGCCGGTGCCGGCGGCCGTGCCCTGGCCGGCGGCAGTGGGGGTGGCGGTGGCGGCGGCCGGGTTGGGTGTGGAGCGGCTGCTCAGCGGGGCCAGTTCGGTGGCGCCCCTCGGTCCGGTGGACACCGGGTCTCGCAGTGTCTGGGCCAGACTCACCAGCGGCAGGGCCGCCAGCACAATGATCGAAGTGTGGCGCTTCATGGCTCTCGTCAGTCTTGGTGCTCTTGGATGGTGGCCACGATCAGGCGCGTGATGCCATACAGCAGGCAGCACACGATGAACAGCGTGAACAGGTTGTACAAGCGCCGCGGATACAAGGCGTCTTCAGGGAGGTTGGGCGACTCGATCACCACCAGGCTCTTGAGCTTGCGGGTCGCATCGATGCGGGCGTTCTCCACGGCGGTCAACGCGAGTTTGTAGGCGTCTTCGGCGAAGCGCGCGCGCAACATCAGGTCTTGGAAGCGGGCGGCCTGCTCGTTCAGGCGCACGTCGCGTGGGCCCACGGTGGCGCGTGCCCGCTCGGCTTCGAGCTGCTTGCGCAGGGCCTCGACCTGGTTGCGCAGGGCCTGCACTTGAAAGGAGTCGTCATTCAGGTAACTGCGCAAGGCGCGCAGTTCGGTTTCCTGCTTGGCCAAGGCCGCTTGCAGCTCGGCCACCAGCGCGCCGCTGGCCTGGGCCTCCGCGGTGGGATCGAGCAGTTTGTGCGTGGTCTGGAATGCCAACACTTCGTTCTTGGCGGCTTGCAGTCGCTCGGCGGCACGGTCGAGCTCGCCTTGCGCAAACTGCATTTGCTCGCGAGCCATGCGCTGGGAGTAGGCGTTCACGAAGGCTTCGCTTTCCCGCAAGATCGCGGCGTTGAGCTTTTGCGCGAATTCGGGCTCGAAGCCTTGCACGCGCACGGTCAGCAAGCCGGCTACCTCATCGAACAGCACCTCGACGCGTGCGCGGTAGTACTCCAGGAACCATTCCTGGCTGACGCCGGCCCACAAGCGGAAAAAGGGGTCGAGCGTCTCGGCCTCGTAGTGGGCGCGCAGGCCCAGTTCGGCGTCGAGCTTTTTGAGCAGGTCCAGCGAATGGATGTATTGGCGCAAGTACAGGTTGTCTTCCCGCGAAGCCGGGCTGATGCCTGCCAACAGCAGCGCCGCGCCCGCGGCCCCCGCGGCGTTTTGATTGGCCTGGCGCACGGTGACGATGGATTCGCTGACGTAGCGGTCTGCCGCCAAAGCATAGTAGTACACCGCCGCCAGTAGCACGGGCAGGGCAATGAGCAGCAGTTTGAGCCGGGCAGGCGTGAGCGCGGACAGGAGCTTGTTCATGCGGCCTTGCCTTCAGCGGTGGCAGACGGTCCTTGATGGTAGGCAGCGATGCCTTCTCGCACGTCGTTGTACAAGGTGGCCCGTCCGTCACGGACCAGCACGACCACGTTGCAGTACTGCTCGATGTCTTTCATGGAGTGTGAAACCAGGATCAGGCGGGAACGCTCTAGCTTGCTGCGGAAGACTTCTTGGGACTTGCGCTTGAACTGCGCATCTCCCACGGCCATGACTTCGTCGATGAGGTAGTAGTCGAAATCGAAGGCCATGCTCAACCCAAAGGCCAGTCGTGAGCGCATGCCAGAGGAATAGGACTTGACCGGCAAATCGAAGTATTCGCCGATGTCGGCAAACTCTTGCACGTAGCGGACCTTCTCTCGCATGGCCTCACCACTGGCGCCATAGAGCCGGCAGACGAACTTCACGTTGTCGCGCCCGGTGAGCGAGCCCTGGAAGCCGCCAGACAAGCCCACCGGCCAGGAGATGCGCGCATCGGTAACGACCGCGCCGGCATCGGGCGCGTCGATGCCGCCGATCAAACGCATCAGCGTGGATTTGCCCGCCCCGTTGGGGCCGATGAGGCCGATGTTGGCCCCTTCGGGGAAAGTAAAACTCAGGTCACGGAAGACGTAGCGCCGTCCACGTGGCGTGGGATAGGACTTGGTGAGACCGCGCAACTCGATCATGGCCACCGTGTTCAGGATGCCAGCAAGCGGTGGCGGCGCACTCGGTACAAGCTCAGTCCCAGCGCCATGGTGCCGAGGGCCCAGGCCGACACATACGGCAGGCTGACCCCATGCACCACGTGATACTGTGCAAAGAAGTAGCCGCGCGAGAGTTCGATGGCGTGCAGGATCGGGTTCCACAGCAGCCAGGGCAGCACCTGCGGCGGCAGCGCACTGACCGGGAACATGATCCCGGAGAGCAGATACAGCGGCATGAAGCTGATGCGAATGAAGCTGCGCGCATTGGGCAGCTCGTCGGTGGCCACGGCAAACACCAGCCCCAACCCAAAGCCGAAGACCAGCAGCACGGCACTCACCCCCATCAGCTCCAGCGGGCGCGCCGGCAGCACGGTGAACCCCACCCAAGCCATCGCACCCAGCATGATGAGATAGACGGCGCTGTACAGCGCCACCTCGAGCAACGCACGGGCCACCAATGGGTCGATCGGCTTGACTTGGCGGTAGCCAAACAGACCACGGTTGGCGTCCACCGCCTCCATGCCGCGCAGCGTGAGATTCTTGAAAATGAAAAACGGCACCAGCCCCACCAGCAAAAACACGGCGTAATCCACCCCTGGCAAGACGTGGTGCCGCATGAAACCGAAAATCAATAACAAAATGACGATGTGGGCCAACGGCTCCAGCAGTGCCCAATACACGCCCAGCCAGTGCCCGCCGAAACGGGTTTTGAGCTCACGCAGGAACAGCGCGAACCACACCGAGCGCTGGACTTGCCAGGCGGTGCGCTGCGCAGGGCGGGGTGGAGCGGCCATTTCGTCAGATGGAGTGTCAGGAACGGCAGGGTGCAATTGTGCCCTCCCCCCACCCTGGCGCGGGAGGCGGGAGGCAAGGCAGCAAGGGCGAAACGTCGGCAGGACGCCGCGTCACGATCAGACGTGGGAATGGCACCCGTACAACCTATCTAGTATAAGAACTGGCGCCGGGCGAACCCTGGAAACAAATGCGTACGGATGCACACCCTCTTGGGGGATGGACGAAGGCCCTGCGGTGCGTCCTGATCGCGGCCGGCATCGGGCCCGTCAGGGCGCAGGACGGCCGGAATCTCTGAAACATAGTTTGCAAATACTCACTTCATGACTTGGACTGCCCGCCAGTGGCTGATGAGCCCGCTGTGGTGTGCCTCGCTGTTCACCACGGCTAAATCCTTCCGCGACAACCCGGTGATCGGCTCGCCCCGGCTGAATGCCTGGGGGTTGCATGTGGCCCGGTTGCGCGCGGCGCACGCTCTCGCGGCGATGCGCCGGCGCCGCCTGGCCGGCCTGGTGTCGGCGCAGGACCGCGCCGCCTTCGAGCGGGACGGCTTCGTTGTGAAGCACGACGTGCTGCCACCGGACGCATTTGCCGCCCTGCGCGACCGCTTGCTGGCCCACCGTGCCCCGGCGCGCGAGATGCTGCAGGGCGACACGGTCACGCGGCGCATCGCGCTCGACCCGGCCTTCCTGGCCGCCCAGCCGGCGCTGAGGAACTTCCTGCGCTCGCCGCTGTGGCATGGCCTGACCCGCTACGTGGGCAGCTTCGACCAGGAGCCGGTGGCCTACATCCAGACCATCCTGTCGCACGTGGTGCAGGCCAAGCCCGACCCGCAGACGCACCTGCACGCCGACACCTTCCATCCCACCGTGAAGGCCTGGTACTTCCTGACCGACGTGGCGGCCGATGCCGGCCCCTTCTGCTACGTGCCGGGCTCGCACCGGCTCACACCCGAGCGCCTGGCTTGGGAGCGGGCGATGAGCCTGGTGGCGGCCCAGCAGGGCGGTCTCACCGGCCGCGGGTCCTTCCGCATCCGCCCCGACGAGTTGCCGGGCCTGAACCTGCCCGAGCCCAAGCTCTTTGCCGTGCCGGCCAACACCCTGGTGGTGGCCGACACCTTCGGTTTCCATGCCCGCGGGCCCTCGCTGCAGCCGTCCACGCGCATCGAGATCTGGGGCTACGGCCGGCGCAACCCCTTCCTGCCCTGGGCCGGCGCCGACCTGCTGTCGCTGCCCGGCCTGGCCGAGCGGCGCGTGGGCTGGTACTGGCAGGCCCTGGACTGGCGCGAACGCCACTTCGGCAAGCGCAGCCCCTGGCGGGACGTGGGGCTGGTGACGCCAGGCGAGCCGGCCGTGCTGACACGGGCGTGAGACGAGCCCGACCTGTGAATGGCAGGTTTTATCTAAAATAGCTAATTCGTGATTCGCAGGAGGTTGCCATGATCACCTTCACTTCCGCCGAGGCGCAGAACCGCTTTGGAGAACTGCTCGACCGCTCTCAACGCGAACCGGTGCAGGTGACGCGCCGCGGCCGTCCAGTGGCCTATGTGGTGAGCGAACACGACATGCGAGAACTGCAAGCCCTGGACGCACGGCGCCAGGAAGCCGCGCGCTGGTATGCCCAATATCGCCAGACCCTGGCGCCCGCAGGGGCTGCCACCGATCTGAGCGACACCGACATCGACCGCCTGGTGCATGAGCTTCGGTAGACCCGTCGTGGTCGATACCGGGGTGCTGGTGTCGGCAGCGATCCGTCCGGGCTCGGTGCCGGCGCTGGCCCTTGAAAAGGCCCTGCTGCACTTCGACATCTGCTGCTCGGCCGAGACGTGGCAGGAGGTCGAGACCGTCCTGATGCGCGACAAGTTCGATCGCTACCTGTCCTTGCCGCAGCGACTGGACTTTCTGCGCGGCCTGCAAACGCACCTGACGTCCTACGAGGTGAACGAGGCCGTCACCGACTGCGTGGATCCGCAGGACAACAAGTTCCTGGCCTTGGCGTGGACGGCCCGGGCCGAACTGATCATCGCGAGCGATCCTCACCTGACCACACTCCATCCCTGGCGCGATATCCCGATCCTGCCCCCGGCGGCCTTCCTGGTGGGAGTGCGCTAGGCACGGCGGTGGTCGTGGACCCGCCTAGAATTCCCAGCCCATTCTTCGAGCCCCCACATGCAGACCCCCCCCGACCCCCTCGCCCTCGATTTCGTGAAGTTCTCGGTCGATGCCGGCGTGCTGCGCTTTGGCGAGTTCAAGACCAAGGCCGGGCGGATGAGCCCGTACTTCTTCAACGCCGGGCTGTTCAACGACGGGGCCAAGCTGGGCCGGCTGGCCGAGTTCTATGCCCGGCGGCTGATCGACAGCGGCCTGGCGTTCGACATGCTCTTCGGCCCGGCGTACAAGGGCATCACGCTGGCCGCGGCAGTGGCCATCGAGCTGGCGCGGCTGGGCCGCAACGTGCCTTATGCCTACAACCGCAAGGAAGCCAAGGACCATGGCGAAGGCGGCACCTTGGTGGGCGCGCCCGTGGCCGGACGGGTGCTGATCATCGACGACGTGATCTCGGCCGGCACCTCGGTGCGGGAGTCCATCGCGCTGATCCGTGCCTCAGGCGCCACACCATGCGGGGTGGCGATCGCCCTGGACCGACAAGAAATGGCGACGGAAAACGGCCACGATGTGCCGTATTCGGCCGTGCAATGGGTGCGCACTCAACTGGGTCTTGAGGTCTGTGCGATTGCCACCCTCACGGACTTGTTGCAGTATCTGCAAACCACGGCCGATCCGGCCTTGGGCACGCATTTCGCAAGCGTGGCGGCATATCGCGATCGCTATGGGGTCTGAACGAGGATGAAGCACGGGCTGTGGGCTTGGGCGAGCATGGCCGGCGCCGCGCTGCTGGCAAGCCTGCCTGCACTGGCGCAGGGCATTTACACCTGTACCGATGCCAAGGGCCGCAAGCACACGTCCGACCGCCCGATCCTGGAATGCCTGGACCGCGAGCAGCGCGTGCTCAACAAGGATGGTTCGGTGCGCACCGTGCTGCCGCCGAGCTTGACGGCCGATGAACGCGCCGAGCTGGAGGCGCGCGAGCGCCGGGCCAACCTGGAGCGCCTGGCGCAGCAGGACGCGATCCGCCGCGACCGCCTGCTGCTGATGCGCTATCCCAACGAAGCCGAACACCGCAAGGCCCGCGAGGCGGCGCTGGAGGATGTGTACGCCGCCATCCGCAACTCGGAAAAACGCATCGCCGAGCTGGAAGCCGAGCGCAAGCCCTTGCTGGCCGAAGCCGAGTTCTACAAGGGCAAGGCTCTGCCCACCAAGCTGAAGCAATCGCTGGAGTTCGTGGACGTGGCGGTGCAGGCCCACAAGACGCTGATTGCCAACCAGCAAGCCGAGCTGCAACGCATCAACTACCTCTTCGACCAGGAACTCGACCGCCTGCGCCGCCTGTGGGCCGGCGCTGCGCCGGGCTCCCTCCCGCTGGCCGATGCGCTGCCGCGCCGGGATGCGAGCGGGGCCAGCGGTGCGCGGGCGCAGTGAGACGACGGCATGGTGGGCGCCGCCTGTCGATGGATGTCACCGGCCGTCGGGCGGCCGAGGATCCATTGATGCGCGCCGGTCATGACCCTTGGCGTTCGCGGCGCAGCCGCGCCAGCGCGATGAACGCCTCCAGCGCCCCTGGGTTGGCCATGGCGTCGCGGTGGAGCACTTTGTCCACCGGGTGGCCCAGCAGCAGCCGCTTGATGGGCAGCTCCATCTTTTTGCCCGACAGCGTGCGCGGGATCTCGGGCACCTGGACGATGTCGTCGGGCACGTGGCGGGCCGACAGCGTCTCGCGGATGCGGGCCTTCAGGCGGGCGACCAAGTCGGCCTCGAGCGTGTGGCCTTCGCGCAGCACGACGAACAGCGGCATCCAGCTGTCGCGGCCCAGGTACTCCAGGTCGACCACCAGGCTGTCCAGCACTTCGGGAAAGGCTTCGACCACGCGGTACAGCTCAGCCGTGCCCATGCGGATGCCGTGGCGGTTGAGGGTCGCGTCGCTGCGGCCGTAGATGATCGCGCCCCCGCGCGGGGTGATTCTCACCCAATCGCCATGACGCCAGATGCCTTGGCCCTGCGGGCCGCGGTACATCTCGAAATAGCTCTCGCGCAAGCGTGAGCCATCGGCATCGCCCCAGAAGTACAGCGGCATCGACGGCATGGGGCGCGTGCAGACCAATTCGCCGACTTCATCGATCAAAGGCCGGCCCTGGCCCTGGGCGTCGGGCTCGCCGTAGGCATGCACCGCCGCGCCCAGGCAGCGGCATTGCATTTCGCCGCGGGTCACGGGCAGGCCACGGTGGCCGGCCAGGAAGGCCCCGGCGAAGTCGGTGCCGCCGGCAATCGAGGTGAGCCAAATCGGCTGGCCCCCCGGCTGAGGCAGGCGGCGCCAGATCCAGTCGTAGCACTCGTCGGACAGGGGCGAGCCGGTGGAGCCCACGGCGCGCAGCCGTGAAAGCTGCGCCACGGCCTGGGGCTGCACGTCGGCTTTCAAGCAACTGGCGTAAAAGGCCGCGCCGGCGCCGAAGAAGCTCACCCCGGCCAAGCCGGCGAAGCGCCACAGGGTGGTCCAGTCGGGCGCATCGCGGGGGCCGGCGGGGCTGCCGTCGAACAGGCAGAGGGTGGTGCCCGAGAGCAGGCCGCTGACCTGGCAGTTCCACATGATCCAGCCGGTGGAGCTGTACCAGTGGAAGCGGTCGCCGCCTTCGACGCTGGGGCCGATGTCGTTGTGCAAGACGCCGAGCTTGAGGTGTTCGAGCACGATGCCGCCATGGCCATGCACGATGGGCTTGGGCACGCCCGTGGTGCCGCTGGAATAGACGATCCACAGCGGGTGGTCGAAAGGCAGCCGCTCGGGCTCGAAGGGCTGCTCGTCGGCCACCAGATCGGCCCAGGCATGGACGCGGCGATGCGCAGCGGCCAGGGCCTGGACATCGGCCTGCGCATCGAGGTGCTGGAGCACGAGGGCATGGCGCACGGTGGGCAGTTGCGCCAGCAGCTCGGCCACCCGCGGCAGCCGTGCATGGTCCACCCCGCCGTGGCGGTAGCCGTCGCAGGCGATGAGGACCACGGGCTCGATCTGGCGGAAACGGTCGAGCACGGCCACCGGGCCCATGTCCGGCGAGCACAGCGACCACACCGCCCCCACGCTGGCCACGGCCAGGAAGGCGACCACGGTGGCCGCGGTGTTGGGCAGGTAGGCGGCCACGCGGTCGCCGCGTTGCACGCCCAGGCGCTTGAGGTGATGGGCCAACGAGGCCACCTGACGGCGCAGCTCGCTCCAGCGCATCTGCTGCAGCTCGCCGCGGGCCAGCCCGGTTTCATCGCACCACACGATGGCCGGGTGGCCGGCTCGGTCGGCCTCATCGGCATGGCGCATCACCTGCTGCGCATAGTTGAGCTGGGCCCCGCGGAACCACACGGCGCCGGGCAGGCGGTCTTCCACCAATACGCCCTCGAAGGGCGTGGGGGATTGCAGCTCGAAGTAGTCCCAGATGGAACGCCAGAAGGCGTCGAGGTCGCTCACCGACCATTGCCACAAGTCTTCGTAGCGGTCGAAGTGCAGGCCGTATCGTTGCCCGAGCCAGCGCTGGTAGCGGTGGATGTGGGGCTCGTGGGCTGGGGGCATGGCGTCTCCTTGTGTCGTTTCGACCGAGGATAGCGCCACGCATGACGTCCTGCGATGTGTCGGCGAGGGGGTAAGCGTCGCGCCAGCTCAGCAGTGCTGCACGCGCTTGCTCACGCGAGCGCCCCCGCCTTGCGCGTGAGCACCACAAACAGCTCGCCCAGTACAGTACTTGTACCGGTAGCACGACGCTTCCGGACGGCAACTGCCTATGACGCTTTTCCAGCCAGGGCGAAGGAGGAGACCCTCTCTTGCAAGGCCGGATCCAGGCACGCCAGCAAGCCCGCGCCCCCGCGCAACTCGCGCGGCAGGGCCTCGTTGAGCAGCTTGTCCTCGTCGGTGGCCAGCCAGGCGCGGGCCCGGCCGTCTTTCAGGGTGATGCCGGCAAACTCGAAGAGGGTCACGCTGTCCCAGAGTTGCATCTCCTCGCCGGCCAGCGCGGCATGCAGCGCACTGAATTCGGGCATCGTGCGCAGCAGGGCCAGCAGATCGCGCCCGGCCGGGCTGCGGTCGATCACCAGGCACAACCGTTCGAGCCGCCCAGGCGCGCCGAACTCGCCGGCGGCGATGCGCTGGCGCAGTGTTTCGCTGGTTTGTTGCGCCAGTCGTTTGCGGCGTTTGGCTTCCCCCATGAACGGCTCCTGTGTCGATGCGGCGGCCTGCACGGCGCACCAGGCGGTGATGAGGCCGTGATGTTAGGGCGATTCACCGCTCGCTTCAGGCCAGTGCCCCGCCTGCGCGGCCGCGCGCACGGCGTCGCCATCGGCATCGAGCCCAGGCGGCGGGCAGAGGGCCATGGGCCGCTGACCGTCGAAGCACATGGGCGTGAGCACGCCAGGAGGGCGGCCTGAGGCTTCGGGAGCGCGCAGGCCGCGCGCGCGCACCTGGGGGTCGTCGAAGACCTGCGCGATGTCGAGTATGGGCGAGCAAGGCACGCCGGCGGCATCGAATGCTGCCACCCAGGCCTGGGTCGGCCGGGCGAGCAGGGCGCGCTGCAGCTGCGGCACCAGCTCGGCACGGTGCTTCACGCGGCCGGCGTTGGTGGTGTAGCGCTCGTCTTGCGCCAGGGCCGCGCAGCCCATCGCCTCGCAAGCGCGGGCGAACTGCGCGTCATTGCCCACGGCCAGCACCAGGTGGCCGTCTGCGGTGGCGAACACCTGGTAGGGCACGATGTTGGGATGGGCATTGCCCATGCGCGTGGGCGGCCTGCCGCTGACGAGATAGTTCGTGGCCTGGTTGGCCAGCATGGCCACCTGCACATCGAGCAAGGCCGCGTCGATGTGGCGGCCTCGGCCGGTGTGCTGGCGCTCATGCAAAGCGGCCAGAATGGCCGTGACCGCGTAGACGCCGGTCATCAGGTCCACGACGGCCACACCCACTTTTTGTGGCTCGGCGCCCGGCTCGCCGGTGAGGCTCATCAACCCCCCCTGGGCCTGGATGGCGAAGTCATAGCCGGCGCGCTGGGCATAGGGCCCGGTCTGGCCATAGCCGGTGATAGAGCAGTAAATGAGCCCGGGGTTGAGTCTTTGTAGGCTGGCGCAGTCCAGCCCATATTTGGCCAGCTGGCCCACACGGTAGTTCTCGATCAACACGTCGGCCTCGCGTGCGAGGCTCTTGACCATCGCCTGGCCTTCGGGCGTGGCCAGATCCAGCGCCACCGAGCGCTTGCCGCGGTTGGCGCAAAGATAGTAGGCCGAGGTGCGCGCCGACTCCTTGCCCCACCACGGTGGGCCCCAGCCGCGCGTGTCGTCACCGCTGCCGGGCCGCTCGACCTTGATCACGTCGGCCCCGTAGTCGGCCAGCAACTGACCAGCCCAGGGACCTGCCAGCACGCGGGACAGGTCCAGCACTTTCACACCCGCCAATGGCCGAGGCGGGACACCGGAATCGATCATTCGACAAGCTCGTCAGGGTCAAAGGCCATCCAGCAGACACCGCGGACCCGATGTTGCCGATCCGCGGCTGCGGCCCCCTCGAGGGCGTGCGCGAAGCGCGCAGGGGGGTGGTCCATCAAAACGCCGAAATCCCGGTTTGCGCGCGGCCGAGGATGAGCGCATGGATGTCATGCGTGCCCTCGTAGGTATTGACCACCTCCAGATTGACCAGATGGCGGGCCACGCCAAACTCGTCGCTGATGCCATTGCCGCCGAGCATGTCGCGCGCCATGCGAGCGATCTCCAGGGCCTTGCCGCACGAGTTGCGCTTCATGATGGAGGTGATCTCCACCGCGGCGCTGCCTTCGTCTTTCATGCGCCCCAGGCGCAGGCAGCCTTGCAGGCCCAAGGTGATCTCGGTCTGCATGTCGGCCAGCTTTTTCTGGATGAGCTGATTGGCCGCCAGCGGCTTGCCGAACTGCTTGCGGTCCAGCACGTACTGGCGCGCGGTGTGCCAGCAAAACTCGGCCGCGCCCAAGGCCCCCCAGGCAATGCCGTAGCGTGCGCTGTTCAGACAGGTGAACGGGCCTTTGAGGCCGCGCACCTCCGGGAAGGCGTTCTCCTCGGGGCAGAAGACCTCGTCCATCACGATCTCGCCGGTGATGGACGTGCGCAGCCCCACCTTGCCATGGATGGCCGGCGCCGAAAGGCCTTTCCAGCCCTTTTCGAGAATGAAGCCACGGATGGCGCCTTCGTCGTCCTTGGCCCACACGACGAACACATCGGCGATCGGGCTGTTGGTGATCCACATCTTGCTGCCGCTGAGGCGGTAGCCGCCGTCCACCTTCTTGGCGCGCGTGACCATGCTGCCGGGGTCGGAGCCATGGTTGGGCTCGGTCAGGCCAAAGCAGCCGATCCATTCGCCGCTGGCGAGCTTGGGCAGGTACTTCTGGCGCGCCGCTTCGTTGCCGAACTCGTAGATCGGCACCATCACCAGCGAAGACTGCACGCTCATCATCGAGCGGTAGCCGGAATCGATGCGCTCCACTTCCCGGGCGATCAGGCCATAGCTCACGTAATTGAGGCCGGCGCCGCCATACGTCTCAGGAATGGTGGGGCCCAGCAAGCCCAGCTCGCCCATCTCGCGGAAGATGGCCGGGTCGGTCTTTTCATGGCGAAAGGCCTCGAGCACGCGTGGGGCCAGGCGCTCGCGGCAATAGGCCGCGGCGGCATCGCGCACGGCGCGTTCCTCGCCGCTGAGTTGTTGATCCAGCAGCAAAGGATCGTCCCAATGGAAGGCGGCTTTGGTCTGGCCCATGCGGTCTCCGGTGAGGCAAAAGCAGGAATGCGCCGATGCTAAGCCGCAGGGCAGGGGGTTTCAACCGACAATTGCGCATCGACTCGTGAGAAAAACTCACTCCGTCCGCTTTGCAGGAGCGCCCCATGCGCCGCCGAATTCCCAGCACTGCCGCGCTGTCCGCCTTCGAAGCCGCGGCTCGGCACGAGAGCTTCACCCGTGCCGCCGAGGAACTTCACATGACGCAAAGCGCGGTGTGCCGCCACATCGCCGCCCTGGAGTCCAGCCTGGGGGTGGAACTGTTCCGCCGCACGCGCCGCGGCGTGAAGCTCACCGCCGCCGGCCAGGCTTATGCGCGCCGGGTGGCCGAGCGCTTGGCGGCGCTGGAACGCGACACGCTGGAGCTGATGTCCACCCGCGGCCAGGGCGGCGTGATCGATCTGGCGGTGGTGCCCACGTTTGCCACCCATTGGCTGCTGCCGCGGCTGCCGCTTTTCCAGCGTGAGCATCCGCACATCCAAATCCACTTGCACACCCGGGTGCGGCCGTTTCTGTTCGAAGGCTCGGGCATGGACCTGGCGCTGTATGCCGGCGATGGCCATTGGCCGGGCTGCGACACACGCCTGCTGATGCCCGAGCGCTTGATCGCCGTGTGTGCGCCATCTCTGATCGCGCCGCGCCGGCGGCTGACGCCTGCGCAACTGGCAACCCTGCCGCTGCTGCAGCAAACCACCCGGCCCGAGGCCTGGCGGCGCTGGTTCGCGGCCGCCGGGGTGGACACCGAACGCAGCTTGCAAGGGCCACGCTACGAACTGTTCTCGATGTCGGTGCAGGCGGCCTTGCTGGGCCTGGGCGTGGCCCTGGTGCCGGACTTCGCCGCTCAGGCCGAACTGGCCGCCGGCCGGCTCATCGAACCGGCCACCAGCCCTTGCGAGAGCGACCGGGCCTACTATTTGGTGCTGCCACAAGCCCAGCCGGCGTCCGAGGCGGTGCGGGTGTTCGCAGACTGGGTGCTGCGGCAATGAAGCCCGCTCGGGGGCTGCGCTCACTGGCGCAGCGCCAACACGCTGCGCTCGCAGCGCCGGCCCTCGCACCATCGGTCCAACGCCAGCGAGAACAAGGAACCCGGCCCGGCCGCGGCCTCGAACAGCGTCATGCACGAGCAGAACTTGAGATCATCGGGCGAACCGAAGATCTGATGCAGCGTGCGGCCCTGCACCGACATCACGGCCTGGACGCACTCACGCAGCCTGGCGCCCAGCACCGGATGGGCCAGGTAAGCGCGCGCCTCGTCCAGATCGGCCAGGCCGAAATACCTGGCCGTGGCGCTGCGGCCCAGCACGCGCAACTGCGGGAAGACGAACCACATCCAGTGCGTGCGTTTGGCGCCGGCACGCAGTTCGGCCAGCGCGGTGTGAAACACCGGGTCCTGGGCGTCGATGAAGCGCTGAAGCTCGCGGGGGTCTTCGTCGGCCATGAATGCATTCTCGCCGGGCTCATGCGGCCCAGCCACGTGCTGCTCACCTTCCCAATGGCCAGCCTGCAGCGGGCACAGAACGTGCGCCCGAGTTCGGGCAAGCAGCGCACGAGTGGACCAGCCTAGACCGCGCTGGGCCGGCGGCTGGACAAACTCGGCAACACGGCGGCGGCGCTGATGCCACGCTCGACCCTCCAAAAAAACCGTACACGCCGCGTCGGCATGCTCACTGCAAATCATCCGACAGATCAGACAGCAAAGAATGTTGCACCATGTTCACACCCTTTTGGGGGTGCTCACTCGTTGAAGGAGTGAAAAGTTTCTCGGATTGGTTGCGCTCGACATGGCTGCTGACGACTTCCGTCTGTACGAGGCCGTATAAAATTGTGACCTCTGGCATATGTATTTTTCACCTGTTGCAAACCGCTCGGGTTTGCATGCCGTTGCCTTAGTTCAACAACTCATCGCGAGGAGGATTCATGCGTTTTCGTAGCGCAGTGAGCGTGGCTGTTTTGGCCGTTGCGTTGGCCGGCTGCTCTTCGGCTCCCATCTTGAACATCGAAGCAGCTCCGGTGTCCACCGCCTCTGGCAAAAAACCCAGTGCTCAGGAGGTTCGAGCCGCCATCATTCGTGCGGGTTCGTCGCTGGGCTGGCAAATGCGAGACGAAGGACCAAACTTGTTGGTCGGCACGCTTCATCTGCGTTCGCACACAGCGGTCGTGGAGATCCCCTACAACAGTCAAACCTATAGCATCAAATATCGTTCTAGCGTGAATCTGGATGCTCAAGGTGGTCAGATTCACAAGAACTACAACGGCTGGATCCAAAACCTCAACCGCAACATTAATGCCCAGTTGAGCGCGTCATGAGCGGCATGATCGCAAGTGACGCTGCGGTGTCGGCCAGAGACCTGGCCGTCCTAGTGGCGGAGGCCCTGAACCTGGAAGACATCGATCCCCAGCAAATGGACCTCCGCGCCCCACTGTTCGGTGACGGGCTCGGGCTGGACTCGCTGGACATGTTGGAGATTTCGCTGGTGATCCAACAGCGCTATGGCGTCAAACTCAAGGCCGGCGACCCGGCCAACGAAGCCATATTCGCTTCACTGGAAAGTCTCGCTCATCACATCAATTCAGTCAGATCTGGCCTGGCCTGAGTCGTGAAGGAACCCGCGTCATGCTCGCCTTCGACATCGAGGGCGCGGTGCGCTGGCTGCCAGTGGTCGCCGTCTTGGCGCTGGCGGGATTGTTTGCCCGTACGTTGTGGCCCGGGCAAACCCCCCTGATCGAGCGCATCGCTCGAGTCGGTTTGCCCGCAATGCCCCATGCTCTTCGACGTTACACACGCCGTCTGACAGTCGTCTGGAGCGTCTGGTTTTTGGCCGCTGCCATCGCGTTGGTGTTTTTGCAGCCTGGCTTGGGTACAGGTAGCGTTGTCGTGTGGGCAGGTACAGTGGCGTTGTTCATCGGCGAACATCTGTTGCGGCCTTTGTGGTTCCCAGACATTCGTTTTCCTGGTCTCATCCAGCAGCTGCGCGATACTTGGCGAGTCTGGCGGCGGCTTACCTGAGCCACCCATGCTTGCCCTGAAGTCTTTGCCTGTGTTTAACGATGCTGCCTGGCACGATCGCCCCGCTGTCATCGGCCGCCACGAGATTTGGACCTGGGGCGAACTTTTCGCTGCCGCCCAGGCTCTCGCCACCGAACTTTCTGCAGGTAGCACGGTATGTAATCTGTGCAATCATCGCGTGGCATTTTTGGTAGGCTGGCTTGCCGCGGTGCAGCGTGGATGCTCACAACGACTACCTCCCTCGAGCGGCCCCGCTGATGTGGCAGCACTGCTGAAAGAATGTGATTCTCCCGTCGTCTTGACGGACAAGCTGGGGCCGCTCGAACCCGCTTGGACCGAACTGGCCCGCTGTGTGGTCGTGCGCCCAGAAAAGCGGTCTTCGGGCTCAACCTTCTGGACGCCCGATGCCGAAAAGCTCCACGTGTACTTGTACACGTCGGGCAGTACCGGTCGGCCTCAGGCACATGCCAAGACTTTGGCCCAACTGATGCAAGGCGCCTGGGTACTCACTCAGCGCCTGGAAACGGAGCTACCAGGTGGTCTGGCCTCGCTGAAAGGGTTGATCTGTAGTGTGCCGCCCCAGCACATGTTCGGGCTGGAAGCCTCCGTGATGCTGGCCCTGGTGCATGGATTGCCCTGCTTGGATGAGCGACCTCTGCTGCCGGAGGATGTGCGGTGCGCTTTCGCAAGCGACGCGGTTGGTGACGGGCACTGGATTTGGATCACCACGCCGCTGCACCTGCGCGCGCTGTCGCGTGCTGACATATCGATACCACATTGTGGTTTGGCCTTGGCGTCGACCATGCCACTGGCCCCCGGCATCGCCGCGCACGCCGAGACTCTGCTCGGAGCCCCAGTGCTTGAAATCTACGGGTCGACTGAGACTGGCGCGTTGGCGTTACGTCGCAGCGCCCGCGAGACTCTATGGCGTGCTTTGCCCGGGGTGACACTGTCACCAATGCCGCAAGGCACGCAGGTGCGTGGGTTGCACTTCACTTCACCTCAAACCCTGGCCGACAGCATCGAACTCCACGGTGAGGACAGATTTCACCTGCTCGGCCGCCACGCCGACATGATCAAAGTCGCTGGGCGGCGCGCCTCGCTGGCCGGACTCAACTTGCTATTGCAGGATTTGCCTGGACTGGACGACGGCGTCTTTTACTTGCCCAATTCCGGTGAACTGGACGAGCGACTGGTACTCATCTATGCGGGTGCGCCTCTAGACCACGCCAACACGATGGCCTGGCTGCGAGATCGCCTAGATCCGGCATTCTTGCCACGTGCTTTCATCCACGTCGATGCGCTGCCCCGCAGCGGCCCGGGCAAGCTGGGACGCGCCGCGCTAGATGCACTCTATGTCCAATGGCTGGCTCGACGGAAAATGTCCTAATGATGGAAGCGCGCTTGAGTGTCCCGGCCAGCCATCCTGCGCTGCCCGGTCATTTCCCAGGCCACCCCGTGGTTCCTGGAGTACTGCTACTCGACGAAGTACGCGTTCAAGTCGAGGCCTACAGTGGTCGGCGCGTAGCACGCATCGTACAAGTCAAGTTCATCCAGTCCTTGGGGCCTGCTGAGCCGGCATGGCTGCAGGTCCAAATACAGCTCAACCGAGTGAGCTTTCGTGTGACGACCACTCGTGCTGGCGATGCGATCACGCTAGCGCAAGGCACACTGATACTGGAATGAAAACCTGGACTGAACGCAAAGAGCGCGGAAGCGAATTGCTAATTCACCTCATCGTGTGGTTGGCGCGTAAAGCTGGGCGTCCATTGTGCCGTGCACTTTTGTACCCCATCGTGCTGTATTTCATGATCACCGACGCTCCAGCTCGAAACGCCTCGGCAGAGTTCCTGTCGACCGTGCTGGGGCGCCCATCGCGCTGGTTTGAAGTCTTCGCCCATCTATACAGTTTTGCCACCACGCTACTCGACCGCGTCTACATGGCGGCCGGACAGTTCGATCGATTCGAGGTGACCATCGAGGGGTTGTCCTTGTTCGATGAGGCACTCGCGCAAGGCCGCGGCTGCGTGTTGTTGGGCTCGCATCTAGGCAGCTTCGACTTGATGATGCTGGCTCACCGGGTCATGGACAAGCGACCGGTGAGTGCCATGATGCGTATCGACCCGCATGCTCGTCTACGCCGCATCGCCGGCATCGATGACAACGCCTTCGACATCATTCCGCTCGGACAACCCGACTGTTTCCTACGCGCCATGGAGGCGCTGAACCAAGGCAGAGCGGTGGTCATACTGGCCGATCGCGTCGATGGCTCTGCGCGACGTCGTGCCACTTTCCTCGGCAGAACGGTCTGGCTGCCGATCGCACCTCATGTACTGGCAGCCCGAGCCCAAGCCCCTGTGCTGATGTGCTTCGGCCTGTACGAAGGTGACAATCGCTACCGCATCGAATTTGCCGATTTCGGACCGGCCGCACAACGAACGGCACGCGACGAAGCATTGCAAACCGTGATTGATCGTTACGCCCAGCGCCTCGAGCACTACGCGCGACGCTATCCCCTGAACTGGTTCAATTTCTACCCTTACTGGGCGACACCGTCCGACGCTTCATGAGGTTCGTGCGCACCGCTTGCTTGCTGATGGCGCTAAGCTCGATGGCGGGTTCTTCCCTTGCGTGGTCAGTAACAGAGTTGCAACATTTGCTGCTGGCTCAGCCCAAGCGCGCCATCCCCTTCGAAGAGGTGCGTGAATCGCCCTGGCTGGTCACGCCTCGCATCTCACGGGGCACGCTGCACACCAGCGCTCGAGGTCTGGAGAAACGCACGATCGAGCCTCGCTCTGAAACCTGGAGGTTGCTCGATGACCGCTTGGAATGGTCCAGCTCAGACGGCCAACCCGTGCGTCGGGTGCTTTATGCGGACGCGCCGGCCATAGCCGCTTTGGCGATAGCACTGCGACGCACCGTGATGGGCGAGCTGAAAGCCTTGCAAGGAGATTTTCACATTGAGGTGGAGGGCAACGCGTCGTTGTGGAACGCACGACTGAGGCCACGTCATCCCGACGTGGCTCGCAGCCTTGACTTGATCGAACTGCAGGGTTCTCAGAGCAGGCTGCAGGTCATCATCGTTCATGAACGCTCGGGCGAACGATCTACCATTCGCCTCCAATACTAGGATCGCGACTCTGCCATGTTCGACCGGGATCCTCTCACGTCTTCGCAGGCTGTGAGCATCGCTCGGTGGATCTGTTTTGCTCCGCTGGCTTTTCAGGCCACAGCCTCGATGCACGACCGCCGCGTGCTGGCCGCATTGGCCAAGGCTCCAGGTAGTGAAGGCTGTAATCGTCGCGGCCACGGGTCTGTCGTCCTATGCCGTACGCGTGCTGCTCGAAGCAGGACTGGGGCTGCAATTCGTGTGGCGCCGTGAGGGTGGTTACCCCTTGGGCAAGCTGGGTCGTTTCTTGCTCGAAGACGAAATGACACGTGAGACCTTCGACTTCACTCGCGACATCTGCTACCAAGCTGCGGCTTGTCTGAACCTTTCGGTCATCGAGGGGCATCCCTTTGGCCAGCAGACGCTGGGACAGTGGGCCAATCTCTACGAAGGTTCATCAGACTTTCCAGAACCCGCCCAGCGCAGTTGGCATGCGTTAGACCGCTATTCTTCAGATCGTGCTTTCCCTGTCGTTTGCAAGCGATTGGCTCATCAGCTGCCTGCTTGCAGGCTCGACATCGGCTGCAACACCGGCCAGTGGGCGGAAAGTGGATATCACACGCCCATAGAATGCCAAGCCGCCTGAACTGACCACGGATTCCTGGAGACCCCCCTCGTGCTTGCACTGACTGCTTCCACGATCGTTCATCCTGCTGGACATGGTCTGGACGAGCTATGGGCTACGGTAATCCAAGGCCGCAGCGGCCTGCGGTACAAGCCGCTCGAATGGTGTTCACTCGATGCGTGGATCGGGGCCGTACCTGGTGTAGAAGATGTTCGCCTTCCCGAGACCTGGGCTGACTGGGACTGCCGTAACCACCGCTTGGTATGGCTGTCGCTGCAAAACTCGGGCTTCGTTCAGGCCGTGCGCAAAGCTGTGGCCCGCTACGGAGGACCACGTGTGGGCTTGGTGCTGGGCACCAGCACTTCAGGCATCCGGAGTACAGAAGTCGCCTACGCGCAGCGCCGGGCTTGCGACCACTGGCCTGAAGACTTCAAATTTCGGCACACTCATACCGTCGATGCTCTGACGCGATTCACTGCCATGGTCCTTGGTCTCAACGGACCTATGACCACACTTTGCACCGCCTGTTCGTCGAGTGCGAAAGCCTTTCTCACGGCTCAGCGATGGATCCAGGTTGGCCTCATTGATGCTGCCGTCGTCGGCGGTGCCGACAGTTTGTGCTTATCAACGTTGCTTGGCTTCGATTCGCTACAGCTTCTATCACCACGACCCTGTCGTCCTTTCGACGCTGCACGAGATGGGATCTCGATTGGCGAGGCCGCCGGTTTTGCGCTGCTAGAACCCGATCAAACTCGGGGCAAAGACACGGTGTACTTCGTGGCCGGTGGCGAATCGAGTGATGCCCATCACATGTCCACACCGCATCCCAACGGGTTAGGGGCCGCCCTGGCCATGCGGGCTGCTTTGGACGCCGCCGGTCTGTCCCCCGCGGACATCGGCTATGTCAACGCACACGGAACGGCCACGCCAGCCAACGATCGCGCGGAAGCAGCCGCTCTGGCGTCTGTGTTCGGAGATCAAGGAGTGTCGGTGTCGTCCACCAAAGGCATCACTGGACACACCTTGGGGGCTTGCGGGATCGTCGAAGCGCTGATTACCGCCGAAGCACTGCGACATCAAATCTTGCCTGCAACCACCAACCTCGAACACCCCGATGCCGATTTGCCGCTCGATCTGATCGTCACTCCACGCGAAGCGAAACTGCAATATGCAATGAGCAATAATTTTGGATTTGGCGGCAGCAACTGCTCGCTAATCTTTTGCCGCAGCAACTGACGTGAGCCGCCTGAGATTCTTCCTCCATGCCGCCGGGGTTTTGGCTCCTGGCGCGATGTCGCTCGATGCGTTGCTCGAAGCCGCTCGCAACGGAACGCCGTTGACGTGGGACAACGAGGCGTTCTGCCTGCCCATGCCTTCAGCTTTGCCTGCCAATGAACGTCGCCGTGCCAGTCGCTGCGTGCGGCTGGTTTTGGCCTGCGTGGAACAAGCCTTGTCCGGCACCGGCTTCGATGCCAGCACACTGCGCTGTGTCTTCGCCACCGACGAGGGCACCGGAGAAGTCTGTCAGCAAATGCTCGAATCTTTGACCACGGTGGGGCAAGTGTCGCCGCTTGTCTTTCCGAATTCGGTGCTGAATGCCTCTGCAGGCTACTTTTCCATCGCCCATCGCAACCACCAGCCGGCCACCGTGGTGAGCTTGGGAGAGGACAGTTTTGCCAGCGGACTGCTGTGCGCCCTGACAGAAGCCCAAGCCTTCGGCCAGCCAGTGCTGCTAGTAGGTTACGACGCTGCAATCACGCCTCCCTTGGACGAACTGTTGCCCCTCAAAGAATCTCTCTGTACCTCCTGGGTGCTCAGCGTGGCCAACAAACCTGAGCACGGGCCTGTGATTGGCCATGGTGAAGTGGTTCTCACGTCGGCCGAGGGTGTGCCAGCTCCTCAGTGGCGCCCTGCTTGGCTACCCCAAGCCTGGGCCCATCACAGTGCCGCGCGGGGGTTGGCCGCACTGGGGCTGTTGGCCGCACCTGCAGGTGCTACCCTCACCCTGCCGCTGGGGGGGCTGCACCTTTTGCTTACCCTTGCTTCAGCCTCATGAAGCTCGATCGCACCGACATCGAACGCCGCGTGCCTCATGGAGGCACGATGTGTCTATTGGAAGAAGTATTGCATTGGGACAGGACGCGCATCGTGTGCCAAGCAAGCGCTCCAAGCGCCGATCATCCTCTGGCACGCGATGGCCGAGTGGCCAGTGTGATCGCTCCGGAGTACGCTGCACAAGCCACGGCCGTGCACGGCGCATTGCTCGAAGGACATGCGCAGCCTCGCGCTGGCGTCCTTGCCAAACTGGCCCAAGTCGATCTGCTGCGCCCCGATATCCCCGGCGATGCGGGCGCCCTGCGGGTGCAAGCCGAAATGCTCAGCCGCGATGTGTCTGGATGCCTCTATGGCTTCGAGGTGAGCGCTAACCATCAAACCATCTGTCGCGGCAAACTGATCGTCGCCTTCGATCGTGGGGGACGGTCGTGAGCCGTCGTGCCTTGGTCACTGGTGGCAGCGGCGGCATCGGCGCCGCCATTTGTCGCGCCCTGGCCGCACAGGGGCTGCAGGTCTTGGTTCATACCCATCGTGGTCAGGACCGCGCCCAAACTCTGGTCGAAGAAATCAGGGCCTCGGGTGGCCACGCCCACGTCGTGACTTTCGACCTCGACGACGCCCAAGCGGTGGCACGCGCCATCGAAGCAATCCTGGCCACGGGGCCGGTACAGGTTCTCGTGAACAACGCTGGCGTGCATCGCGATGCACCCATGGCTGGCATGGATGCACATACCTGGCACTCGGTGATCGATACCAATCTGCACGGCTTTTATCGAGTGACTCAACCTTTGCTGTTGCCGATGATGCGCACACGCTGGGGCCGCATCGTCAACATCAGCTCGGTCGCAGCGCAGGCAGGTAACCGCGGCCAAACCAACTATGCTGCGGCCAAGGCCGCGCTGCTCGGCGCGACCAAGTCGCTGGCATTGGAACTCGCTTCGCGCGGTATCACGGTCAATGCCGTTGCACCTGGCATCATTGACACGGCCATGACCGAATCGGCGTTTCCACCCGATCGCATTCGAGCTCTCGTGCCTGCCGGACGCGCAGGTCGGCCTGAGGAGGTGGCTGCCCTGGTCGCCTTCCTGGCGTCTGATGCCGCAAGCTACATCACCGGTCAGATCATCGGTGTCAATGGCGGGATGTATTGATGCAATCCATGGATTGGACGGACGTCTGGATTGCCATCCCGGCATACAACGAAGAACGAACCATCCGCGCTTTGGCCGAAGGAGCGCTGCGGCAATGTCCACGTGTGATCGTGGTCGATGACGGCTCGTCGGACGGCACAGCCGCTGCCATGAAGGGTCTGCCCGTGTGCCTGTTGCGTCATGAGATCAACCGTGGGAAGGCGGCCAGTCTGCGCACTGCTTTTGCCTATGCACTGGATCGCGGAGCACGCTGCTTGATCGCCTTCGACGGCGACGGACAACATGACCCCGAAGATGCCCCGGTGCTGTTGGCCGCCTGGGAGCAAGCCCCTGAGCGCATCGTCATTGGGTCGCGGCTGCACGACCGCTCGCAGTTCCCGTCCGCCCGTTACCACGCCAACCGCTTTGCGAGCTTCTGGATCTCCTGGGCCGCCGGTCATCCGATCGCGGACTCGCAATCGGGCTATCGTGTCTATCCGCGTGAGGTCATGCGCATTGCTTTGAGCCCCCGAGTTCACAGCTCTCGCTTTACCTTCGAGAGCGAAATCTTGATTGAGGCCGCTCAGCAAGGCCACCAGACCTTGTCCGTGGCCATCGCCGGGCGATATCCCCCCAACGCTCGGCCAAGCCATTTTCGGCCTGTAGTCGATATCGCCAAGATCGTCATCATGGTTGGCAGTCGGCTGTTGCGGCGCGGCATGGCTCCGCTGTCTTTGTGGCGCAGCCTAGGACCAGCACCCGTGCTGCCCGGCCGCATGCCTTCGAGGTCTTGGCGACGATGAACAGCTCTGCTGTCCTGATCGCCGAGCAGCTGGTCTATCGCTACCCGGGGCAACCGGATGATACGCTGCGCGGAGTCAATCTGCGTCTGCATCGTGGCATAGCCGTGGGGCTGCTGGGGCCCAACGGCTCTGGCAAGTCCACGCTTATCAACTTGCTCATCGGTTTGCGCACCCCCAAAAGCGGACACCTCATCTATCCAGATGACAAACAGCCTTGCATCGCTTGGGTCCCGCAAGAGTACGCCTTCTATCCCGAATTGAGCTGCCTGGAAAATCTTCAGCTCTTTGCCAGCCTGCTTGACATCGACGCTCATGATCGACAGCGGCGTATTGCTTCTGCCATGGCCAATTGCCAGCTGCAGGAGTTTGCCAAACGTCGCGCACGCCATTGCTCGGGAGGGGTACGGCGGCGTCTGAACCTTGCCATTGCTTTGCTACAACAGCCAGATGTGCTGCTCCTGGACGAGCCCACGGTCGGCGTTGATCCCCAATCGCGCGCGTTTCTGCTTGAGCGTGTTCGGGAGCTGGTGCAAGGCGGCACAGCTGTGCTTTACGCCTCCCACTACATGGAAGAGATCAGCGCAGTGTGCTCGAACATCGTGTTACTCGATCGTGGCCAAGTGATCGCTCACGGTGAGCTCTCCACTCTACTGCAGGGGCCCGCAGGCGGTCCTTCTTTTGCTGATCTCGATGCCCTGTTCATGCACTACACCCACCGGTCCTTGCGTGACTGAAGCCCGCCCCTCATGACCAGAGCCGCTCATCGTCTCCATCAGATCGTGAACCTGGCCCTCAAGGAGTGGCGGCTGCTGGCACGCAATCCGCATGGCTTGGCGGTGCTTTTCTTCATGCCTGCGATGTTCATCTTGGTGATGTCTTTCACGCTGAAAAACACCCTGGTGACGCATGTCGACCTCCCTGTCACCGGCTGGGTCGTCGAAGACACCCATCCTGCTGCGCAGGCCTGGTGCCAGCAATGGCTCAACCACCATGGAGGGCAGCGTTACGCAAGCCGCGAAGCCTTGCAAACAGCCTTGCGCGAGCGCACCATTGACGCTGCCGTAGTGGTACGGTCACCATGGCTGGACAAGAACGGACGACCTCAGGCCAACCAAGTCGAGCTTTGGTTAGGAAACAGAGTACAACCCGCGGCAGCAGCTAGGCTACGCACCGAGCTGAGCTTTTCCATGCTGCAAGTGCGTTTGCGCATCGCCGCCGCTGAGGCGGGACCCTTGGCCAGCATGCTGCTCGACAGTACCTCCGCACCCGAACTGATGGGGCAGGATCATGGTCCGCGAATCCGCTATCTTTATGAAATCGAGTCGGGCCGTGCCATGACTGCCGTCCAGCAAAGCGTTCCTGCTTGGCTGGTGTTTGGAATGTTCTTTGTCGTGATTCCTATGGCCGGCGTGCTCATCCAGGAACGTAATGAAGGCACGCTCTTGCGGTTGGCCAGCTTTGGTGTAACACCGGGGACCGTGCTGGGCAGTAAGCTGGCGGCCTTCATGTTGCTGAACTGGATACAGCTGTCGTTCATGATCTTGGTGGGACGCTGGCTGGTACCGCTGTTGGGCGGCCCGGCCCTGCAATTGGACATCGAGCTCGGGTGGTTTGCACTCATGGTGCTGTCCACCAGTGCGGCTGCTGTGGGACTGGCCTTGCTAGTGGCGGCCTACAGCCGCAGCTTTGATCAGGCCGCTGCACTCGGTGGCGGCCTCAACGTGCTGCTCGGCGCCATTGCCGGCGTAATGGTGCCGCGCATGTTGATGCCCCCAATTCTGCAAACGGTCTCGGAATGGTCTCCCATGGGCTGGGCACTCGACGGCATGCAGGTCGTCTTCGTCGGCAATCCTCAGGCTGAGGATCTCTTGCTGCGTGCTGGATTGCTATGGGTCTTTGCGCTGTCGTGTCTGGCAGCTGCCTGGAATACCATTCGGCACTGGGGATCGATTGTCCCTCGATCCAGCAATTCGCCCTCGCCGGTCGCTTGCCAAGGAAGCAAGGACTCAACTTAGCCGGAGCTTGGCATGCTCCCCTGATAAGGGGTCTCGCAATCGACCTAAGCATGAGGTGGCCTGGCAATCAAGCCGCCTGGACTGCCTGCAGCGGCACGGCCGCAGCATGCAGCCAAAGCATCGTGATCTCACGATGCGTGACTCACCCCAGATCCTCCCCGCCGGCACCCACCACCCGTGTGTTGCCCAAGCCCAGCAGCTCGCGGGCTTCGCGCAGCAGCGGCATCACCTCGTGCAGCTTGCGCTGGCGACGTGAGCGCAGCAAATAGCGCTCGATGTCGAACACCAAGTCCCCCAACTCACCCAGGGTCTCGCAGCGCTCCAGGCGCGCCGGCACACGCGAGGTGAAAGGCGGCGGCTCGCGTTGGATCACGGTGCGCAGCAAGGCCCGCACCTGCTCGTGCAAGGCCATCTCCGACGGCGTGGGCCCCCCTCGGGCGCCTTTTCGATCTCGGTGAGCACCGGCAGCTCGAGCGGCGCATCCAGCCGGACCGGGGGGGGAAGCGGCGCAGCCCCCCGGCGCGATGACCGCAGCGCCCCGACCGGCCCACGACCACGCGCTGGCGCCAAAGCCTTTGGCGCCGGTGGGAGCGACGGTGGAAGCGACGGTGGAGCCTCGGACATGAAACCGGCCGTCTCGGCCAGGGCACGGGCCAAAGGGCCTTGGGGACATGGCGGCGCTGCCGGTGCAGCTGCAGACCCGCCCTGTGTCTGTGGCGCTGGCGCAGATGCGGGTGCCGGTGCGGGCACACTCACCGCTTGCGGCATGCCCTCGGGCTCGGGCGCCTCCGGCGCTGGTGCCGCCGCCGGCGGGCTGGACAGCTCCACCAGACCCAGCCGCAGCAAGTCGTCGAAATGCTGCGGGCTGGCCCCGGCCTTCTGTGCCATGCTCAGCACCTCGGCCAAAGACCGCGTCCCATCGACCAGCCACAACACCGTGCGGTGGCGTTGGCTGAGCCGATGCACACGATGACGCAACTCCTCGTGGCCGAGGGCGGTCTTGAGGGGTATGGCCGGTGAGCTCATCGCCGAAACGAAGCGCGGGCTCACATTGTGGCGCAGCCAGCCGCATCGTGCCGAGCAACGACACGACTTGCGCCCCCAGCCTCGGTGGAAAGTCACGGTCGTGGTCGCAAGGGGCCTTCGGGGTTACAGTCGGCCCTGAGCCGATGCCTTGCATTCGTCGCGCCTCACCTGTCCCATCCGATCCCAAGACCTGCCATGACCTACCCGCACACCCAACTCTTCATCGCCGGCCAGTGGTGCGATGCGGCCGACGGCCGCACGCTGCCGGTCTACAACCCGGCCACGGGCCAGGAAATCGGCCGCGTGGCCCATGCCTCGGTGGCCGATCTGGACCGCGCCCTGCAGGCCGCCCAGGCCGGCTTCGAGGTCTGGCGCGACATGGCGCCGGCCGAGCGGGCGAAGATCATGCGCCGCGCCGCCGCGCTGATCCGCGAGCGCGCCAACGAGATCGCCCCGTTGATCACCCAAGAGCAAGGCAAGCCTCTGGCCGAAGCCAAGGCCGAGACCTTGGCCGCGGCCGATCTCACCGAATGGTTCGCCGACGAGGGCTTGCGGGTCTATGGCCGCCTCGTGCCCTCGCGCGGCAAGCCGGAGCTGCGCCAAATGGTGCTCAAGGACCCGGTGGGCCCGGTGGCGGCCTTCACGCCGTGGAATTTCCCGATCAACCAGGTCGTGCGCAAAGTCGGCCCGGCGTTGGCTGCCGGCTGCTCGATGCTGGTGAAAGCCGCCGAGGAAACTCCCGCCGGCCCGGCCGCCTACATCCGCGCCTTCGCCGACGCCGGCCTGCCGCCAGGGGTCTTGGGCCTGGTCTATGGCCAGCCGGCCGAGATTTCGAGCCATTTGATCCCGCACCCGATCATCCGCAAGATCACTTTCACCGGCTCGACGCCGGTGGGCAAGCAACTGGCCGCCCTGGCCGGTCAGCACATGAAGCGCGTGACCATGGAGTTGGGCGGACATGCGCCGGTGATCGTCTGCGAAGACGCCGACCTGGAACTGGCCGTGCGCGTCAGTGCGGCAGCCAAGTTCCGCAATGCTGGCCAAGTGTGCATCTCGCCCACGCGCTTTTTGGTGCATGAGCGCCTGCGCGACGACTTTGCGCAGGCGCTGGCGCAACATGCGCAAAGTCTCAAGGTGGGCGACGGCCTGGCCGAAGGCACGCAGATGGGCCCGCTGGCCAACCCGCGACGCCTGGCCGCCATGGCCGAGCTCACGCAAGACGCCGTGCGCAAGGGAGCCACCGTGCTGGCCGGGGGCGAGCGCATCGGCCACAGCGGCAATTTCTGGCAGCCCACCATCCTGGCCGATGTGCCTGTCGATGCGCGCGTCTTCAACGACGAGCCCTTCGGGCCGGTGGCGGCGATCCGCTCGTTCAAGACGCTGGACGAAGCCATTGCCGAGGCCAACCGCCTGCCCTATGGTCTGGCCGCCTATGCCTTCACGCGCTCGCTGAAGAACGCGGACTTGCTCGCGCGCCGCATCGAGGTCGGCATGCTGTGGATCAACATGCCGGCCATGCCCTCGGCGGAAATGCCCTTCGGCGGGGTCAAGGACTCGGGCTATGGCTCCGAGGGCGGCCCCGAGGCGTTGGAAGCCTACCTCAACGTGCGTTCCGTGGCCGTGATGAACGTCTGAGAAACCTGCTCGGCACCGGACGGAGGCCGGGCGTCTTGCGTGCTGCAGCCGTCCGGCGCACGCAGGCCTTCGGGCAACTGGGCTTGCACCTGAGACCAAAAGAGGGCGGCGCGCGCCTCGCCCGCTTGGCGGGCGACGCACGCCCGGGCCAGCTGCATCCAGGACCACAGCGAGGGCTCGTCATGCACCGCGCGCACCGCATCGCGCAGGCTGGGCTCGTGATCGGGCGCCATCAGTATGGCCAACTCCAGCGCATAGATCTTGGCCAGGTGCAAGGAGCGCGGTCGTGGCCGAGGAGCGCCGGGTTTTTTCGGCACGGGCGGAGGTGCGACCACCCATTCGGCCAGCCCCAGGGCGACCAAGTCGCGCACCTGGTCCTCTTTGAGCCCCAGGCTCTCGATGATCGGCGCCAAGGCCGCCAGGCTTCGGCGGCCGTCGAGCATGACCAACAACTGCCGTTGCGCCCAAGTCCCGGGAAACGATGTGCCCTGCAAGACGGCGCGTCCCCGAGCCGTCTTGCGCAGGATGCCATGTGTCGGCCCACCCGACATGCTTTGCCTCCAGCCATGTGATGCGTGTGGTGATGCCTGCGCCCCCACGCCATCGCGGCGCAGTGTGCCCAGGGCTTACGACAAGGACGTGACAGGCCCGCAGCGCCGCGCCGACACCGGCACGGCGACGGGATCGGGCCATGCTCGTCGAACCAGGTCGGCCACGCACTGCGCCGTGGCGGCCGACAGCGTCCAGCCCAGGTGGCCATGGCCGGTGTTGTAGAACACGCGCGGATGCCGGCCGCGGCCCACGCGGGGCATCATGTCGGGCATCATCGGTCGCAGTCCGGCCCAGGGCACCACGCTGCGAGTGGACACCCCCGGAAAACAGCGCTGCACCCAGTCCACCAACGGTCGGATGCGATCGGCGCGGATGTCGCGGTTCTCACCGTCGAACTCGGCCGTGCCAGCCACGCGCAAGCGGTCCGCGCCCAATCGGCTGGTCACGATCTTGGTCTCGTCGTCGAGCAGGCTGACCGTGGGCGCAGCGGCCTGGCTGGCCTCGTCGAGCAGGTTGACGGTGATCGAATAGCCCTTCACCGGATAGACATTGACCCGGTCGCCCAGCTGCGCGGCCAAGGCCCGGCTGGCCACGCCGGCACACACCACCACGCCATCGAAGCGCAGCGTCTGCTCGCCCTCGGGACCGGCCAGCCTCATGTGCACGCCATCGTCGCGGGCGTGCAGCCGCCGCACCTCCCATCCGTACAGGCCGCGCACGCCGCGGCGCTGCGCGGCTTCGGCCAGGCCGTGGGTGAACTTGTGGATGTCGCCGGTGGTGTCGCTGTCGGTATACCAACCGCCAAAGTATCGGCCGGCCAGGGTCGGGACGATGGCCCGGATTTCCTCGGGCGTGACTGCGCGGCGCTGCAGACCGCCGGCGGCCAGCAAGGCCGAAACCCGCCGCGCATGCTCGAAGCCCGCCCGATCACGATAGATGTGCAGAATGCCCTCGCGTCGGTGATCGAATTCGATGCCCTCTTCATCGGCCCAGGCATACAGAGGCTCCCGTGCGGCAATCGCCAGGCGCACCGTCTCGATCGTGTGACGACGGTAATGCGCCATGCTGGCCAGGAATTGCACAAACCAGCTCAGCTGGTGCCAGCTCGGCCGCGGATGCACCAGCAAGGGCGCGTCGGCCTTCAGCATCCATTTCAGGCCTTTCCACACCGTGGAGGCATGGTTCCACACTTCGGCATTGGAGGCAGACAACTGCCCGCCGTTGGCATAAGAGGTTTCCATCGCGGCATAGCGATGCCGCTCGACCAAGGTCACGGACAAGCCGCGGCGGGCCAGGGCATAGGCGGTGGTGACGCCGGTGATGCCGGCGCCGATGATGGCAATCGAAGGCATGAGAGCTCCTCTCAGGCAAAGCCACGCGTCGAGGCGGGAAGCCCAGGCCACGTGCCGCAGCCTGGACGCCCCCTCTGTTGCGGACCTGAGAGATTCACGGAGGCGCGCGAGGCTCCCGCTTGCTCCTTCGGTGCTGGCCGGCGACGCGAACGGCCGGCAGCTCTTCAGAGTCGGTGGGCGATGCCGGTCCTGGGGCCTGAGAGTTTCCGGGGCGGTTGCTCCTTCGGCGCCGCCTGGGCATGTGCACAGGCAGGCTCTCCCGACATCACCATGGCTGCCTTCGGGCGGCCACCCTTGGATTGTGCCCGAAACCTTGGGTTGGGCTGCGGGCATCGGAGCGTCCGGACATTCACCGGGCTTCGATTCTCGGACAATCCGCCGCGCGCCCGACGAAGACTTCCCGAGGAATGCCATGCGTTTGCCACGCTCCAGACTGTTCGAGCGGCTGCAGGACGCCCAGCTCGCCCAGGCGGCCGCCAGCCTGAGTTTCACCACCTTGCTGTCGCTGGTGCCACTGCTGGCCGTGGGATTTGCGCTGTTCACGCTGGTGCCTGCCTTGCGTCCGTTTCGGCGTACGCTCGAAGGGCTGTGGTTGCCGCATCTGCTGCCAGCGGACCTTGCGCAGCCCGTGCTGAGATACCTCGGCCGCTTTGCCGACAATGCCCATGGGCTGAGCTGGAGCGGCGCGGCCTTGCTGCTGGTGGCCGCGCTGGCCATGATGTTCACGGTGGAGACCGCGCTGAACCGGATCTGGCAGGTGCGCCAAGGCCGCCCCTGGCGCTGTACCTGCCCCTGCTGGCCGCCGGCCCGCTGGTGCTGGGGTGGAGTCTGTGGGCCACCTCGCGGGCCTTGGCCCTGTCTCAAGGCCTGCTGAGCCCGTGGCCGCCGGCGGTCGAGGTGTTGTGGACCTTGGGTCCGGCTGCGCTCAGCCTGGCGATGCTGTTCTTGCTGTTCTACCTGGTGCCCCATGCCCCGGTGCGCTGGCACGAGGCGCTGCTGGGCGGCTTGCTCGGCGCCGCCGGGCTCGAAGCCGGCAAACAGGCTTTCGCGACCTACGTGCTGGCGCTTCCCACGTACCGCACCTTGTACGGCAGCTTTGCCGTGTTCCCGGTGTTCCTGCTGTGGATCTATTACTCCTGGGCCGTCACCTTGGCCGCCGCGGTGGTGACCGCGCATCTGGGGTCCCTGCGCGCGGCACGCGGCCGGGGCAGCGGCCGCGCCGCAAGGCCTGAGCGATCTCGGGCTTAGGGCCTTGCCGCCGTCTCACACGTCGATGTTCGCCGCCCGCAACGCATTGCTTTCGATGAACTCGCGCCGCGGCTCCACCTCATCGCCCATCAGCATCGTGAACACTCGGTCGGCTTCGATCGCGTCTTCGATCTGCACGCGCAACAAGCGGCGCACCTTGGGGTCCATCGTGGTTTCCCAGAGCTGTTCGGGGTTCATCTCGCCCAGGCCCTTGTAGCGCTGGCGTGTGACGCTGTTTTCAGCCTGCTGCATCAGCCAAGCCATGGCCTGGCGGAAGTCGCTGACCTGGGCTTCTTTCTGCTTGTCGCCTTCGCCCTTGCGCACGATGGCATTGGGGCCCACCAAGCCTTTGAACATGCGGCCGGCAGTGCTCAACGCTTCGTAGTCGGCGCCATGCACGAAGTCGGCACTGATGACCGTGGTCTTGAGATTGCCATGGTGTCGCCGGCTGATGCGCAACATCTGCTTGTCGGTGCGTTCGTCGTACACGGCCTCGACCTCGGCATCGTGCAATGCGGCCTTCAGTGCCGCTGCCGAGGCGTGCGCCTGCTCGGCCGTGTCCAGTTGCAGCTCCAAGCCATCGGCCAGCGCGCGCAAGGCTTCCACATCCATCCAATTGGCCAGACGGTCGATCACGTTGTTGGCCAGCACGTACTGACGCGCCAAGGCTTCGAGCGCCTCGCCTTCGAGCACCGTGCCATCGATGCCCGTTTCCAAGCGGGCATCCTTCAGCGCCACGCGCAGCAAGTAGGCGTCGAGCTCGTGGGCATCCTTGAGGTACTGCTCTTCCTTGCCCGACTTGACTTTGTACAGCGGCGGCTGGGCGATGTAGATGTGGCCACGCTCGACCAGCTCGGGCATCTGGCGGTAGAAGAAGGTCAGCAACAGGGTGCGGATATGGGCCCCGTCCACGTCCGCGTCGGTCATGATGATGATGCGGTGATAGCGCAGCTTGTCGGGATTGAAATCGTCTTTGCCGATCCCGGTGCCCAAGGCGGTGATCAAGGTGATGATTTCGTTGCTGGACAACAGCTTTTCGTAGCGCGCCTTCTCCACGTTCAGGATCTTGCCGCGCAGCGGCAAGATGGCCTGGAACTTTCGATCGCGCCCTTGCTTGGCGCTGCCGCCGGCCGAATCCCCCTCGACGATGTAGATCTCGCTGAGCGCGGGGTCTTTTTCCTGGCAGTCGGCCAGCTTGCCCGGCAGACCGAGTCCATCGAGCACGCCCTTGCGGCGGGTCATTTCACGCGCCTTGCGCGCGGCTTCGCGGGCGCGAGCGGCCTCGACGATCTTGCCGCAGATGATCTTGGCATCGGTGGGGTTCTCCAGCAACCAATCGGTGAGTTTGCTGGAGACGATTTCTTCCACCGGCCCACGCACTTCGCTGGAGACCAGCTTGTCTTTGGTTTGGCTGGAAAACTTCGGCTCGGGCACTTTGACACTGATCACGCAGGCCAGGCCTTCGCGCATGTCGTCGCCGGTGATTTCGACTTTGGCCTTCTTGGCCAGTTCGTTGTCTTCGATGTACTTGTTGATCACCCGCGTCATCGCCGCACGCAAGCCGGTGAGGTGGGTACCGCCATCACGCTGCGGGATGTTGTTGGTGAAGCACAGGACGTTTTCGCTGTAGCCATCGTTCCACTGCATGGCCACTTCGACACCGATGGTGGTGCCTTGCTCGCTGAGCTTCTCCCCCACGGCATGGAAGACATTGGGGTGCAAGACCCTCTTGCCCTGATTGATGAAGTCGACGAAGCCCTTGACCCCGCCAGAAAACGCAAAGTTGTCCTCCTTGTTGTGGCGTTCGTCGACCAGACGGATCTTCACGCCGTTGTTCAGGAAGGACAGCTCGCGCAATCGCTTGGCCAGAATGTCGTAGTGGAAATCGTTGTTCTGCTGAAAGATCTCGTCATCGGGCAGAAAGTGCACTTCGGTGCCGCGCTTGTCGGTCTCGCCAATGATCTTCATGGGACTGACGGCCACACCGTCGCGCATCTCGATCAGGCGGTCTTGGGGCACGCCCTTGCGAAACTCCATGAAGTGCACCTTGCCGTCGCGCCGTACCGTCAGGCGCAGCCATTTGGACAAGGCGTTCACGCAGGAGACACCCACGCCATGCAGCCCCCCCGAGACCTTGTAGCTGTTCTGGTTGAACTTGCCACCGGCATGCAGCTCGGTCAAGGCAATCTCGGCAGCCGAGCGCTTGGGCTCGTGCTTGTCGTCCATCTTCACGCCAGTGGGAATGCCACGGCCATTGTCGATCACGGAGATCGAGTTGTCGGTGTGGATGGTGACGACGATGTCATCGCAATGCCCTGCCAAGGCTTCGTCGATGGAGTTGTCCACCACTTCGAACACCAGGTGGTGCAAGCCCGTGCCATCGGAGGTGTCGCCAATGTACATGCCAGGGCGTTTGCGCACGGCCTCCAGGCCTTCGAGGATCTGGATGCTGTTTTCGCCATAGCCGCCTGCGTCCACAGGCGTGGAGGAAGGTTCTTGGCTCGAGGTCGGGTCAGACATGAGGAAACTCTTTTCAAACATGCATGCCCGCTCATGGCGGGCATTGGGAGATAAGGGTCCAACGAGGAATGGGCCGATCGGGCCTCAGATCCTCATGGGCATCACGACGTACTTGAAGCCGTCGTCGTCAGGGATGGTGATCAACGCGCTGGAGTTGGCGTCCTGCAGATCGACTCTCACCATGTCTTGGCTCATGTTGGCCAGGACATCGACCAGGTAAGTCACATTGAAGCCGATTTCGATGGTGTCGCCACCGTAGTCGATTTCGATGTCCTCCTTGGCTTCTTCCTGCTCGGCATTGCTTGCGGCAATGCGCAGCAGGCCCGGCTCGATGTTCAGGCGCACGCCCTTGAACTTCTCGCTGGTGAGGATGGCCGCTCGTTGCAGGCTGGCCAGCAGCGCGGCGCGACCCAGCACGACGCTGTTCTTGTGGTTTTTGGGAATGACGCGGTTGTAGTCGGGGAACTTGCCTTCAACCAGCTTGGTGACGAATTCCATGCCCGAGAAAAGGAACTTGGCCTGGTTGCCGGCAAAGCGCATCTCGATGGGCGTGTCTTCGTCTTTGAGCAGGCGTTGCAATTCCAGCACGGTCTTGCGCGGCAGGATGACTTCCTGACGCGGCATCTCCACCTCCAGCGTGGCCTGGGCCAGGGCCAGGCGGTGACCGTCGGTGGCCACGAGCGTGAGCTGCCGGCCTTCGGCCACGAACAGGATGCCATTGAGGTAGTAGCGGATGTCGTGCACCGCCATGGCGAAGTGCACCCGCCCGATCAGGGTTTTGAGTGTTTTCTGCGGCACGCTGAAGCTGGGGCCGAAATCGGCGGCTTCTTGCACCAGCGGAAAGTCTTCGGCCGGCAGCGTTTGCAGCGTGAAGCGGCTCTTACCGCCGGTCAAGGTGAGCTTGTTCTGTTGGGCTGACAGCGACACCACTTGCTCGGCCGGCAAGGAGCGCAGGATGTCGATCAACTTGCGCGCCCCCACCGAGGTGCTGAAGTCGCCCGCATCGCCCTGCAGTTCGGCCGTGGTGCGCACCTGGATTTCCAGGTCACTGGTGGTGAACTCGACCAGCGCCCCGGTCTTGCGAATCAGCACATTGGCCAGGATGGGCAGGGTGTGGCGACGCTCCACGATGCCGGCCACGGCCTGCAAAGCGCTGAGCACTTGGTCCTGGGGTGCTTTCAACACAATCATGTGAACCTCTTGAGGTGGTAGCCGTAGTAGGGGGCCGGTTTTTTTGTGGAAAACGCTATTTTGTCTTGTTCGATCAAGGCTTTGGAGCGGGGACAAGCCTGTGGCTTGCCGTCGGGGAACGACGCGGGCGAAGTGACAACAACTTCGCGCAGACACGCCAGCCTGTGGACAACACAGGGCTTGTTCGAAACTTGTCCCCAGCTTTGTGCTTTGACAACAGTGTTCCCCTTGTGGCAGTCGAACGGAAAAAAAGGAGGGTGGGCGCTCAGCCCTTGAGGGTCTGCTCCAGCACGTGCAACTGCTGGTTCAGTTCGGTGTTCTTGCTGCGCTCGCTGCCGATCTTGCGCACGGCATGCAGCACGGTGGTGTGGTCGCGCCCGCCAAAGAGCTCGCCGATCTCGGGCAGGCTCTTTTGCGTGAGTTCCTTGGCCAGGTACATCGCGATCTGGCGGGGCCGGGCGATGGAGGCCGGCCGTTTCTTGGAATACATGTCGGCGACCTTGATCTTGTAGAAATCGGCCACCGTCTTTTGGATGTTTTCCACCGAGATCTGCCGGTTTTGGATCGACAGCAGATCCTTGAGGGCTTCACGGGCCAGCGCGATGTTGATTTCTTTGTGGGAAAACCGTGAATAAGCCAGGATCTTGCGCAGTGCGCCTTCGAGTTCACGCACGTTGGCGCGCACGTTCTTGGCCACGAAGAAGGCCACGTCCTCGGGCATTTGCGCGCCTTCCATTTCGGCCTTCTTGATCAGAATGGCCACGCGCATTTCCAACTCGGGAGGCTCGATGGCCACGGTCAGGCCCGAGTCGAAGCGGCTGGTCAGCCGCTCGTCGATGTCCACCAACCCCTTGGGGTAGGTGTCGCTGGTCATGATGATGTGGGCACGCTTGGCCAGCAGCGCCTCGAAGGCGTTGAAGAATTCCTCCTGGGTGCGGTCCTTGCCGGCGAAGAACTGCACGTCGTCGATCAGCAGCAGATCGAGCTGGTGGTACTTGGCCTTGAGCTCGTCGAAGGTCTTGCGCTGGTAGTTCTTCACCACGTCCGAGATGAATTGCTCGGCGTGCAGGTACAGCACCTTGGCGTCGGGCCGGTCGGCCAGCAAGGCATTGCCCACGGCATTCATCAAATGGGTCTTGCCCAGGCCCACGCCGCCGTAGATGAAAAGCGGGTTGTACATCTGGCCCGGGGCGCCGGCCACGTGCAGCGCGGCGGTGCGGGCCATCTGGTTGGCCCGGCCAGGCACCAAGGTGTCGAAGGTCAGGTTGGGGTTGAGCCGGTGGCGCGAGGGCTGGGGCGGCGGCGGGGCGGCAACGGCCGGACTGGCGGCCACCGCGCCGTTCATCGCCGGGGCGGCTGGGGTCGCGGTCGGGGCCGATGCGGCCGCCACCGGCCGCGTCGGCATCGGGTCCCGGGGGGCCAGCGACAGCTCCAAGCGCACCGGCTGGCCATGCAATTCGGTCAGCAGGGCTTGGATGCGGGCGGCGTACTGGGCCCGGATCCAATCCAGCTTGAAGCGGTTGGGCACGCGCACGGACAGCACTGGCCCGGCCTCGCCCTGTGTCAGCAGGGCTGGAGGCAGAGGCCGGATCCAGGTGTTGAATTGCTGTTCGGGCAGTTCGGCGGCGAGTCGTTCGCAGCAGCGCTGCCACAAGTCGGAGCTCATGGAATTGTGGAAAACTTTCTTCTAGAGCCGCCGGATTCTAGCCTTGCACGGCCGTGCACGGACGACTTATCCACAGAAAATGACTTCGAATCCACCCCTCGGTCCTTCAGGGTCGGTGCGCAGGGTCCATTGACCGACGAACTTGCATTTGGTGTAATTGAGGGTTTCCCGCACTTTCGTTGGCCTGCTTGAGACGCGTGTGAGACGCTTCGCGCAGACGCGTCGTGTGAGACGCTTCGCGCTTACAGAGTCCACAGGAGGGGCTCAGAGCGTTCTCAGAGCGCTTCTTGGGAGCGTTTCTGGGGCTTGATCGGGGGGCTTGATCGGTCTATCCCGGGTCGGTTGGGCGTTTCGTGAAGCTGCCGCAGGCCTGTCCGGTGCCGGGAAACCCCAAGCCCTGGCTGGGCCTGGGCTCTGCAGAGGTGTTGATGTGTCGCCAGGCTGTTCGGCCCGGGCGGAATTCTCCGAGAGGATCCGATCATGAAACGTACTTATCAGCCTTCCAAGGTTCGCCGCGCACGCACGCACGGCTTCCTGGTGCGCATGAAGACCAAGGGCGGCCGCAAGGTCATCAATGCCCGCCGCGCCAAGGGCCGCAAGCGCCTGGCCGTCTGATCCCGGCGGCGCGGCGAACGCCGGCTTGGTCCTGCCTGCAGCCTCGACCCGTCTGGTGCGGCTGTCGCGCCGTGCCGATTTCGAGCGGGTGCTGGGGGCGGGTGCCTCGGCCATCGCAGCGCGCAGCCCACATTTCGTGCTGCATCACCTGCCGAACACGGACGAGTTGTCGGACGAGTTGTCAACAGGAGGGCATCCCGAGGGGGCGCTGCCTGTGGATGTCTTCCGACCAGCGGCCCGCGAGCTGCTCGTCGGCGTGGTGATTCCGAAGCGATGGGCCCGCCGTGCGGTCACGCGCAACCTGTTGAAGCGGCAGATGTACGCGGCTTTCGCGCGCCATGCCCCTGCCTTGCCCGGCGGGATGTGGGTGGTGCGTCTGCGCGCCGCCTTCGATCGCGAACGATTCCCCAGTGCCGACTCCAAAGCGCTGCGCCGGGTGGTGCGCAGCGAGGTCGATGCCCTGATGCAGGCGGCGGTGCGACAGCGGGCCGGGAGGGCGGGATGATTGCGGCCCTCCTGAAGGCCTTGGTGCGTGCCTACCAGGTGTTGTTCAGCCCCTGGATCGGGGGCGACTGCCGTTTCGAGCCCAGCTGCTCGGCATACGCCTGGCAAGCCTTGGACCGCCATGGCGCGGTAAAGGGCAGCTACTTGGCCGCACGCCGCGTGTTGCGCTGCCATCCTGGGTGCGCGGGCGGGCACGACCCCGTGCCCGAACGTCCAGCGGCAGGACCGGCACGGTCGGCCCCCTGGTTCACCCGCCTCGTCGAGGCTGGCCGTGCCCCGGACGTGCCGTCTCGTTCCTCCCCTTGCTCCTCTTCCAACAGCGAGTCGTCTCCATGACCGATATGCGCCGCACCATCCTGTGGGTGGTGTTCTCGATGTCCCTCATCCTGCTGTGGGATGCTTGGAACAAGCACACCGGCCGGCCGTCGATGTTCTCGCCGACGCCGGTGGCCCAACAAAAGGCCGCCTCGGCGCCGCCCCCGTCGGGCGCCGCGTCTGCCGCCGCATTGCCTGCGCCAGCGCAAGCGGGCGCCTCCGGCAGCATCGCCACCCAGGCGCCAGCGGCCAGCAGCGCCGCGTCGCAGCAGCTGGAGATCGTCACCGACGTGGTCAAGGCGCGCATCGATACCCAGGGCGGCACGCTGAGTTACCTGGAGTTGTTGCACTACGCCGACCAGGAGGACCGCCGCCGCAACGTGGTGTTGATGGACCAGTCGGCCCAGCGGGTCTATCTGGCGCAGACGGGCTTGATCCAGGCCGGTCGCAGCTTCCCGAACCACTTCACGGCTTTTTCGGTGGATGATGCAACGCCGCGTCGCTTGGCCGATGGGCAAGACCGTGTGGAGGTGAAGCTGAGCTCGCCGGTGGTCGGTGGGCTGCAGTATGTCAAGACCTACACCTTCCAGCGGGGGCAGTACACCATCGGCGTGCGCCATGAAATCATCAACCGCGCCGATGAAACCTTGGAGCCGCAGCTGTATCTGCAGCTGGTGCGCGATGGCAACCCGCCCCCGGGCGAGTCGTCCTTCTACTTCACCTTCACCGGTCCGGCGCTCTACACCGAGCAGAAGAAGTTCCACAAGGTGGAGTTCAAGGACATCGAGCGCGGCAAGGCCAGCACGGCCGAGCCGGCCGACAATGGCTGGGTGGCGATGGTGCAGCACTATTTCGCCTCGGCCTGGCTGCTCAATGTGCCGGGACACGACCGCATGATGCGGGAGTTCCGCGCCGCCAAGGTGAGCGACAACCTGTACTCGATTGCCATGGTGGTGCCGCTGCCGCCGATGGCCGCCGGCCAGAGCCACCGTGTCGAGTCCACGCTGTTCGTCGGCCCGCAAGAGGAGAAGAAGCTCGCCGCGCTGGCGCCCGGGCTGGAATTGGTGAAGGACTACGGCTGGTTCACCATCCTGGCCAAGCCCTTGTTCTGGCTGCTGGACAAGCTCCACGCCCTGCTGGGCAACTGGGGCTGGTCCATCGTGGCCTTGGTGGTGCTGCTCAAGGCCGCTTTCTATGGCCTCAATGCCAGCGCCTATCGCTCGATGGCCAAGATGAAGGCCGTGGCCCCGCGGATCACGGAGCTGCGTGAGCGCTACAAGGACAAGCCGCAGCAGATGCAGCAGGAGATGATGCGCATCTATCGCGAGGAAAAGGTCAACCCCATGGGGGGATGTTTGCCGATCTTGATCCAGATCCCGGTGTTCATCGCGTTGTACTGGGTGTTGCTGTCGTCGGTGGAAATGCGCAACGCGCCGTGGATCTTGTGGATCCAGGATCTTTCGGCCAAGGACCCGTATTACATCCTGCCGCTGCTGATGACGGCCTCCACGCTCTTGCAGACGTGGTTGAACCCCACGCCGCCGGACCCGATCCAGGCCAAGATGATGTGGATCATGCCGCTGATGTTCTCGGTGATGTTCTTCTTCTTCCCGGCCGGTCTGGTGCTGTACTGGTTGACGAACAACCTGCTGTCCATCGCGCAACAGTGGTACATCAACAAGAAGCTCGGCGTGCTGGAACTGAAGTTCCCGTCCAAGGACTGAAGCCGCTGACGGTGTGAAGCCAACGCCCCGGGGTCTGCGCCGCGGGGCGTTGGCGTTTGTTGGGCTCACAATGGGGGCCATGCTGTCTCGTCATCAAGACCCGATCTTGGCGATCGCCACGGCTCCCGGACGCGGGGCGGTGGGCATCGTGCGCGTGTCCGGGCGCGATCTTTCGAGCTTCGTGCCGGCCTTGCTGGGCCGCTCGCTCGTGCCACGCCATGCGCACTATCTGCCCTTCACCGATGCGCAGGGTCAGCCCATCGACCATGGCTTGGCGCTGTATTTCCCGGCGCCGCATTCCTACACCGGCGAGGACGTGTTGGAGCTGCAGGCCCATGGCGGCCCGGTGGTGTTGCAGTTGCTGGTGGCCCGTTGTCTGGATGTCGCAGCGCAGGTCTTGCCCCGCCTGCGCTTGGCCGAGCCCGGCGAGTTCACCGAGCGGGCTTTTTTGAATGACAAGCTCGATCTGGCCCAAGCCGAGGCGGTGAGCGACTTGATCGAAGCCAGCACCGAGGCGGCCGCGCGTTCGGCCGGCCGCTCGCTGGCCGGTGCGTTTTCGCAGCAGGTCGAAGGTTTGCGCGAGCGCTTGGTGCGTTTGCGCTTGCTGGTGGAGGCCACGTTGGACTTTCCCGAGGAGGAGATCGACTTCCTCGAGAAAGCCGATGCGCGTGGCCAGCTCGAAGGCATTCGCAGCGCGCTCCAGACCTTGCTGGATCAGGCGCACCAAGGGGCTTTGCTGCGCGAAGGCATGCGGCTGGTGCTGGCCGGCCAACCCAATGTGGGCAAGAGCTCGCTGCTCAATGCCCTGGCTGGCGCGGAGCTGGCCATCGTCACGCCGATTCCGGGGACCACTCGCGACAAGGTCAGTCAGACGATCCAGATCGAGGGCGTGCCGGTGCATGTGGTCGATACCGCAGGCCTGCGCGAAGCCACCGACGAGGTCGAGCGCATCGGCATTGCGCGCAGTTGGAGCGAGATCGCCCAGGCCGACGTGGTGCTTTTTTTGCACGACCTCACGCGCCTGGGGCAAGCGGACTATGACGCCGGCGACATCGAGATCGGCCAGCGCTTGCCTCCGGGGGCAAGGGTGGTGCATGTCTACAACAAGCTCGATGCTCAGCGCTTGCCTGCAGGGCTGCCGCAGCCCCATGTGGCGGTGTCGGCCAAGACCGGCGAGGGCCTGCAGGCGCTGCGCCGCTTGCTGTTGGAGCAAGTGGGTTGGCAGGCACAGCCCGAAGGGGTGTTCATCGCGCGCGAACGCCACCTGCGCGCCTTGCGCCGCACGGCCGAGCACCTGGAGCAGGCGCAGGCCCATGCGCTGGCTGCCGATGCCGCCTTGGATTTGCTGGCCGAGGAGCTGCGCTTGGCCCACGACGCGCTGGGCGACATCACCGGGCGCATGACGCCCGACGAGCTGCTGGGAGAAATCTTCCGTCAGTTCTGCATCGGCAAGTAGCGAAGATTCCGGCGGCGTCCAAATTGTGTCAGGTCGCGCCGCTACGCCGCCGTCCACCCTGCCTGCGGGGGGCGGCATTGTGAGCCCTGGGGCTGCGGCCCATAATGGGATGCTTCAAGCCGCGATGCCGCGCGTGTGGGCGCGGCATCGTCGGCACAGCCGACCCAGGAAGGACAAAAGAAGATGGAAGCCCAGGAGCTGATCCAGGCGGTGCAATCGCTCAATGCCGAGGACGCCTTCCGGCCGCGTCTCGATGCTCATCAATGGCGCACGCTGACGCAATTTCTCTCGCGCCACGAGGTGCGCATGGGCGATCAAGTGATTCGGCAAGGCGATCGCGACCGCGCCATGTATTTCCTGGCCCAGGGCACGATGCAAGTGTTCGTGGCCAATACGGCGCCAGGAGCCAACAAGGTGGCCATCTTGCGTCCCGGCGCGGTGATGGGCGAGCCCTCGCTGTTTGCCGAGGGCCCGCGCATGGCCACGGTCGAGGCCATGACGCCAGGGGTGATCTATGCCTTGCGCTTGCCACGCCTGGAGGAACTGGCCGCGCGCATGCCGGTGGTGGCCTTGGAAGTCTTGCGCGCAGCCGGTGCGGTGATGGCCATTCGCATGCGCGCCAATCTGGCGCATCGCATTCCGATGACCTGAGCCACCGCGCTCAATGCCCCTCGAAGCTGACGAGGGTATACACCGGCAGGCCCGAGGCGCGCAGCTTGTCCCCACCACCCAATTCGGGCAGCTCGACGATGGCCGCGCCCTCGATCACGTTGGCGCCCAGGCGCTCGAGCAGACGTTTGCCCGCCATCATGGTGCCGCCGGTGGCGATCAGGTCGTCGATCAGCACGACCCGATCTCCGGGTTTGACCGCGTCGGTGTGCAATTCCACCGTGGCCGAGCCGTATTCCAGCTCGTAAGTTTCTTCCACCGTCGTGAAGGGCAGCTTGCCTTTTTTACGGATCGGCACGAAGCCCACGTTGAGCTCGTAGGCCAGCACCGAGCCGATGATGAAGCCGCGCGCATCCAGTCCGGCCACCACATCGACGGTGGTGTCGAAATAGCGGTGCACGAATTGATCGATCAGCACCCGAAAGACCTTGGGGTTTTGCAGCAGCGGGGTGATGTCGCGGAACTGCACCCCGGGGCTGGGCCAGTCGGGGACGGTGCGGATGTGGCGCTGGATGTATTGGGCGGTATCCATGGGGAGTACGGCAAGAAGTAGGCCAAAGGCCGAGCTGCTGCGCTCAGGCGTCCAGGCGCAGCCGGCCCAGCATTGTGCCGCCATCGGGGCCGCCACGGATCACCACGGCTTCGCCCATGTCCACCCAGGTGCCCGTCAATGCCGTGATGTTGACTTGGTGGCTGACCCAGGCCTCGAAGCCTTCGGCAGGCAGCTGTGCCAAGGCTTCGTGCAGCGCGGCGGTTTGGGCGCGGCGCTGCGCGTCGTGTTCGGTGAAGAACGAATGCAACGCCGGCCAGACTTCATGACGGCCGAAGGCCAGCTCGGCCGTCTCGATGCAGCGGCACCAGCCGCTGCTGCGCACGAGACGGGGTTGCAAGCCATGCGCGGCCAGGGTCTGCCCGATGCGCCGGGCTTGGGCGCGGCCTGCGGCCGACAGATTGCGTTGCGTGGCGCAGTCACCCAACCGAAAGTCGGGGGGATCGCCCACACCGGGCACGGTGCGGGCATGGCGCAGCATCAGCACCACGCCGCCACCACGCAAGGCGCTCAGCAGTGCGGCGGCTTCGGCCCGCAAGTCTGCGGGGCCCATGCCGAAGCCCAGGCCCATCAGGCTGCCAAGCAGCAAGCGGCGCTTCATGGGCGGCCGGTGCGCTTGGGCTGCGCATCAGGTCCGCGCAGGCTTGAAGTCATAGCCCTGGGCCTGCCGTTGGATCTGGCCAAAGGCCGGGAAGGGGAAGTGGTAGCCGCCCACGGTCACGCCTTCTTGGGCGGCCATTGACAGGATCTTGTGTCGCACGGCGCGTGCGGCCTGCGGGTCCATGTCGAAGGTGACCGCCCAGTCCGGTTGGCGCACGAACAGGGCGGGGAGGTTGGACAGATCGGCCAGGTTGAGGAAGCGCTGGCCACGCGACTCGACCTGGAACATCGACATGCCCGGGGTGTGGCCATGGGCGGCGATGGCGCGCAGGCCGGGCATCAGCACCGCATCCGGCGCGAAGCGACGCACTTGAGTGGCGATGGGGCCGAAGACGCGACGCACGTTCTGAAAGGCGCCGCGCATGGCGTCTGGGGCGGCGTTCATGCGGGCGTCGTCCATCCAGAAGGCCCATTCGGCCTCGGGCACCCATACCTCGGCCTTGGGGAAAGGCGTGCTGCCGTCGCGGTTGCGCAGGCCGTTGATGTGGTCGCCATGGAAGTGCGTGATGAGCACCGTGTCGATTTGATCCGGCGGGAGGCCGGCGGCCTGCAGGTGGGCCAGCAGCCGGCCGGTGGTGGGGGCGCCGAACTGGCCGTTGCCGGTGTCCATCAGGATGCGGCGCTCGCCCAGGATCGCCACGAAGGCCGTGAAGCCGATGTCCACATGGGTGGTGGGCAGGCCGGCGTCGCGCAAGGCGGCCTGGACCTGCGCCAAGGGCACCTCGCGCACGAAGCCCTCGGCCAAGGGACGCCGGGCCACGCCATCGTTGATGGCCAGGATCTCGACCTCTCCAAGACGGAGGCGGGCAAAGCCGGGATTGGGCAGCTCGGGCAGGCCCAAGTCGGGCGCGTTCTGTGCCCAGACCGGTGCCCAACCCAGGCCCCCAAGGGCCCCGAGGGTGACGACGGCCGATCCGGCGAGAAACTGGCGACGCTGCAGCATGGGAACTCTCCTGTACACAGACACTCACGGGGCTGATCCGCAGGCCGGATGGCGTCGGCCTGATGGCCACCGACGGGCATGGCGCACGGCGATGATGGTCGTGCCATCCGGGCGCTGCCGCCAGCGGCGCGGATAAATCCACGAGCGGCTGCGGGCTTTGCGCGCCCTGCGCGCGCACCGGCCCACGGGTCAGACCGCGCATCAGACCGCGAGCAAGCGCTCCTCGGCCCGGGCGAGGGCTTCGGGCAGGCCCGACAGCACCAGGGTGTCTTCGCTGTGCAACACCAGCTGTGCCTCTGGCCGCACCACCGCCCCCTGCAGGCGGCGCACCGACACCACCTGCACGTCCAGGGCTTCGAGTCCCAGGCGGTGCAGGGGCTGGCCGCTCCAGGGCGAGCCGGCGGGCAGGGTGACCGACTGCAGACGCTGGGTGTGCAAATCATCGGCACCGCTGTCGTCGGCGCCATGGAAGTAGCCGCGCAGCAGGCTGTAGCGGGCTTCGCGCTGCTCTTGCACGCGACGCAGCACCCGCCGCATCGGCACCCCGACCAAGGCCATCGCATGTGAAGCCAGCATCAAGGAGCCTTCGATCGCTTCGGGCACCACCTCGGCAGCACCGGCGGCGCGCAGGCGCTCGAGGTCCGCATCGTCGATGGTGCGCACGATCACCGGCACCTTGGGGGCGTGCTGGCGCACCAGCTGCAGGATCTTCAGCGCCGAGGGCGTGTCGTGGTACGTCACCACCACGGCGCTGGCGCGCGACAGGCCGGCGGCCACCAGGCTTTGCAAGCGGGCTGCGTCGCCGAAGACCACGCTTTGACCGGCCGCTGCGGCTTGGCGCACGCGGTCGGGGTCCAGGTCCAGTGCCATGTACGCAATGCCCTCGGCTTCCAGCAGCCGGGCCAGGTTCTGGCCGCTGCGCCCATAGCCGCAAATGATCACGTGGGCTTCGGAGCGGATGGACTTTTTCGCAATGCTGGTGAGTTGCACCGATTGCAGCATCCAATCGTTGGCCGACAAACGCATGACGATGCGGTCGGCATGCTGGATGATGAAGGGGGTTGCCAACATCGACAGCACCATCGCGGCCAAGACCGCGCTGCGCAGATCCAGCGACACCAGTCCGCGCTCGGTGGCCAGGTTGAGCAGCACCAGACCGAACTCGCCAGCCTGGGCAAGGTACAGCCCGGTGCGCAGCGCCACCCCGGGGGGCGCGCCGAACAGCTTGGCCAATGCAGCCACGAAAGCGAACTTGAACAGCAGCGGCACGGTCAGCAGCAGCAACACCAGCGGCCATTGCTCCCAGACCACCCGCCAGTCCAGCAACATGCCGATGGTGATGAAGAACAGGCCCAGCAGCACGTCATGGAAAGGCCGGATGTCGGCCTCGACCTGGTGCTTGTACTCGGTCTCGGCAATCAGCATGCCGGCCACGAATGCGCCCAGGGCCAGCGACAAGCCGGCATGTTCGGTCAGCCAAGCCAACCCGAGCGTGATCCACAGCACGTTGAGGATGAAGAGCTCCTCGCTCTTGCGCCGCGCCACCAGAGTCAGCCACCAGCGCATCACACGCTGGCCGCCGGCCAGCAGCACGATGAGCAGCGCCGCGGCCTTCAGCAAAGCCAGGCCCAGGTCGCGCGCCAGTGCGTCGGCCGCCGCCCCCAGTGAAGGAATGAGCACCAGGAAAGGCACCACCGCCAGATCCTGGAACAGCAACACGCCGATCACACGCCGGCCATGCTCGCTGTCGAGCTCCAAGCGCTCGGCCATGAGCTTGACCACGATGGCGGTGGACGACATGGCCAGCGCTGCGCCCAAGGCCAGCGCCGTGGGCCAGGCCAGAGGCCAGGGTCGACCCAGCAGCCCCAGCCCGAAGGCCAGCACGGCATTGCCGGCCACGGCCAGCACCACCGTGCCCAGCACCTGGCTGAGGCCCAGTCCGAAGACCAGGCGGCGCATGCTCTTGAGCTTGGGCAGGTTGAACTCCAGCCCGATCACGAACATCAAGAACACCACGCCGAACTCGGCCAGGTAGCGGATGCCGGCCGTATCCTTGGCCAAGGCCATCGCGTTGGGGCCGATCAGCACCCCGACGGCCAGGTAGCCGAGCATGGGCGGCAGCTTCAGGCTGCGGCACACCCCCACGCCGAGCACGGCGGCCAACAAATACAGCAAGACGAGATCGAGAGTGGAGGCCATGGTGAGTGTGCACAAGGGTCGGCGCGGGACAGGCCCAGCGCCTAGAATCTGCCCATCGTAAACGAGCCATGCCCTCGACGGCCCGTCCCCATGCCTAGCCCGTCTGCTCCCGGATACAACGCTGATCGAGCCATTGCGTTGGCGCGCCAAACCCTTCAGATCGAAGCGCAGGCCCTGCTGGCCCTGCGCGACCGCCAAGGCCCAGCCTTCGCGCAGGCCGTGCAGACCATTCTCGGCTGCAGCGGCCGTGTGGTCGTCATGGGCATGGGCAAGAGCGGCCATGTGGGCCGCAAGATCGCCGCCACGCTGGCCTCCACGGGCACGCCGGCCATGTTCGTGCACCCAGCGGAGGCCAGCCATGGCGACCTGGGCATGGTCACCTCCGCCGACGTGGTGATCGCGATTTCCAATTCTGGCGAAAGCGATGAGCTCACCGCCATCTTGCCCTTGCTCAAGCGCTTGGGTGTGCGACTGATCGGCATGACCGGGCGGCTGGCCTCCACACTGGCCCGGCACAGCGACGTGGTGCTGGACACCTCGGTCGCGCAAGAAGCGTGTCCGCTCAATCTCGCGCCCACGGCCAGCACCACCGCGCAGATCGCCATGGGCGACGCCTTGGCGGTGGCCTTGTTGGATGCGCGGGGCTTTCGTGAGGAGGACTTCGCGCGCTCGCACCCGGGCGGCGCCTTGGGCCGCAAGCTGCTCACGCATGTGCGAGATGTGATGCGCCAAGGCTCAGCCGTGCCGCGCGTGCGGCCCGACACCGGCTTTTCGGCCATGATGCGCGAGATGTCGGCCAAGGGCTTGGGAGCCACGGCCATCGTCGACGATGACGACCGGGTGCTGGGCATCTTCACCGACGGCGACTTGCGCCGCCAGATCGAGCAAGGCCGCGACCTGCGCGGCCTGACCGCCGGCGAGCTGATGACCCGTCAGCCCCGCACGGTGCGTGCCGATGCCTTGGCGGTGGAGGCGGCCGACCTGATGGAGCGGGCTCGCATCACCTCGGTGTTGGTGGTCGATGAAGACGGCCGCCTGGTGGGTGCGCTCAACAGCAACGACCTGATGCGTGCCAAGGTGATCTGATGCGGCGCGAGCTACGACCGGCTTTGTCGGCACCGCCTGAGCTGCTGCTGCAAGCCCAAGGCCTTCGCGCGGCCATCTTCGACGTGGACGGCGTGCTCACCGACGGACGGCTGTACATCGGCGAGGACGGGGAAGCCTTCAAGGCCTTCCACGTGCTCGATGGCCATGGCATCAAGCTGCTGGCGCGCGTTGGCATCGAGCCGGTGGTCATCACCGGCCGCGATTCTCCGGCGGTGCGTCGCCGGCTGGGCGACTTGGGCATCGTCGAAGCCCGCTTCGGCGTGGCCGACAAGCTCGCGGTGGCGCAGGCGCTGCTGGACGAACGTGGCTGGGGTTGGCATGAGGTGGCCGTCATGGGCGACGACTGGCCCGACCTGCCGCTGATGGTGCGCGCTGGCTGGGCCTGCGCGCCGGCCAATGCACATGCCGAGGCCAAGGCCGTGGCGGACCATGTGTGTGCCTTGCGCGGCGGCGAAGGCGCCGCCCGTGAGTTCTGTGACCTGTTGCTGATGGCCAGTGGACACTACGCCCGGCTCTTGGAGGGCCATTTGCACACCCTGGACGACGGCCGAGCGGCCGCCGGCGCGTGAATGAGCCGCGCCGCCGGTCCGACCGAGCCGCATGCCACCGGCTTGGGCCGCCTCAAAGTCCCGGCCTCGGGAGGGGTGCCGCCGCGGTCGCGCTGGATCCAGGCGGTGGACCAGCTCATGACCTCGCTGCCGCTGGTGCTGATGGCCGTACTGGCCGGCCTGACGTACTGGTTGGTGCGCAGCACCCCCGTGCCCGAGACCCCGAGCCCGGACGCCCCGCCGCGCCGTGATCCCGACTACGTGATGGAACGATTTTCCGTGCAGCTGTACCGCGGGGTCGGTCTGCCGGAGCTGCGCCTGGAAGGCCGCACCTTGCGTCACTACCCCGACACCGACCGGCTCGAAATCGACGAGGTGCGCTTGCGCCACACCGATGCGCAGGGCCGTGTCACGGTGGCCACGGCAAGCCAGGCCCAGGCCGAAGGAGACGGCAGCCAAGTGCGCCTGCTCGGCGGGGCTCGTGTGCTGCGCCAGCCTGGGGCCGACCCGGCAGGCCCACCTTGGGACCAAGCCACCGAGCTGCGCGGCGAGGAATTGCTGTTCTTCGTCGAGGCGCAGCGTGTGGTCTCCGATCGTCCCGTCACCTTGGTGCAAGGAGGCATGCAGTTGTCTGGACAAAGCTTGATCTACGACCATCCCCGGCGCGTGCTCGAGCTGCGCGGCGGGGTGCAAGGCGTGTTGCCGCCCACACGGCGTGCGGGGGCGGCTTCATGAGCCGGCCGCTGGCCTACATCACGGGCGCATCCAGCGGCATTGGCCAGGCACTGGCGCTGCGCTACCACCGAGCGGGCTGGCGCCTGGCTTTGGTGGCGCGCCGTGCGGCCGACACCGAAGCCTGGGCGCGCTCGCAGGGCTGGACGGCCGAAGACTGTGTGGTCCATGCCGCCGACGTGCGGGACGTGCAGGCCATCGTCGCGGCAGGCCGGCAGTGCCTCGAGCGCCAGGGCTTGCCGGAGGTGGTGATCGCCAATGCGGGCATCAGCGTGGGCATGGACACGGCCATCTTCGACGATTTGGAGGTGATGCGAGCCACCCTCGAGACCAATGTGCTGGGGCTGGCGGCCACCTTTCATCCCTTCATCGAGGGCCTGCGCCAGCGCCGCAGCGGCCGCCTGGTGGGCATCGCCAGTGTGGCGGCCATCCGGGGCCTGCCCGGCCACGGCGCCTACTGCGCCAGCAAGGCGGCGGTGGTGAACTATTGCGAAAGCCTGCGCGGCGAGATGCGGCCCTATGGCGTGCCGGTGGTGACGCTGCTGCCGGGCTACATCGACACGCCGCTGACGCGCGAGAACCGCTACGCCATGCCGTTCTTGATGAGCGCCGAGGACTTTGCCGATCGCGCCTACGCGGCCATCGAGGCCGGGGTGAGCTACCGCGTCATTCCCTGGCAGATGGGCCTGGTGGCCAAGCTGCTGCGCATCTTGCCCAACGCCCTGTTCGACCGGGCCTTGGCCGGGCGGCCGCGGAAGAAGCGACAAGGGGAGTGAGGATCGTCACAAGCACAGCAGGCTGCCTGGCACCAGGCGCCATCGTTCCTTGGTGAAGTGGCCGCGGACGAAGGCGTTGGCGACGAAGCCTTCGGTGATGTCCTCCTGCACCATGTTGAGCGAGCAGGCCCAGGCATCGATCACACGGCCATCGGGCGTTTGCACCGGATCCGACGTGCAAGTCCCTTTGAGCACCGCGCGGTGATGCTCGGGATGGTCCAGCGCATCGCCCAGCACCTGCGCCAGCCGGTCCCGCAGCGTGAGGCGGGCGTCGAGGGCCTCATCGGACATGCAGCCCGAACCGCGCAAGGGCGTGTCGCCCTGGCTCAGGAAGAGTTGCATCATTTGCGCCCCCTTGGGGGGTTGGCTGGGATCGATGACCACTCGTTCCCCTGTCCAGGGGTCGATGGGGGCGTGGGCGCAGCCCACCAGCATCAAGGCTCCCCCGAGGCGCCACAGTTGCGTTCTCAAATGAACTCTCCGAAGTAGAACTCCACAGTCTGGCCAGACATTTGATAGGCCCGACCAAAGCGTTCATTGAAGACCGAGACGGCTTCACTCACCACCCGGCGCTGCGTATTGCTGTAGTGCCAGACGGTTCCTCCAAGATGAATGCCGATGTGCTTCCAGCGGGAGTCGCGCATCTGCAGCTGGTGGCCAAGCTGCTGCGCGTCTTGCCCAACGCCCTGTTCGACCGGGCCTTGGCCGGGCGGCCGCGGAAGAAGCGACAAGGGGAGTGGGGCGACAGCCGCCCTTGTCAGCTCATGGCTTTACGAGCAGAAGAGCGTATGGGGCAGCAATTCCCAGGCGGACCGCGTGAACGAACCCATGATCAAGCCACCCCCCTGAGGGCGCCTCTGAGCATTGGTCGTCTCGACATGGAACGAACAAACCCACACATCTACCGGTGAACCGTCGGTCCGTTGGGCCTGGCCGGGTTCGCAGATCGTTCGCATCGCGATGAAGTGGTCGGCCGACATTCTGACGCCGTAGCCCAAGAGCAGGGACAACTCCTCGCGCAGCGTTCGGCGCTTGGCATCCGCAGAGTTGTCGCAAGGGGTGTTCGCACTGGGCAGGTGAGCGTTCTCGAGGAACAACTGGATGACCTGGGTGCTCTCGGGGGGGACAGCGGGGTCGATCGTGGCCGGACGCCCCGACCTGGGCTCAATGGGGGAGGACAGCAGCCCTGCTGGCAGCGCGAGGCTGCCCAGCAGCAGCACGACCCTGGATGCAGCCAGAAGGAACCTCATGAAAGACTCCCAAAGTAGAACTCGACGGGGTCTCCGGCGAGCTGATATTGACGACGAAACTTCGTGCAAAAGTCGGCCAAGCGTTCACTGACGACTTGATCGCTGCGGTTGCTGTAGTGCCAAACGGTGTCTGCGACATGGATACCGACATGCTTCGCGGGGGATGAATCCATACGGAGCCGATGGCCCAGGCGCTGCATGTTGCTGCGTCTGCATACGAAGATCAGGCAGGCCTGCAGATGTGCGGGCCGTTCGTCCCAGGGGCCGGTTTCGCGCAGGCGATTGAAGATCTCGTCGACACGGATGCAGGCGCCTTTTTCGGGACGTCTTTTCTCCGCCAGCGTGGTGTTCTTGCAGGTGGCAGCGAATTCATAGCCCATCAGGTGACTGACCAGGTGGGCGCAGTGATTGGCCCTGTCGTTCTTGCCGAGGTCGAAAGCGCAGAAGTGGCTGATGTGCTTGCCAACGGCCTCGGCCAGTGGCACGGTGGTGTGCAGCATGGAAGCTCCTCTCTGAATCTTGTGGTGTGGGCTGCTGCGAAGCAGCCCAAGGCATTGTGGCCTCGAGCCGGGCGAGCAACTGTGTCCGGTGGTAAGCAGCCGTGACGAGCCCCGGTGCCGGGGGAGGGCGTGACCGCAAGACAGCGCCGGACGCCGGCGCTATCGTTATGCTGCAAGCGCTTGCATGGCGCGCAGGCAGGGAGACGCACATGCCAACTCGCATCGAAACCGATTCCATGGGCCCCATCGAGGTGCCGGCGGACCGCTATTGGGGCGCGCAGACGCAGCGCTCGATCCAGCATTTCAAGATCGGCGGGCCGCGCTTCGTGTGGGGCCGCCCGATCATCCGCGCGCTGGGTCTGCTCAAGCTGGCCGCTGCGCGCGCCAATCGCGAGCTGGGCGAGCTGCCGGCGGAGCTGGCGGCCTTGATCGAGCCGGCAGCGCAAGAGGTGGCCGACGGCCGCCTGGACGATCATTTTCCCTTGGTGGTGTTCCAAACCGGCTCGGGCACGCAGTCGAACATGAATGCCAACGAGGTGATCGCCAACCGAGCGATCGAGTTGGCCGGCGGCGTGTTGGGCAGCAAGCAGCCGGTGCACCCCAACGACCATGTGAATCGCGGGCAATCATCGAACGACACCTTTCCCACCGCGATGCACATGGCGGTGGTGGAGCAGCTGCACGAGCGGCTGTTCCCGGCGGTGCAGGCGCTGCGCCAGACCTTGGCGGCCAAGGCCAAGGCGTATGAGCATCTGGTCAAAACGGGCCGCACCCACCTGCAAGATGCCACGCCCATCACCTTGGGCCAGGAGATCGGGGCCTGGGTGTCGCAGATCGACTTCGGGGTGCAAGCGGTGCGCCAGACCTTGGACGGCTTGTACGATCTGGCCATCGGCGGCACGGCCGTGGGCACGGGGCTCAATGCGCACCCGCGCTTTGGTGAGCGCGCGGCTTGGCATCTGGCGCAACTGACCGGCCACCCGTTTCGCAGCGCGCCGGACAAGTTTTTCGCGCTGGCCGCGCACGATGCGCTGGTGCAATGCTCGGCGGCCTTGCGCACCTTGGCCGGCGGGCTGATGAAGATGGCCAATGACGTGCGTTGGCTGGCCAGCGGGCCGCGTTGTGGCATCGGCGAGCTGCGCATCCCCGAGAACGAGCCGGGCTCGTCGATCATGCCGGGCAAGGTCAATCCCACCCAGTGCGAGGCCCTGACCATGGTGTGCGTGCAGGTGTTCGGCAACGATGCGACCGTGGCGTTTGCCGGCTCGCAAGGCAACTTCCAGCTCAATGTGTACAAGCCGGTGATGGCGCACAACGTGTTGGAAAGCATCGCCTTGTTGGCCGACGCCTGCGAAAGCTTCGAGCAGCACTGCGCGCGTGGGCTCGAGCCCAACGAGGCGGTGATCGACGAACACCTGGAGCGCAATCTGATGCTGGTGACGGCGCTGAACCGACACATCGGCTATGACCGCGCCGCGCAGATCGCCAAGGCGGCGCATGCGCATGGGCTGAGCTTGCGCGAGGCGGCCATCGAAAGCGGCTATGTCAGCGCCGAGGAGTACGACCGCTGGATCGATCCGCTGGCCATGACGCGGCCAGGCTGAGCCGCGCCGGGTGTGGGCGGTTTCTGTGGCACCATGCCGGGCCATGATCGATGTCGTCGTGTTTTTCTTTCTGCTGGGCGTGTTTGCCCGTCTGGTGCGTTCGGACCTGCGCTTGCCCGAGGCCTTGTACGAAACCCTGTCCATTTACTTGTTGCTGGCCATCGGTCTCAAAGGCGGCATCGAGTTGTCCAAGCAGCCGGTGATGCATCTGCTGCCGCAAGTGGGGGCGGCGCTGGCGCTGGGGCTGGCCATTCCGTTTGCCCTGTATCCCGTGCTGCGGGTGCTGCGGCTGAGCATGGCCGATGCGGCCTCGGTGGCGGCGCACTACGGGTCGGTCAGTGTGGTGACGTTTGCCGTGGCCAGCGCGGCATTGACCCGCCAGGGCATTCCTTACGAAAGCCATGCCTCGCTGTGGGTGGCGGTGATGGAGGCGCCGGGCATCGTCTCGGGCATTTTGTTGGCGCGCTTGTCGCGGCTGCGTGAGGTGCGTTGGGGCACGCTGGCCCATGAGGTGGCCTTTGGCAAGAGCGTGTTGTTGCTGGTGGGCGGTTTGCTCATCGGCGCCATCGCCGGGGAGGCGGGTACGGCGCCGATTCATGCGGTGTTCGTCGAGCCCTTCAAGGGTGTGCTTGCGCTGTTCCTGTTGGAGTTGGGCTTGGTGGCCGGTGGCCGGCTGGCCGAGGTGCGTCGCTATGGCCTGGCGGTCATTGGTGTGGGCTTGATCGCCCCGCCGCTGCTGTCCTTGGCCGGGGCGGCCGTGGGCCTGATGCTCGGTCTGTCCACGGGCGGGGTGGCCTTGTTGGCCACGTTGGCGGCCAGTGCGAGCTACATTGCCGCGCCCACGGCCATGCGCATCGCCGTGCCCGAGGCCAATGCCGGTTTGTCGATCACCGCGGCGCTGGGCGTGACGTTCCCCTTCAATGTCTTGGTGGGCATTCCTTTGTACATTGCATTGGCAAAAGCCCTCACCGGAGCTTGAGCATGGCCCTGACCAAACACCCCCGTACCTTGTTGGTGATCATCGCCGAGGCGGCCTTGGAAAAGCAGCTCGTGGCCGACGTCAAGCGCCTGGGCGCGCATGGCTATACCGTCTATGACGTGCGCGGCGAAGGCAGCATGGGCGTGCGCGAAGGTGCCTGGGAAGCGGACCGCACGATCGAGATGAAGGTGATTTGCGAGACGGCCGTGGCCGATCAGATCGCTGAGCACGTGCTGACGCGGTATGCACCGCATTTCGGGCTGACGATGTTCTTCGCCGACGTGCAGGTCTTGCGCCCCCACAAGTTCTGAGCCCGGCGGCCGCACCAAACAAAACGGCGAAGCCGAAGCTTCGCCGTTGGGGGGAACAGACGGATACCTGGGGCTCAGTACTGACCGCGACCGCCACCGCTGCCGTAGCCGCCCCGACCCCCGCCGCCACCGTAACCGCCGCGGCTGCCGCCTGCACCGCCGCCAAAGCCCCGGTGACCGCCCCCGAAGCCGCCGGGCCGCGGTTCGCGGGGCCGGGCTTCATTGACGACGATGGCGCGGCCGGACAGGGACTGGCCGTTCAAGCCATTGATGGCCGATTGGGCCTCGGCATCCGACCCCATTTCCACGAAGCCGAAGCCCTTGGAGCGGCCGGTATCGCGGTCCATCATGACCTTGGCCGAGGTGACCGCGCCGAATTGGCTGAAGGCCTGGTTCAGGTCTTCGTCGCGGATGGAATAGGCGAGATTGCCCACGTACAGCTTGTTGCCCATCGAGAGAGCTCCTTTCTATCGCTCATCGTTCAGTTGGAGCTTCTACCCGTCGAGAACCACTCAAGCCTAGGCGCCGCATCCACACAGAGACCCATCCATTATGGGCGAGTCGCCTGACAATGGGAAATCCAGGTGTGAAAAACTGTTGTTTTCCCGGGGAGGGTTTTTCCGGGTCGCCCTGCTTTGGTGCGCCGCGCCCCGGGGCTTGGATTGGAGGCAAGATCGGCGCATGCGCGCACCGCCCCTCGACCCCCCTCGCATCGCCAGCTTGGTGCCCTCGATCACCGAGCTGCTCTTCGCCTTGGGTCTGGCGCCGTGGATCGTGGCGCGCACGGGTTTTTGCATTCATCCGCGCCACGCCGTGGCGGCCGTGCCCAAGGTGGGCGGCACCAAGGACGTGAAGCTCGATGCTCTGCGCAAGCTGGCGCCCACGCATGTGATCGTCAATGTCGACGAAAACGAGTGGCCCACGGTGCAGGCCTTGCGGGAGTTCGTGCCCGAGGTCATCGTGACCCACCCGTGCGCGCCGCAGGACAACCTCGCGTTGTACGGGCAGATGGTGCAGGCCTTTGGTCGGTTGCCGGGGGTGCGCGCGCGGGCCGAAGCCTTGTCCGAGCGGCTGCGCCAGGGTTTGGGGGCGCTGCAGCGCGCCGGGCCGTGGCCGCCGCGCCGGGTGTTGTACGTCATCTGGCGCGAGCCCTGGATGACCGTGGCGCGCGACACCTATATTTCCCGGCTGTTGGCCACGGTGAATTGGCAGACCTGGCCCGACGTGCATGGCGGCCCCAGCGGGGCGGCCCGCTATCCGGTGTTCGACTGGGCGCAGGTGCGGCACGCAGGGCTGGATGCGGTGTTGCTGGCCAGCGAGCCCTACCGCTTCGGCGCGCGGCATGTGGAGGAAGTCCGGCGGCATCTGCCCGACGTGCCGGTGCAGTTAGTCGATGGCGAGTTGCTCAGTTGGTATGGCAGCCGGGCGATCGACGGCTTGAGCTATGTGCTGGCATTGGCGCGGCCGACGGCGCCGGGGGGCGGGCCATGCAAGGCGTGCAACTCCAGGCCTTGAGCATCCTGTTCACCTTGTGGGCGAATGTGACGCTCACGGGGCTGGCCTTGTTTGCCGTGGTGGGCCGCAGTGCCCATGCGGGCTTGCGCTGCTGGATTCGTGCGCTGTTGTTGCAATCGCTGGGTTGGGCGGCCTTGATCGTGGCGCCGCTGGCCGGCGTCGGCCGGCCTTGGGTCTCCAGTGCCGGGGTGTGGGCCTTGAGCCTGTCATTTGCACTGGGGTGGCGGGCCTTGGGCCTGTATCTGGACCGCCCCGTGGGCTGGCGTTGGATCGTGCTGTGGCCCCTGGGCCTGGCGATGCTCAATGGGCTGATCTATGAGCATGTGCAGTGGCGGGTGAGCCTGGTCAATGTGCTGCTGGCCGTGCAGCTGGCGGCGGTGGTGCATCTGGCGCTGCGGCCGGCACCGCAAGGGCGCGCTTGGCGTTGGTTGCTGGCAGGGGCGGCTTTGGCGTCTGCGGCGATGTTGCTGGCGCGCGCGGCCCTGATGGCCGGCTGGCCCGAGGACTATCCCTCGTTTGGCGCCAATCATCCGCTGAGCATTGCCGGACTGATCATCGACAATGCCACGGTGAGCCTGGCCACCCTGGCGTTCCTGCTGGCGCATCGCGACGAAGCCGAGCGGCGCTTGCGTCAATTGGCCACCTATGACGACCTCAGCGGTGTGCTCAACCGCCGCGCGGTGCTGGAGCAGGCCCAGCGGCTGGTGCGGCTGGCGCGCCGCCATGAGGTGCCGGTCACGGTGATGATGATCGACATCGACCACTTCAAACGCATCAATGACGAACGCGGGCACCCCGCCGGCGACCAGGTGATCGCCGGCTTTGCCGCCGTGCTGCAAGAAAGTTTGCGTGAGGGCGATGTGGTCGGCCGCTACGGGGGCGAAGAGTTCATGGCCGTGCTGTACGATGCCGACGCCGCCGCCGCCCAACGGGTCGATGCGCGCTTGCGTCAGCGGCTGCGGCTGCGGCCCTGGCCGACACCGGACGGCAGCGTGGACTTCAGTGCCGGGGCCTTCACGATGAACCGGGCCGACGGTGATCTCGACGCCGCCATTGCGCGGGCCGACGCGGCCTTGTACCAGGCCAAGGCAAGCGGCCGGGGCCGCTTGGTGTGGGTGGCTGGGGCCTGAGCGCCGGCTGCGCAAGCCCATGCCGGCGCCATGTGGAACCTGCCCTGCCTACAATGTCGGCATGATCTCGCGCGAACCCACCCTCGAACGCTTGGCCGTGGCCCGCTCGCTGTTGCTGGAGCCTTTCGGCCTGGACGAAACCGTGCTGGCGCGGGCCTTGCGCACCATCGGCGAGCATCGCATCGATGACGCCGATCTGTATTTCCAGTACACCCGCAGCGAGGGGTGGAGCCTGGAGGAGGGCATCGTCAAATCCGGCAGCTTCAGCATCGACCAAGGCGTGGGCGTGCGGGCAGTGTCGGGCGAAAAGACGGCGTTTGCCTATTCCGACGACATTTCCGAGGCGGCGCTGCTCGATGCGGCGCGCACGGTGCGCACCATTGCGGCGGCCGGTCAGAGCCGGCGGGTCAAAGTGGGCCCGCCGCAAGTGGCCAGCAGCCGCACGCTGTATGCGCCGACCGATCCGATCGCCACCTTGGACAGTGCGCGCAAGGTCGAATTGCTCGAGAAGGTCGAGCGCCTGGCGCGCGCGCGCGATCCGCGCATCGTGCAGGTGATGGCCGGCCTGGCCGCCGAATACGACGTGGTGCTGGTGGCGCGCGCCGATGGCACGGTGGCCGCCGATGTGCGCCCGCTCGTGCGCCTGAGCGTGACCGTGATCGCCGAACAGAACGGCCGGCGCGAAATCGGCACCGGCGGCGGTGGTGGGCGGTTCGGACTGGGGTATTTCCACGACGGCGTGATCGCCGGCTATGTGGACGATGCGGTCAAGGCGGCATTGACCAATCTGGAGTCACGCCCGGCGCCGGCCGGCGAGATGACCGTGGTGCTGGGCCCGGGCTGGCCCGGGGTGCTGCTGCACGAGGCCGTCGGTCACGGCCTGGAGGGGGATTTCAACCGCAAGGGCTCGAGCGCGTTTTCGGGGCGCATCGGCCAGCGCGTGGCCGCCAAAGGCGTGACCGTGCTCGACGACGGCACCTTGCCGGATCGGCGCGGCTCGCTCAACATCGATGACGAAGGCCACGTCACCCAGTGCAATGTGCTGATCGAAGACGGCATCCTGCGCGGCTACATCCAAGACAGCCTGAACGCGCGGCTGATGAAGGTCAAGCCCACGGGCAACGGCCGGCGTGAAAGCTATGCCCATGTGCCCATGCCGCGCATGACCAACACCTACATGCTCGGCGGGGACAAATCGCCCGAGGAAATCGTCGCCTCCATCAAGAAAGGGCTGTATGCCGTGAACTTCGGTGGCGGCCAGGTGGACATCACCAGCGGCAAATTCGTGTTTTCCGCCAGCGAGGCCTACTGGGTCGAAAACGGTCGCATCCAGTACCCGGTCAAGGGCGCCACGCTGATCGGCAACGGCCCCGACGCGCTCACCCGGGTGAGTCTGATCGGCAATGACATGCGTCTGGACTCCGGCGTGGGCACCTGCGGCAAAGAGGGCCAGAGCGTGCCGGTGGGCGTGGGTCAGCCGACCTTGCGCATCGATGGTCTGACCGTCGGCGGGACGGCCTGACCGGCTGTGACCCGACCGGCCTGCGGTCGCGGGTGTGAAGATTTGCCGAGAGCTTTTGCACGCGGAGGCCGATGGCGTGCCCGGCAGGCTTGATGGAGCGCGGCGCAGGCACTACGCTCAAGGGTCCCGGTCCCTCCTGCATGGGGCCGGGTTGCCATGTCCGACCCCGACGCCCCTGCGCCCGAGCCCCCACGCTCGCAGCCCGACCCCGAGCTGATCGAGCGGGTCGAGCGCGTCAACACCGACCTGATGAAGTTCGTGCGGCAGGTGCGCACGGCCAGTCCGCCGGTGCGCACACGGCTGCAGCTGGACTTGCGCGAGCGCCTGGAGCGCCAGCGACGCGACCTGTTGGGGCGTCACAGCGTCTTGCCCGTGGAGCTGCGGCACTATGCCGTGACCTTCACCGAGGTGCAATGGATGCTCGATGTGTGGATCGACGCCTGCGCCCGGGAGGTGGACGAGCCCTTGCTGCGCCGCGAGTTCATGGACGTGGCCTCGCGCCTGCTGGGCGAACTGGAGGTGCTGCGTGCCCCGGACCCCGCGCTGGACCCGCCGGCGCGTCGGCCGCTGTGGTGGTCGGCCCTCACGCGGGGTCTGCACACCGAGGGCGACGAGCCGCCGCGCTCGGGCGAGCCCGACATCCTGCTTTGACGTGGCGCCGTTGCCACACCCGATCTTGACGCAGCGCCGCAAAGCCGTGCTACATTAGGCGCCTATGGCTCGCGCAACGACCTTCTTTTTTGCCTACTTTTGGTTCTCGCACCGCACCGGCGGAGGAGAGGTCAGCGCGTAACCGTACAAACCCGCAACCGAATCCCAGAAAACCGCCGGAAGACCTCCGGCGGTTTTTTTTCGTCCCTCTGGGAGGCGGTGGCGGCAGACAGTCCGTCACCCCCTGATGATCGAGCAAGGAGAACGCACCCCATGAACGCCAAGTCCGCCAGCGCCATCGAGGGTTGGTATGCGCCCGTCGACCGTACCTCTCAAACCGATGATGAAAGGATCAAGGACGTGACGCCGCTGCCGCCACCGGAGCATCTGATCCGCTTCTTTCCGATCCGCGGCACGGCAGTGGAGACCTTGGTGTCCGAGACCCGTCAGCGCATCCGACGCATCATGCAGGGCAAGGACGACCGCTTGCTGCTGGTCATCGGTCCGTGCTCGATCCACGACCCGGCGGCCGCCGTCGATTACGCCCGCCGCCTGCTGGCGCAGCGCCAGAAGTACGCCGACACGCTGGAGATCGTGATGCGTGTGTACTTCGAGAAGCCCCGCACCACCGTGGGCTGGAAGGGCCTGATCAACGACCCGTACCTGGACGAGAGCTTCCGCATCGACGAGGGGTTGCGCATCGCGCGCCAGTTGCTGCTGGAAATCAACCGCCTGGGCATGCCCGCCGGCAGCGAGTTCCTCGACGTGATCTCGCCGCAATACATCGGCGACCTCATCAGCTGGGGCGCCATTGGCGCACGCACCACCGAAAGCCAGGTGCACCGGGAGTTGGCCTCCGGCCTGTCGGCGCCCATTGGCTTCAAGAACGGCACCGATGGCAACATCCGCATCGCCACCGATGCGATCTTGGCCGCCAGCCGGGCGCATCACTTCCTGTCGGTGCACAAAAATGGCCAGGTCGCCATCGTCGAAACCAAGGGCAACAAGGACTGCCACGTGATCCTGCGCGGTGGCAAAACCCCCAACTATGACGCGGCCCATGTCGAAGCCGCCTGCAAGGACCTGGAGGCGGCCAAGCTGACCCCATCGCTGATGGTGGACTGCTCACATGCCAATTCCAACAAGCAGCACGAGCGCCAGCTCGAGGTGGCGCGCGACATCGCGGCGCAGGTGGGCGGCGGCTCCCGCCGCATCTTCGGCGTGATGGTGGAAAGCCATCTGCAAGCCGGCAATCAGAAGTTCAACCCGGGCAAGGACGATCCGTCCAAGCTCGAATACGGCAAGAGCATCACCGACGCCTGCCTGGGCTGGGACGACTCGCTGGAAGTGCTGCACGTGCTGTCGGAGGCCGTCAAGCGCCGGCGGGGTTGAGAGGGGGGAACTTCTGGGGCGCCGTGCGGGCCCAAGCGGCATGGTCTCGTTGGAGCCAGCGATGTCCTCGTCGAACCGTCGCGCCTGGCCGCCGCGCCGGCGCCAGCTGATTGCCGGTCTGGGCTGGGCCGCGGCCTGCCTGGCGTGGCCGGCGTTGGCCTCGTCGCGCCGTGCGCTGCCCGCCATGACCGAAGGCCCGTTTTACCCCCTGCATCGGCCGCTCGATGACGATGCCGACCTCACACGGGTGCGTGGCCAGGCGCAGGCCGCCCGCGGCGAGTGGCTCGACATCGCTGGCGTGGTGGTCGATACCCAGGGGCGTGTGGTCGACGGCGCGGCGATCGAGATTTGGCAGTGCGATGTCTACGGCAGCTATCGCCACCCGCATGGCACTGGGCCGCGGGTGGATGCGGGCTTTCAAGGCTTTGGCGCCACGGTCAGCGACGCGCAGGGCGCCTTCCGCTTCCGTAGCATCCGCCCCGTGGTCTATCCTGGGCGCGCGCCCCATATTCACGTGAAGGTCTTGCATCCGAGCTTTGGGCAACGGGTGTCGCAATGGTTCGTCGCCGGCGAGGCTGCCAATGAGCAAGACGTGCTGTTCCGGCGCCTTGGCCCGGCCGATCGGGCCGAGGTGGAGATGCGCCTGCAAGCAGCGCCTGCTGGCGCTGCGGTGCGCTGGATCACCCGCCGTGACCTCGTGGTGCCGGCCTGAGGCCGGCATCGCCGCCGGCGCGTCCAGTTGTAAGCAAGGTAAGGGCTGGCAAGAACGCTGGCGCACGCCCGGGTTTGGGGGTGAAATGTCGGCAAGCTGCTCCTCAGCGGCTGCGTTTTCCCTCAGCAGACCACCTTCGGGTGGATCCGCCCGCCATGCCCGTTCGGCTTGGCGGGCTTCTTTTTGATGATGGGGCTGAGGCAGCCCAGGAGAGCGCGATGCGTGCAGAAGTGGTGGTGAAGTTCGGCGATGGTCAGGAAGTCCGAGTGCCGCTGGAGGGCGGCGCACCGATGGGGCATGAGGAAGCCCGCCAGTGGCTGGATGCCGAATTCGTGGCCCATGAATGTGAGCCCTTGCGCGCCAGCGGCAAGGTGCTGATCGTGGACAAGTTGTTGTCCATTGCCCAGGCCGTGGGGCCGGCGCAGTTCCGGCAGGCAGACTGGGCCCAGGCCTACGCCCGCGCCGCCTTGGGCGCCACCGGCCGCCCGCATCTCAGGGTGGACGTGGCGGCGCTGCAGGTGAGTTAAGCGCCGTCGTCCTCGCGCTGGAGGCGTTCGCTGCGCCAGTAGACGTCATCGCCGCCCAGGCCGTCGAGCCGCGCGCGGTTGAGCACGCGTGCGAGCACGAACATCAGGTCGGACAGACGGTTGAGGTATTGCCGCGCTGCGGCGCGGATGGGCTCGCGCGCGCCCAGTGCCACCACGGAGCGTTCGGCGCGTCGCGCCACCGTGCGGCACACATGGGCCAGGCTGGCCGCGCGCGTGCCGGCCGGCAGGATGAATTCCTTCAGGCGGGGCAGGGCGGCGTTGTGCTCGGCCAGCGCGGCATCCAGCGCCAACACGGCCTCGTCTTTGATCAGGGCGTGGCCCGGCATCGACAGCTCGCCGCCAAGGTTGAACAGTTCGTGCTGGATGCTCACCAGCAGCTCGCGCACCGCCGGCGGCAGCGGCTCGGCCAGCAGCACGCCGATGTGCGAATTGAGTTCGTCCACGTCGCCCATGGCCTGCACCCGCAGGTGGTCCTTGGCCACGCGGCTGCCATCGCCCAGCCCGGTGGTGCCATCGTCGCCGGTACGCGTGGCGATTTGTGTGAGTCGGTTGCCCATGGGCGCATCGTACTGCACGGAGCCGCTTCAGGGCAGGCGTTGGCCGGCAAGGCGGCATTCGGGGCAGACCATGTGGATTTCCTGGCCGTCGTCCATCCGCAACCAACCTTTGCGGCTCAGGTTGACGGACCAGTGGCCTGTTCGCCCATCGACGAAGCCGACACGACCGGAGGCGCGGCAGGGCGTCCAGTTCAGCACATGCATGGCATCCTGGGCTGAAACTGCCTGGGCGCGGCGCAGAAATGTGGCGATCTCGCGCTGCGTCACCGCAAATCGGTCGCAGCGCAGGTCCGTATCGACATCGGGCGCGATGCGTTGGGCGTTTTCTGTGATGACCACCCAGCGGACATCCGGCAAGTTCAATGCAAACGTGGTCGGCTCGATGCCCTCATCGGCCGGAGCCTTCTGAGAATTGGAGGCCGTTGCACCTGCCGCGACGAGAAACGCAGCAGCCATGAGGGCCTTGCCAGTTGCGGTTACTCCCATACGGCGGTTTGCGCTTCTGTTGGGTTCTTTCTGGACACCACAGGGTGGCGGAACACCTCGGTCAGGGCCACTCCGAGAGAGACCGAGAGCCCGGAGATGAGCCATTTCAAAGAGGCGTTCTGAGCGGCCGTGACGGGTTCATAGACGCGTTCTTCCGGCGGGACGTCCTTGGGCAGAGCCTGCCCGACGATTTCGATCCCGATGGCATCCTGATTGGATGGGTAGCGGTCCGGGTGGGCCTTTTCCCGCTCCCGCTCATGTTCCCCTTTGGGGTCGAAGCGGCGCAGGGCTTGAAGCTCCGTGGGGGCACAACGATGTTCGGCCAGGCATCGGGCTCGCAGGGGGCCGACGTGCCACGTCATCTTCAGGATGGAAGCCGTCTGATAGATCGTCCCATCGCGGTCTATCAGGAAGTGCGCTCCTTTGGCGTCGGGCGAGCGATAGCTGTTGAGTGTGGAGGTGGCCGTGGGGCTGTCGGTCTGGTGGACCACGATGCCACGCACCAGCGTCATGGGGCCGCGTTCGATGTTCGGGCTGATGGCCAGGCGCACGCGTGGGTCCTGAACCCGGCCTTGGCTGTCGATGTTCATGTCTTCTCCCTATGAGGCTTCAAGGAGCCGACGAGCAGTTTGCCGTGTGGAGGACCCGGATGCACCCCGGATTGAGGCGGCTTAAAGTAAACGCTTGTAATGTGTGCAAGCCCCGGTTCCATAGCCGCAGAGGAGACAAACCATGAACGCCCCCTTGCCCGGCCACGTGCTGCCCGCGTATGAACCCCGCCCGGTGCCGGCGGCGATGATCGAGGCGCTGAAGGGGCGGTTTGGCGCTCGGTGCTCGACCGCCCAGGCGGTGCGTGAGCAGCACGGCCGTGATGAATCGCCTTTCGACGTGCCGCCGCCCGAGGTGGTGGTGTTTGCGGAAAGCACCGAGGAGGTGGCCGAGGTGGTGAAGCTGGCCGCCGCGCATGCGGTGCCGGTGATCCCCTATGGCGTGGGCTCGTCGCTGGAAGGCCACCTGCTGGCGGTGCAAGGGGGGGTGAGCCTCGACCTGTCGCGCATGAACCGTGTGCTGGCGGTCCATGCCGAGGACCTGACCGTGACCGTGCAGGCCGGGGTGACACGCACGCAGCTCAACAACGAGATCCGCCACACGGGGCTGTTCTTCCCGATCGACCCGGGTGCCGATGCGTCGATTGGCGGCATGTGCGCCACGCGGGCTTCGGGCACGAATGCGGTGCGTTACGGCACGATGCGCGAAAACGTGCTGGGGCTGACGGTGGTGACCGCCGCAGGCGAGGTGGTGCGCACCGGCACGCGCGCGCGCAAGTCCAGCGCAGGCTACGACCTGACTCGGTTGTTCGTGGGCAGCGAGGGCACCTTGGGGGTGATGACGGAGATCACGCTGCGCCTGTATCCGCAACCCGAGGCGGTGTCGGCGGCCGTGTGTTCTTTCCCCTCGCTGGAGGCCGCGGTGAACACGACCATCCAGATCATCCAAATGGGCGTGCCGATTGCGCGCTGTGAGCTGCTCGATACCAACGCGGTGCGCGCGGTGAACCGTCATGACAAGCTCACGCTGCGCGAGGGGCCGATGCTGTTGATGGAGTTCCATGGCAGCCCGGCGGGCGTGCAGGAGCAGGCGCAGACCGTGCAGGAGATCGCCAGCGAACACGGTGGCGAAGATTTTCAATGGGCCACCACGCCGGAGGCGCGCAGCAAGCTGTGGACCGCGCGCCATCATGCGTATTTCGCGGCGCTGCAAATGAAGCCGGGCTGCCGGGCCGTGACCACCGATGCTTGTGTGCCGATCTCGCGGCTGGCCGAATGCCTGCTGCAGACCGCGGCCGAGGCCGACGAGGCAGGCTTGCCCTATTTCATCGTGGGTCATGTGGGCGACGGCAATTTCCACGTGGGCTATCTGATCGACCCCCACAAGCCCGCGGAACGCGAGCTGGCCGAGCGACTGAACCATCAGCTGGTGGCGCGAGCGCTGCGTCTGGAGGGCACCTGCACCGGGGAGCATGGCATCGGTTTGCACAAGATGGGCTTCTTGCGCGAGGAAGCCGGCGAGGGCGCGCTTGCCTTGATGCGTGCGATCAAGCACGCGCTGGATCCCCAGAACATTTTGAACCCAGGCAAGATCTTTCCATGGTAAGCCTTGGTTTCCAGCCCTTGCGGATGGCCGCGGCTGGCCCTACAGTGGTCGGGTTGCGATGACGCGGTTCGGTCGATCCTTATGCGAGCAGTCACCGCCTTCATGATGCTGGCTTTTACCCGGCCGACCATGGTGGGGGCGATTTGGCCGTCCTCGTGTTACTTGGCGCAGGCGATGGCGCGTGGAGCCGACGGCGCGCAGCAGATCATCGAATTGGGCGCTGGCACCGGAGCGATCACCGAAGCCTTGTATGAGCGCCATCCTCGGGTGCCCACCACCGTGGTGGAATTGCAGCCCGAGTGGGCCGGGCGGCTGCGGCAGCGGTTTCCCGGCATGACCGTGCTGCAAGCGCCTGCGCACGAGGTGTTGGAGGCCTGGTGCGGCGGCGACGAGCCCGTGGTGCTGGTGTCCTCGCTGCCGTTCCGTTCGTTGCCGGCGCGCTGGCGTGACGGCACGAGCCGTGCGATCGAGCGTTTCTTGTGGGCCCACCCCCAGCGCCGCCTGATTCAATACACCTACCAGCCGCGTGCGCCGTTCGATTTGCAATTGGGCCGTGGCTTGGTGTGGCGCCGGCGTGCCGTGGTGTGGCGCAATGTGCCGCCGGCTTGGGTGTGGGAGCTGGGCTGGGCCTGAACCGGGCCTCGAGCGCGTCCGTCAGTGTCGGGGCGCCACCGCCGTCCACTGCTTGGTGATGCGCCCCTGATCGTCCACGCTGTCCAGATGCACGTCGAAGCCCCAGAGCCGGGCCACATGCTTGAGCACTTCCTGGGCGCTGTCGTGCAGCGGGCGGTTGTGGTGTTGGATGTGGCGCAGGGTGAGCGAGCGATCACCGCGCAGGTTGACGTTCCACACTTGGATGTTGGGCTCGCGGTGGTTCAGGTCGTACTGGCGTGACAGCGATTCGCGCAAGGCGCGGTAGCCGCTGTCATCGTGAATGGCCGAGACCTCCAGCTCGGGCTCGTCCTCGTCGTCGCGGATGGCGAACAGCCGGAAGTCGCGCATCACCTTGGGGCTGAGGAACTGGCCGATGAAGCTTTCGTCCTTGAAGTTGCGCATCGCGTAGTCCAGCGTCTGTTGCCACGGACTGCCGGCGATGTCGGGGAACCAGCGACGGTCTTCCTCGGTGGGCTGTTCGCAGATGCGCTTGATGTCGCTGAACATCGCAAAGCCCAGCGCGTAGGGATTGATGCCGCTGTAGGCCGGGTGTCCTACCGGCGGCTGGAAGATCACGTTGGTGTGCGATTGCAGCCACTCCATCATGAAGCCGTCGCTCAGCAGGCCTTCGTCGTACAGGGTGTTGAGCAAGGTGTAGTGCCAGAAGGTGGCCCAGCCCTCGTTCATCACCTGGGTTTGGCGCTGCGGATAGAAGTACTGCGCGATCTTGCGCACGATGCGCACGATCTCGCGTTGCCACGGCTCCAGCAGGGGAGCGTTCTTTTCGATGAAGTACAGCAGGTTTTCCTGCGGCTCGCTGGGGAAGCGGCGCGACTGGGCGTCTTCGTCATCGCTGCGTTCGTTGCGCCTCGGCAGGGTGCGCCACAGATCGTTGACTTGCTGCTGCAAATAGCGTTCGCGCTCTTGCCGCCGCGCTTGTTCTTGGGCCAAAGACAGTTTCTGTGGGCGGCGGTAGCGATCCACGCCGTGGTTCATCAAGGCATGGCAGGAGTCGAGCAGGTCTTCCACGGCGTCCAGGCCGTAGCGCTCTTCGCATTCGGCCACGTAGTTCTTCGCGTAGACCAGGTAGTCGATGATGGACGAGGCATCGGTCCACATGCGAAAGAGGTAGTTGCCTTTGAAGAAGCTGTTGTGCCCGTAAGCCGCATGGGCAATCACCAGGGCCTGCATGGCCATGGTGTTTTCTTCCATCAGGTAGGCGATGCAGGGGTCGGAATTGATGACGATTTCATAGGCCAGCCCCATGTGGCCGCGCCGGTAGCTCTTTTCCGTGGCGATGAACTGCTTGCCATAGGACCAGTGGCGGTAGATGACCGGCATGCCCACCGAGGCGTAGGCATCCATCATCTGCTCGGCGGTGATGATTTCGAGCTGGTTGGGGTAGGTGTCGAGTCGGTACTTCTGTTGCGCCACGCGCGCGATCTCGGCGTGATATTGCTCGATCAGCTCGAAGGTCCAGTCCGGCGGGCTGGGCAGGCGTTCGCGGGGGTGATCGACGGCATTCATGCGGGGGCGCCCTCCTTGCGGAACAGCTCACGGAACACCGGGTAGATGTCAGCCGCGTCGGCCACCTTGCGCATGGCAAAGTGAGGATGGGTCTCGAGCAGTTGGGAGTATTCTTCCCAGAGGTTTTGCTCGGCCTCGGCCACTTGCACGTAGGCGTAATAGCGCACCAACGGCAGGATGTGTTCGTCCAGGATCTGGCGGCAGCGGCCGCTGTCATGGTGCCAGTTGTCGCCATCACTGGCCTGGGCGCCGTAGATGTTCCATTCGCTGCTGGGGTAGCGCGCGCGGATGATCTCGTGCATCAAATTCAGCGCGCTGGAGACGACGGTGCCGCCGGTCTCGGTGGCGTGGAAGAACTCGTCTTCGGTGACTTCGGCGGCCTGGGTGTGGTGGCGGATGAAGACCAGGTCGATTTTCTCGTAGTGCCGCGTCAGGAAAAGGTAGAGCAGCATGAAGAAGCGCTTGGACATGTCTTTGCGCTGCTCGTCCATCGAGCCCGAGACGTCCATCAAGCAGAACATCACGGCCTTGGCGCTGGGTACGGGCACCCGGACCCGGTTGCGGTAGCGCAGGTCGATCGGGTCGAGGTAGGGGATGCGGCGGACCTTGGCGCGCAGCTCCTCCAGCTGGGCCTCGGTGTCGCGGATTTCTTTCTGAATCAGCGGTTCGCCCGCATGCGGATGCGACCGCAGGTGCAGCAGCCGGGCTTCGAGCTGGCGGATTTCGCGGCGGGTCTGTCCGCCCAGGGCGATGCGCCGGGCCAGCGCCCCGCGCATGGAGCGCACCACGTGCAGGTTGGCCGGCGTGCCATCGGTGGTGAAGCCGGCACGGTGGCTTTTCCACTCCGGCACCTCGGCCAGCTGGGTGCGGATCAGATGGGGCAGGGCCAGGTCTTCGAAGAAGACCTGCATGAACTCCTCTTTGGTGAGGTGGAAGACGAAGTCGTCTTCGCCCTCGCCGGAGTCGCTGGCTTGTGAGCCGCCCCCGCTGCCACCGCCGCCGCGTGGCCGCTCGATGCGGTCGCCTTTGACGTACTCGCGGTTGCCCGGGTGCACGTATTCACGTTGGCCCCCTGGGGCGTGGCCGAAGACCGGCTCGGAGACGTCGCGCCGCGGCAAGATGATGTCTTCGCCTTGTTCGAGGTTGCGGATGCCCCGGCCTGAGACGGCTTTGCGCACCGCCTCGCGGATTTGCGCACGGTAGCGGCGCAGAAAACGCTCGCGGTTGCCGATGGACTTGTTCTTGCCCGACAGGCGTCGATCGATGATCTGCTGCAGGGTGGGCATGAAACTGTCCTCGTGTGATGCTGAGGGTTGGACCCTGGTTCAGGCGATCCGGTTCACGAACTCTTGCGCACGCGCAGGTACCACTCGCACAGCAGACGCACTTGCTTGGGCGTGTAGCCCTTTTGGACCATGCGGTTGACGAAGTCTTCGTGTTTTTTCTGCTCGTCGGCGCTGGACTTGGCGTTGAAGCTGATGACCGGCAGCAGCTCCTCGGTGTTGGAGAACATCTTTTTCTCGATCACCGTGCGCAGCTTCTCGTAGCTGGTCCAGTTCGGGTTCTTGCCGTTGTTGTTGGCGCGTGCGCGCAGCACGAAGTTGACGATTTCGTTGCGGAAGTCCTTGGGGTTGCTGATGCCTGCGGGCTTCTCGATTTTTTCCAGCTCGGCATTGAGCGAGGCGCGGTCGAAAATCTCGCCGGTGTCGGGGTCGCGATACTCCTGGTCCTGAATCCAGTAGTCGGCGTAGGTGACGTAGCGGTCGAAGATGTTCTGGCCGTACTCGGAGTAGCTCTCCAGATAGGCGGTCTGGATTTCCTTGCCGATGAACTCGGCATAGCGTGGCGCCAGCAGTTCTTTGATGAAGGCGATGTACTTTTCCTCGACTTCCTTGGGGAATTGCTCGCGTTCGATTTGTTGTTCGAGCACGTACATCAGGTGCACCGGGTTGGCGGCCACTTCGGCAGGGTCGAAGTTGAACACCTTGGACAAGATCTTGAAGGCAAAGCGGGTGGAGATGCCGCTCATGCCTTCGTCCACCCCGGCGTAGTCGCGGTATTCCTGGATGGACTTGGCCTTGGGATCGGTGTCCTTGAGGCTTTCGCCGTCATAGACCTGCATCTTGCTGAAGATGCTGGAGTTTTCCGGCTCTTTCAAGCGGGTGAGCACCGAGAACTGCGCCATCATCTTCAGCGTGCCCGGCGCGCACGGGGCGTTGGCCAGCGAGGAGTTGCGGATCAGCTTCTCGTAGATCTTCATCTCCTCGCTGACACGCAGGCAGTACGGCACCTTGACGATGTAGATGCGGTCGAGGAAGGCTTCGTTGTTTTTGTTGTTGCGGAACGCCTTCCACTCGCTTTCATTGCTGTGCGCCAGGATGATGCCGTCGAAGGGGATGGCGCCGAAGCCTTCGGTGCCTTTGAAATTGCCCTCTTGGGTGGCGGTCAGCAGCGGGTGCAGCACCTTGATGGGTGCCTTGAACATCTCGACGAATTCCAGCAAGCCTTGGTTGGCCAGGCACAGGCCGCCGGAGAAGGCGTAGGCGTCGGGGTCGTCCTGCGCGAAGGTTTCGAGCTTGCGGATATCGACCTTGCCCACCAGGGAGGAGATGTCCTGGTTGTTTTCATCGCCCGGCTCGGTCTTGGCGATGGCGATCTGTTTGAGCACGCTGGGGTAGCGTTTGACGACCTTGAACTGGCGGATGTCGCCGCCGAACTCCTCCAGGCGCTTGACCGCCCACGGCGACAGGATGCGCTGCAGGTAGCGCCGCGGGATGCCGTATTCCTTCTCGAGGATGGGGCCGTCCTCGTCGGGGTCGAACAAGCCCAGGGGCGACTCGTTCACCGGCGAGCCCTTGATCGCGTAGAAGGGCACGCGCTCCATCAGCTGCTTGAGCCGCTCGGCGATCGAGCTCTTGCCGCCACCGACGGGACCGAGCAAGTAGAGGATTTGCTTCTTTTCCTCCAAGCCTTGCGCGGCATGGCGGAAGTAGCTCACCACCTGCTCGATGGCGTCTTCCATGCCATAGAACTCTTGGAAGGCGGGGTAGATCTTGATGACTTTGTTGGCGAAGATGCGCGACAAGCGTGGATCGTTGCGCGTGTCCACCAGTTGCGGCTCGCCGATGGCCGCAAGCATGCGCTCGGCGGCCGTGGCATAGGCCATGGGATCACGCCGGCAGATGTCCAGGTATTCCTGGAGGGTGTATTCCTCTTCCCGGGTGCGCTCGTAGCGCGCGGCGAAGTTGCTGATGACGTCCATCGACACCTCCTTGGGTTCAACGCTTGGCGCCTGCGGCGCTGCAGCGGGGCTTGCGTTTGGCGTCTAGGTGTTGAGCATGAAACCACGAGCGGCAAATGCAAGCCTCGAACAGGGGGGCAAAGCGGGCGTAGTTCGATCGCTTGCAAACAGTGTGCCCTCATTTCGCGTGTCCTGCCACCGGTGAGGGTCGCAAGACCCGATTGCAGTGTGGGCAGAACCGCACAAACCCTGGGAAGTTCCTTCGGGTCTGTACCAGGCGATCGAAGCCATCACGGCCGGATGTGGAAAGCTTGGCGGTTTGGCCGCGGCGGGGTGTCGGTGCTGGGGCGGGCGGCCTGCAGGGGCGCCGTGGTCTGGACGCTGGTGAAGCCGGCGGCTTCGAGGTCCGCGGGGCCGCGTGCGGCCGTGTTGGATCACGCCGAGGGCAGCCCCAGCTTCTCCAGCAAGCCGTTGAGCTCGTCCAGCGAGCCGAAGGCAATGGCGATTTCGCCTTGTTCGCCGCGCTTGGTGCGCTTTTTCACGCGGATCTCCACCGCCGCGGTGAGGTGGTCGGACAGCTGCTCTTCGATGCGCAGCAGGTCGCGCGGCTTGTCGCCAGAGGGCCCGCGCGCGGCCGGTTTGCGGGCTTGCATCGCCCGTGCCACGAGTTTTTCGGCTTCGCGCACGCTGAGCTTCTTGGCGGCGATCTCGTGAGCGCTGAGGATTTGTTGCGCTGGCGCCAAGGGCAGCAGCGCGCGGGCGTGGCCCATGTCGATGTCGCCGGCCATCAGCATGTGCTGCACGGGTTCGGCCAGCTGGAGCAGGCGCAGCAGGTTGGAGGCCGCGCTGCGCGAGCGGCCCACGGCCTGGGCGGCTTGCTCGTGGGTGAGGCCGAATTCGGTGATCAGGCGTTGCAGGCCTTGGGCTTCTTCCAGCGGATTGAGGTCTTCGCGCTGGATGTTTTCGATCAGCGCCATTGCGGCGGCGGCTTCGTCGGGCACTTCTTTGACCAGCACCGGCACGGTGTCGAGTCCGGCCAGTTGGGCCGCGCGGAAGCGTCGTTCACCGGCGATGATCTCGTAGCGTTGGGGGCCGATGGGCCGAACCAGAATGGGCTGCATGATGCCCTGGGCCTTGATGCTTTCGGCCAGCTCGTACAAGGAGCCTTCGTCCATGCGGGTGCGCGGCTGGTATTTGCCGGGCTGGAGCTGGGCCAAGGGAAGGCTGGAGGGGGTGTCGGCGCCGGGGGCCGCCGCGGGGGCGTCGCTGACCTTGGGGCCCAGCAGGGCTTCCAGGCCGAGGCCCAGACCTTTGGGTTTTTTCGTGACCATGGGGGTGGGTTCAGGAATCGGAAGTCGGCGCCGGGCGCAAGGCATCGAGCCAGGCGCGGCCCTCGGGCCAGTCGCCCAGGCCGCTGGCGTGATTGAGGTGGCCTTTGGGGCCCAGGCTGACGAGCCGGGCGCCCCATTGGTGGGCCATCTCGGCGGCGCGTTCGGCGCGGCAATAGGGGTCGTCGGTGCTGATGAGTGCGATGGCTGGAAAGGGCAGGCGCTGGCGCACGATGGGCCGCCAGTGGTGCAGTTGCGGAGGGGTGTCGTCGCGCTCGGTGTCGGGCGGGGCCACCAGCAGCGCGCCCAGCACGCGATGCGCGTGGCGCGTGTGGGCGGCCCAGGCGGCCACGAGCTGGCAGCCCAGACTGTGCGCCACCAGCAGCGCGGGGGTCGGCTCGGCGCGCACCACGTCTTCGAGGCGGGCCATCCAGTCGCCGCGACGGGGCCATTCCCAATCGGCCTGCTCCACGCGTGTGTCGCCATAGAGGGCTTGCCAGCGGCTTTGCCAGTGGTCCGGGCCGGAATCGAGCCAACCGGGCAGCAACAAGATGCGTGGGTTCATGGACGGCATGGGGGTGGGGCCTTACATCGTGGCCACGCGCGAGACCATTTCGCGCGCGAATTCGACATAGGCCTGCGCGCCGCGCGAGCTCGGGTCGAACACCACGCCGGGCTGTCCGTAGCTGGGCGCTTCGGCCAAGCGCACGTTGCGCGGGATGACCGTGTTGAAGACTTTGTCGGCGAAGTGCTGCTTGAGCTGTTCGCTGACCTGGCTTTGCAAGGTGATGCGCGGATCGTACATCACGCGCAGCAGGCCGATGATCTTCAGGTCGGCGTTGAGGTTGGCATGCACTTGCTTGATGGTGTTGACCAGGTCGGTCAAGCCTTCGAGCGCGAAGTATTCGCACTGCATCGGCACGATCACGCCATGGGCGCTGACCAGGCCGTTGAGGGTCAGCATGGACAGCGAGGGCGGGCAGTCGATCAGGACGAAGTCGTACTCGGCCTCGGCGGCGGCCAGCGCGCTTTTGAGCCGGCGGTCGCGGCGCTCCAGGTCGACGAGTTCGACCTCGGCGCCGGCCAGTTCACGGTTGGCCCCCAGCACGTCGTAGCCGCCCAGTTCGGACCGCGCACGGGCTTCGGCCACCGTGGCGGATTCGAGCAGCACATCGTAGACGGACAAGGGCAGGGTGCGCTTGTCCACGCCCGAGCCCATCGTGGCATTGCCCTGGGGGTCGAGGTCGACCAGCAGCACACGTTGGCCGACTTTGGCCAGGCCGGCCGCAAGGTTGACGGCGGTGGTCGTCTTGCCGACGCCACCTTTTTGGTTGGCAATGCAGAAGATCTTGGCCATGGGCTGCTTCGGTGGGGGGCTCAGAGTTCGATCAGTTCGACGCCCACGGCGCGGGCGGCGCGTTGCAGGGCGGTGTCTCGCGTGGCCAGGGGCAGGCGGCGGCGCATGGCCAGGTCGAGGTAGCAGGCGTCGTAGACCGAGAGGCGGTGTTCGCGGGCGAGGCGCAAGGTGTCGGCGCGGGCCCGTTCGGGCGGGGCGGCATCGGTGTCGATGCGCAGCTGCCTGAGCAGGTCGAGGTAGCTCTCGACCTCGGTTTGCGTCAGGCGTCGGCGGCGTTCGGCGCTGAGCACGATGTGGGCGATCTCCAGGTGCCACAGCGGGGGCACGACCGCGCCGCGGTCCTGCACACGGCAGAACAGACGGTCACCGGCCTCGCTGGCTTCGTCCTCGAAGCACCAGGTGAGGGCGCTGGAGGCGTCGAGCACCACGGGACTCATCCCTTGCGGCCCTCGTCTCGTAGCACGCGCCAATCCATGCCCAGGCGGCGTCCGGCACGTTGTTCGCGCATGCGCTCCAGCAGATCCTGGCCGCCCGAGGCCGCATGGGGCGCGGGCCGGACGGGCAGCAGGCGCGCCACGGGGCGGCCGTGTTTGGTGATGACGACCTCTTCGCCGTGCTCGACCCGGTCCAGCAGGGCCGACAGGTGCGTCTTGGCTTCGAAGGCGCCGATGGTGACGGACATCAATTCAACTGGTTGAATAATCTGGTTGAATTATCCTTGGGCTGCCTGTGCGTGTCAAGCTCAGTTCGTGCTGAGGCGGATGCCAAAGCCGATCAGGAAGACGCCGGCCAAGCGCTCCAGCCATTTCGCGGCCCGCCGGTGGGCGCGTATTTTGGCGGCGATGGCATGGGCGAAGGTGCACAGGGTCAGGCAGTAAAGGGCGGTGAGTGCGGCAATCGTGATGGCCATCGCGGCGAAGGTGAGCATGCCCTGGTGACGGGCCGGGTCGATGAACAGCGGGAAGAAGGCCATGTAGAAGACGACCGCCTTGGGGTTGAGCACGGTGATGATGGTGGCCTGGCGGAAGTAGCGGCCGGCTTCCATCGACACGACCGGTGTCGCGCCGTCCCGGGCGCGCAAGAGCCTGAGGCCGATCCAGCCCAGGTAGGCCGCGCCGGCGTACTGCACCGCCTGGAAGAGGGCGGGATGGGTGGCCAGCAGGGCGGCCACGCCGGCCACCGCCAGCCAGAGCAGGATCTGGTCGCCCACGATCAGCCCGGCGGTCGCGGCCGCGCCGGCGCGCAAGCCGCCCTTGCCGGTGGCCGTGAGCAAGGCCAAGGTGCCGGGGCCGGGCAAGGCCAAGAAAACCAGGATCGCGGCGCAGTAGGCGCCGAAGTCGGTGATGCCGAACATCAGGGGGCTCCGGGGGAAGAAGAAGTATCGCTGAAGCGGGGGCGCATCCAGACCAGGCAGCGTTCGGCATCCAGGCCCGGCACGGTCAATGGTTCCACGTGAAACAGGGCCACGTCGGGCGGCAGCTCAGCGGCTTCGGCGTCGGGGCGTTTGCCTTTCATGGCCATCCAGACCCCTTGGGGCCCCAAGTGGGCGCGGGTGAGGGTGACGAAGTCGGACAGGGACGCGAAGGCGCGCGAGGTGACGATGTCGGCCTGCTGGGGCGGCAACGCTTCGACCCGCGCGTGCTGAGCGTGCAGCCGGCTCAGGCCGAGCTCGGCGGCCACCTGCTGGATGAAGCTGGCCTTCTTGGCGACCGTGTCCACGCAAATGACTTCGGTCGAAGGGCGGGCGATGGCGATGACCACGCCAGGCAGGCCGGCGCCCGCGCCGACATCCAGCACTCGAAGCGCTTGCTCGCCATGGCGGGCCTGCAACGGGGGGATGATGCTGAGGCAGTCGAGGAGGTGGTGGGTGACCATCTGAGCCGGATCGCGCACCGCCGTGAGGTTGTAGACCCGGTTCCACTTGCCCAGGAGCGTGAGATAGGCGAGGAGCTGGTCGATTTGCTCAGGACGCAAACGCAGCCCAAGGTGGTTCAGGCCGGATTCGAGGAGATGCTTCATGGGTGAGGAGAGTGTGCCCGATCTGCAAGGGTCTGCCATCCTGGTGGGGGCTTGGCGGTGGGGCTTGGCGGTGGGGCCGCCCGCGTGGGCTGGGGTGCCTGGGGGGGGGCGGGCGCCGGCCGCAGGGCGGCCGGCAGGGCCGGGTGGCCGCGCTCGTCGGGCGGCTCAGGCCGCGCGCTCTGGCGCGGGGGTGTCGCCGCCGAATCCCTTGAACCGCCCCTTCTTCAAGTGGATGAGCAGCAGGGAGATGGCCGCTGGCGTCACGCCGGAGATGCGCGAGGCCTGGCCCAGGGTTTCCGGGCGGTATTTGTTCAGCTTTTGGCGCACCTCGTGGCTCAAGGCCGTGACTTGGGAATAGTCCAGATCGGCGGGCAGCTTGAGGTGCTCGTAGGCCAGGGCGCGCTGCACTTCTTCGTTCTGCTTGTCGATGTAGCCGGCGTACTTGATGCTGATCTCGACCTGCTCGATCACGGCATCGGCCAGCGTGGCGCCCAGTTCGGCGCGCAGCGTTTCACGTGAAACACCGGCCTCGGGCTTGGCGAGGGCGGCCACCGCGGCCACGGTGTCGAAGTTCACGCCAGGGCGGCGCAGCAGGTCGGCCAGGCTGTACTCATGCTCCAGGGCCTTGCCGATGAGCCGCTCGGCCTCGGCTGCGGGCAGGATGTGAGGATGCACCCAGGTGGACTTCAGGCGCTCTGTTTCACGTGAAACCGCGTCGCGCTTGCGGTTGAAGGCGTCCCAACGGGCATCGTCCACCAAGCCCAACTGGCGGCCGATCTCGGTCAAGCGCAGGTCAGCATTGTCCTCGCGCAGCTGCAGGCGAAACTCGGCCCGGCTGGTGAACATGCGGTAGGGTTCGGAGACGCCTTTGGTGATGAGGTCGTCCACCAGCACGCCGAGGTAGGCCTGGTCTCGCCGGGGCACCCAGGGCTCGCGGTCTTGGGCTTGCAATGCGGCATTGACCCCAGCGAACAGGCCCTGAGCGGCGGCTTCTTCGTAGCCGGTGGTGCCGTTGATTTGGCCGGCGAAGAACAGCCCGCGGATGGCCCGGGTTTCGAAGTTGGGTTTCAACTCCCGCGGGTCGAAGTAGTCGTACTCGATGGCATAGCCCGGCCGCAGGATGTGGGCCTGCTCCAGGCCCGGCATCGAGCGCACCGCGGCGAGCTGGATGTCGAACGGCAGCGAGGTGGAAATGCCGTTGGGGTAAAACTCGTTGGTCGTGAGCCCTTCGGGTTCCAGGAAGATCTGGTGCGAGCTTTTGTCGGCGAAGCGGTTGATCTTGTCCTCGATGCTGGGGCAATAGCGTGGCCCCACGCCTTCGATGCGGCCGGTGAACATCGGACTGCGGTCGAAGCCCGAACGGATGATCTCGTGGGTGCGCTCGTTGGTGTGGGTGATCCAGCAAGACACCTGGCGCGGATGCTGCGACGCGTCACCCATGAAGCTGAACACCGGCACGGGGTCGAGGTCCCCGGGCTGCTCGGTGAGCTTGGAAAAATCGATGCTGCGGCCGTCGATGCGCGGCGGGGTGCCGGTCTTCAGGCGTCCCTGCGGCAGCTTCAACTCCTTGAGGCGGGCCGACAGCGACACCGCGGGCGGATCCCCCGCACGACCGGCGGCATAGTGTTGCAAACCCACGTGAATGCGGCCGTCCAGGAAGGTGCCGGCCGTCAGCACGACCGTGCGCCCGCGAAAGCGAATGCCCACTTGCGTGACCGCGCCGACCACGCGGTCACCTTCGAGCATGAGGTCATCGACCGCTTGTTGGAAGAGCCACAAACGGGGCTGGTTCTCCAAACGGCGGCGAATGGCGGCTTTGTACAGCACACGGTCGGCCTGGGCGCGCGTGGCGCGCACGGCCGGCCCCTTGGAGCTGTTGAGGATGCGGAACTGGATGCCCGCCTCATCGGTGGCTGCGGCCATCGCGCCGCCCAGGGCGTCGATTTCCTTGACCAGATGGCCTTTGCCAATGCCCCCGATGGACGGGTTGCAGCTCATCTGGCCCAGCGTCTCGATGTTGTGGGTGAGCAGCAGCGTGGCGCAGCCCATGCGGGCGGCCGCCAATGCCGCTTCGGTGCCGGCGTGGCCGCCACCGACGACGATGACGTCGAATTCCTGGGGGTAGAGCATGGGAGGTCTCCGCGGCATGGCCTGCGTCGGGCCTGCATCACAGAGCGCAATGCCGATCGCGCAGGCAAACCCTTCATTGTAGGCGGCGCGATACATCCTTGCCCCGCGCAGGGTCGAATTCCTGGGGGGCTCCCGGGGAGGCCGCAGGCGGCCTTTCCCCCTGAAGGGGGATTCCCGGGAAAACCCGGGTGACCGTGGAGCGGGGACGCCGAGAATGTAGCGCTTTACGGTGCTGCGGGCCCGCAGGCCCGAAGAATCATGACATCGCCACCGTCGAGTGCGACACCGTCGCTGAACCGGCACACCCTGGCGCAATGGCCGGTGGAGGCGGCCGAGTTGGCACGGGCTTGGCGTCTGTTGTACGACACGCAGGCGCCGCGTTTGCCCTGGAGCCAGCGTTGGCTGGCGTTGTCGTCCTTGTTCCCGGCGCGGCCGTCGGCCTGGCTGCTGGCCTTGGACGCGCGGCTGAGCGCCCTGGACCAGCAAGTACGCCGCCTGGGCCTGGTGCTGAACGAAGCCGCGTTTGCGGCCGCGGCGCGGGCCCCGTTGCTGCTGCAAGAAGACGCCTATTCGTTCCCGGCCGACACCCGATGGTGAAACCGCCGCGCGGCCGACCATGAGCCGCCCGCGGAGCGGCGGCTCGCTTCAGCGCTGGGCCGTGCCGAGCACGCGCGCTTGCACCGGGAAGGCCGGGGCGCTGCCGTCCTTGGCCTGCCCGGCGTAGATCGTCAGGTGCGGGTAGGGGATTTCGATGCCGGCCTCATCGAAGGCCTTCTTCAGCCGACGCAGATACTCCCGGCGCACCGACCACTGCTCGATCGGCACGCAACGCAGGCGGCAGCGGATCACCACGGCCGAATCGGCCCATTGATCCACCCCGGCCATTTCCAAGTCACCCAGGATGCGCGGGCCATAGGTGTCGTCGCGCCGCATTTGTTGGGCCACTTCGTGCATCAGGGCCATCACTTGATCGACGTCTTCCCGATAGGCCACGCCGATGTCCATCACGGCATTGGCGTAGCCGAAGGTCATGTTGGTGACGACCGAGATGCTGCCATTGGGGATGAAATGCACATTGCCCGCATAGTCGCGCAGTTGCACGAAGCGCAGCGTCACCTGTTCGACCACGCCGGAGTGGTCGCCGAGTTGGACCACGTCCCCTTGGCGGATCTGGTTCTCCAAGAGAATGAAAAAGCCGGAGAAATAGTCCTTGACCAGCGTTTGTGCGCCAAAGCCGACGGCCAGACCGACCACGCCGGCAGCACCGAGGATGGGGGCCACGGAAATGCCCAACTCGGACAGGATGACCATGCTGGCCACCAGGGTGACCACCACGCTGACGATGTAGCGGAAGACGCGCCCCAGGGTTTCGGCGCGTTTGACCGCTTCGCGATCGTCGGTGCGCGCGGTCAGCCGCTGCCGAAACAGCCGGATGGTGCGGTGAAGCACTTTGACGACGATCCAAGCGACGAGGGCGATCAGGGTGACACGCACGGCGGTCATGGCAAAACCGCCAAGGCCATGCCAGAGGGCGAGGGCCTCGCTGATCCAATCGTCTTTCATGCGGGAGGACTCCTTTGTCGAAGCGTCGAAGCTCAGTCCCCGGCTTGCGCCAGGGTGTCGAGAAAGCGCCGCCGCCACCAGTGCACGTCGTGCTCGCGGATGCGCGCCAGCAGCGCCCGATGGCGGCGCTGGCGCTCTTCCAATGGCATGCGCAGGGCCTGTTGAATGGTTTCGGCCGTGCCATGCACGTCATAGGGGTTGACCAGCAGCGCTTCCTTCAATTGCTCGGCCGCGCCGGCAAAGCGTGAGAGCACGAGCACGCCGGGGTCGTCGGGGTTTTGCGCGGCGACGTATTCCTTGGCCACCAGGTTCATGCCGTCGCGCAGCGGCGTGACCAGGCCGACGTCGGCCGCGCGGCACAGGCCGGGTATGCGCTTGCGCGCCACGGTGCGGTGGATGTAGCGCACCGGCATCCAATCGAGGTCGCCGAAGTCGCCATTGATCGCTCCGCACAGGGCTTCGAGTTCGCGGCGGATGTCGGCGTAGGCATCGACGCTTTCGCGCGTGGGCGAGGCGATCTGGATCAGCGTGGCACTGTGCCGATTTTCGGGGTAATGCTGGAGAAGTTCGCGAAACGCGCGCACCCGATGAGGAATGCCTTTGGAGTAGTCGAGCCGGTCCACGCCGATGAGCAGGCGGCGGCGCGAATACTGCTCACGCATGGTCTGGTAGGTCTCGACCGCTTCGCGGCACTGGGCCAGTTGGGCGAACTCGTCCACATCGATGCCGATCGGAAAGGCCTGCGCGATCGTCGTGCGGCCGAAGGCGCGGTAACGATCGGCACCCAGCGCCTGGGCGTCGGCTTCGTTGCGCACGTAGCGCGCGAAGTGCTGCAGATCGATGTTGGACTGAAAGCCCACCACATCGTAGGCAAACAGTGCGCGAATCAGCCACTCATGCTGCGGGATGGCCGCCAGAATTTGCGGCGGCGGCAGCGGGATGTGCAGAAAAAAGCCGATCCGTTGGCTGCAGCCCATCGCGCGCAGCTCGGCCGCCAGCGGGATGAGATGGTAGTCGTGCACCCAGATCAGATCGTCGGGGCGCAGCAAGGTCATCAGCTTTTGAGCAAACAGCCGGTTGACGCGGCGGTAGCCGGCGATATGGCCGGCCTCGAAGTCGGCCAGATCGAGCCGGTAGTGGAAGACCGGCCAGAGCACACCGTTGCTATAGCCGAGGTAATAGCTGTCGTGATCGTCGGCAGACAGGTCGATCGTGGCCAAGGTGACGTTGCCGCTGCGCACCACGCGCACGGCGCCCAGCTCGGATTCGCCCGGCTCGACGACCTTGCCGCTCCAGCCGAACCACAGCCCGCCGGTGTCGTTGAGCGCTTCGCCCAAAGCCACCGCCAAGCCCCCGGCGGCGGGTTTGCGCGGGTCGGCCACGCGGTTGGACACCACGACCAGCCGGCTCATACCACGCTGTCCCAGGGCGCCGACAGCCGCACCGCGCCGTTGATGATGCCCACCATCGAATACGTCTGCGGGAAATTGCCCCACAACTCGCCGGTGCGCGCATCGGTGTCTTCCGACAGCAGCCCCAAGGGGTTGCGCGTGGCCAGCATCGCTTCGAAGATCTCGCGTGCCTGCGCGGTGCGGCCGATGCGCGCCAGCGCATCGATGCGCCAGAAGCTGCAAATGTTGAAGGCGGTTTCGGGCTTGCCGAAGTCGTCGGCGGCCTCGTAGCGGCGCATGTAGGGGCCATCGCACAGATGGCGCTCCAGGGCATCGACGGTGGCGATGAAGCGCGGGTCCCTGGGGTCGATGAAGTTGACCTCGGCCATCAGCAGCACGCTGGCGTCCAGATCGCGTCCGCCGAAGCTCTCGACGAAGGCTTGGCGCTGGTCGCTCCAGCTTTCGGCCAGGATGCGCTCGCGCAAGCGCTGGGCCTGTTGGGCCCAGTGGGCGGCGCGGTCGCCGAGCTGCAGTCGCCGCGCGATCTTGGCCAAGCGGTCGCAGGCCGCCCAGCACATCAGCGCCGAGGAGGTGTGGACGCGTGCACGGGTGCGCAGCTCCCACATGCCGGCATCGGGCTGGTCGAACACACGCACGGCTTGCTCGCCCACGGCTTGCAGATGATCGAATTCGGCCAGGCCGGGGCGATGCAGCAGGCGCTCGTCATGAAAGGCTTGTGCGGCCGCCAGCACCACGTTGCCATAGACATCGTGCTGGACATGCTCGGCCGCTTGGTTGCCCACGCGCACCGGACCCATGCCGCGATAGCCCGGCAGATGCTCCATCACGAACTCGGGCAGCTCGCGTTCCAGGCCCACGCCGAACAAGGGCTGGATGTGCCCGCCGCGCGCCTGCGCCACGACGTTGGACAGCCAGCGCAGGTAGTCTTCCAGCGTGCCCATCTCCGACAGGCTGTTGAGTGCGCGCACCACGAAAAAGGCATCGCGCAGCCAGCAATAGCGGTAGTCCCAGTTGCGGCCGCTGTGCGCAGCCTCGGGAATGCTGGTGGTCATCGCCGCGACGATGGCGCCGGTGTCTTCGAACAGCGACAGCTTCAGCGTGATGGCCGCGCGAATGACCGCATCCTGCCATTGCAGCGGGATGTGCAGCCGTTGGCTCCAGTGGCGCCAGTAGGCGGCCGTCTCTTGCTCGAAATGGCGCGCGGTGTCGCCGATGCCTTCGGCCAGGGTCTCGTCTGGGCCGAGCAGGAAGTTGTATTCACGGCTGACGACGAAGGGCTGCTGCGACAGCACGTAAGACAGGGGCGCGTCGGTGTTCAGCCGCAGCGTCAACGCATCGCCCACGAAGCGCAGATGATTGCTGCCCTGGGTGAGCGTGGGCGCGCGTCGGCCCCAATCGAAGCGCGGGTTCAGGCGGACGCGCAGGCGCGGCGCGCCGCTCAAGGGGCGCACGCGGCGCACCATGGTCATCGGCCGGAAAAAGCGGGAGCGCGAATGGAAGCGCGGCGCAAAGTCGATGATTTCCAGGCGCTGGCCCCGGGTGTCGGTGAGCACGGTGCGCAAAATCGCCGTGTTGGGCACATAGGCTTGTTCGGCCGAGGCGAAGTCCTCGAGCTCGAAGGCCCAGTCGCTGCCGCGCTCGGAGGGGTCGAGCAAGGCGTTGAACACCGGATCGCCATCGAAGCGCGGCAGGCAGCACCACACCACGCGGGCGCGTTCGTCGATCAGCGCGCTGTAGGTGCAGTTGCCGATGACGCCCAGGCGCAGCGACGGCGGGGCTGGTGGGGCAAAGCCTGTCATGCGGCGCTCCTTTCAACGCAGGAGGACAGCTGCTGCGACCACGCTGCCAGGGCACGATGGAGCTCGGCCGGGCTGGCCAGACGCTGGGGCGCGCAGCTCGGGCCCGCGCCGACCTTGCAGGCCTGGCCCCCCAGGCGCAGCACGGTGGCAAAGCCCGCCTCGTCGGTGACATCGTCACCCGCAAAGGCCGGCTCGCGCCCAGCAAAAGGCTTGTCGGACAAGAAGCGCTCGATCGCCAGCCCCTTGTGCACCCCAGCGGGCTTGACCTCGATCACGCACTTGCCGTGCAGCAACTCCAGCCCCGTGTCGGAGGCGATCGCCTCGGCCAGGCGCTGCCGGCAGGCCTCGGCCGCCTCGGGCGCATGGCGGTAGTGCACGGCCAGTGCCGCGGCCTTGTGTTCGAGCTGCAGGCCGGGGTGCTCGGCTTGCAAGGCGCGTGCGACCGCCTCGACCGCGCTCAAGTCGGGCGCCGCCAGCCGCCAACCGCGGCCGTCGGCTCCCCGGCCTTCGGCGCCATGCAGGCCGGCCACCGGCAGCAGCAAGGGGTGCAAGAAGGCATCGATGTCCTGCACGGGCCGGCCGGTGACGATGGCCAAGGCCCCCTCGAGCTGTCTGCGCAAGCGGTCCAGCAGCTCGATGAGCGCCGGCTCGACATGCACATCCTGCGGGCGCGAGGCCAGTTCGGCCAAGGTGCCGTCGAAATCCAGAAACAGGGCGAGCGGCCGCCCATTACATTGAGGCCAATGCATATCGGCCTCACGATAGCAGACTTTGCGGACGCGGTCCGTCAGTCGGGCGCCGACAAGGCGGCCGAGGGCGGCGGCTCAGGCGGTGCCGCGCAGCCGGGGGCGAACCGCCAGCATCGGGCCGTCGGGGCGCCGTGGCCGCTGGGCCTGCAGGTGGCAGTGCACGCATCCGAGCCAGTGACGGGCAGGGGCATTGGCCGATGAAGACGGCTGGGTCGGGGGCTCCAAGGGGTCCAAGCCAAAGTGAGCCCTGACTTTATTGGCCAGGCGGCGCCACAGAGGATGTCCCCAGTAGCGGTCGAAGAAATAAAAGGCCACGGTATTGGCCAAGGGCTCCAGCAAGCTGATCGCGCCGGCGATGGCCACGTCACCGGTGAGTGCATAGCCAATGCCAAAGGCGATGGACAAATGCATCAGTCCGAAACAGACGGTCTTGACCATGAGGAACTCCGTTGCGAATGCGTCTTATGAATAGTCTGGCGCTTTCGGAGTTCAAATTCCAATTGATCGAATCAATTTTGAGCATAGGGCGCGGCCCGCAGCTCCAAGGTGAAGGTGCTGCCTTGGCCGGGCTGGCTGTCCACGTGGATCTGCCCGCCCATCAGCCGGGCCAGCCCTTGGGACAGGGCCAGGCCCACGCCGGCGCCGTCGATGCGGCCGTGTTCGCGGCCCAGGCGATTGAAGGGCGTGAAGAGTTCGTCACGCCGCTCGGGCGGGATGCCCGGGCCGCTGTCGCGCACCGAGATGGCCACTCGCTCCCCTTGGTGGCCGGTGTGCACCCAGACCTCGCTGCCGGACGGGCTGTACTTGATGGCATTGCCCACCAGGTTGAGCAAGATCTGGCGCAAGCGTTGGCGGTCGCCTTGGACGCTCAGGCCGCTGGGGGCCGGCGCATGCAGGCCGATCTGAGCGGCGTCGGCCTGGGGGCGCAGCATGCTCAGGCATTCTTCGAGTACTTCGTCCAGCGGGATGGTGTCCTGGCGCACCAGCAGCGCGCCGGCCTCGATGCGGGTGAGGTCGAGCAAGTCGGTGATCATGCCCAGCAGATGCTGGCCGGCCGCATGGATGTGCTCCACCCATTGGCGCCGCGACGGCGGCAGGCTCAGGCTGGGGTCGTCACGCAGCAGCTGTGCAAAGCCCAGCACCGCATTGAGCGGGGTGCGCAGCTCATGGCTCATGTGCGACAAAAAGACCGTCTTGGCCCGGTTGGCCGCTTCGGCGGCGGCGCGGGCGCGGCGCATTTCTTCCATGCGCGCCAGTTCGTCCTGCAGGTGCTTGCGCTCGGTGATGTCGGTCAGAAAGCCGTGAAAGAGCACGCAGCCGTCGTCTTCCCGCTCGGGGCTGGAATGCCCCATGATCCAACGCACCGCGCCATCGGGACGCACGAAGCGGAACTCGTGCATCCACGGGGTGACGTTGCGGCTGGCTTCGAAGATCGAGGCCAGCAGGCCGGCTCGGTCGGCATCGTGCACGCGCGCGATGAGCCGCATGACATCGTCTTGGACCTCGGCCAGCGGCACGCCGAACAAGGATTCGAAGTTCTCGCTGGCGTAAGGAAAGCTCATGCGAGCATCGGGATGGAAGCGGAACTGGTAGAGCACCCCCGGGGCTTGGCGCGCCAGCTTGCGCAGCGTGGCCATGGCTTCTTCGGCGGCGGCTTGTTGTGCCAGCGTTGCGCTCATGTCGGTGACCACCCCCACGGCCCGGCGGGCGCGGCCGTCGGGATGGCGGTCGATCACTTTGCCGCGCATGAGCACCCAGCGGTAGCGACCATCGGCCGCGCGCAAGCGGTGCTGGCTGCGCATCATGGGGGTCCGTCCTTGCAGGTGGGCCACGATGGCCTGGTGGCAGGCGGCGCGGTCGTCGGGATGCACCAATGCCACCCAGTCACTCATGCGGGGCCCAACCTGGCCTTCGGCATACCCCAAGGCGGCCAAGCCCAGCGGGGAATAGGCCAGCCGATCGGCATCGAGGTCCCAATCCCACACGCCGTCGCCAGCGCTTTCCAAGGCGAATTGCCAGCGTGCCTCGCTCAGGCGCAAGGCCGCTTCGGCCTGCCGGCGGCCGGCTTCGGCGCGGGCGGCCGTCGTCAGTGCCGCGCAGGTGGTCAGCAGCGGCTGCAGGGCCTGGATCAGGCTCGGATCGTAGCCGCCAGGCCGGTTGGCCACGCCGACCATGCCCAGCAGCTCATCGCCGCGGAAGAAGGGCAGCCCCAGGAAGTTGTCCATCACGCGGTGCCCCGGCGGCAGCCCACCCGAGCGCGGATCGTGCCGCGGGTCGTTGGACAGCACCGGCTGGCCGCTTTGGATCACGCGCCCGAACAAGGAGTCGAGCGAGCGAAACACCAAGCGGCCCTGGCGATGCAGGGCCATCATCTGGCGCGAGGCTTCGTCCCAGGCGATGTCGGAGATGGCCAACATGCGCAAAGCCGGCGCGGTGCGGCCCGGCTCCTGCCAGACCTCGCCGATGAAGCCATATTCGCTGCCGGTGACGCGCAGCAACACACTCAGCAAGCCATCGAAGGCCCTGGGCAGATTGGCTTCTTCAATGAACTGCCGCTGCACCTGTCCAATGGCCGCCAGCAAGGCTTCGGCCGGCATCGGAGGGGTGGGGCAAGCGGGGGTGGAGCTCAAGGTGCGATGCGACGACAGCCAGCAGATCCAAAATGTAAAGCCGGCGCGCCGTCCTGGGGGCAGGGGCCGCCCTAGTCCCCCGCGGGGCGGGGGCGCTCGAGGTCCGGCGCATCGTGGGGTTGAGGCAGATCAAGCCCGGCGGCGGTGCTGCGCGCACACTGTGGCCCTGTGTGCATGCCACACCGCCAGCGGTGGGGCAAGGAGTTGCGAACATGAAAGCCAATGTGGGCGGGATCGACCGCATCGCGCGCATCGTTCTGGGGCTGGTGTTGGTCGCGCTGGCGGCCACCGGCACCGTGGGCCTTTGGGGCTACATCGGCGTGGTGCCGCTGCTGACCGGGCTGTTCCGGATGTGCCCGTTGTACAGCTTGCTGGGCCTGAGCACTTGCCCCTTGGACCGGCGCTGAAGCGCGCAGCCTGCGTGCCGGAGGCGGCCGCAGACAGGGTGACGTTGGCGCGGTGCTTGCTTGAGGGCGGGGGCAGTCTCTCGTTGCAGGAGTTTTCGCGTGAGCGCAAGCCCATCGGAAAGTGATCGTCTGGCCATCGCGGCGCACCTGCATGTGCTGTTGCGCCGCAAAGTGGGGCGGGTGACCGACCCCGAATGGATGGCGGCGAATTGGGACTATGCCCAGGAGATCATCCGTGTGTGCCGCCGGCAGCCCGATGAGGAGCTGCAGTCCTGGGCCGACAAGCTCGAGCGGGCGATGCAGCCACAGCGGCCGCGCGCCCTTGCCATGCCACCGCGGCCGGCCTGGGAGCGCCAGCCCGATGAGCCCTTGGCGCGATCGGCCCCCGAGGTCGTGCAGCAGCGCTACGTGGGCCGTCTGCGCTGAGGCGCTGCGGCCGGAGGCGATCGGCTTACACTGCGGCCCAGCACAGCCCTGCTGAGCGCCGTCCAGGCGGGGCTGCGTCAGAAGCGCGACCCTGTGCATGGCCGATTCCTTCGATCCCCGCCCCCGCGTGGGCCCTGTGATGCCGCGATGGCCCTGGCTGCATCGTCGGGCCGGCCTGTCCTTGGGGCAGGGGCTGGCGATGCTGTGGGTGTCGATCGCGGTGGTGGCCTTGACGTTGGCCTGGACCGTGTGGTCCTTGAGCCGTCAAGGGGCCGAGGCCTTGGTGCGCACCGCAGTGGTGCGTGTCGGCGCGGCCTGCGCGGAGATGGTGGCCGCGCAGGCGCGAGCTGCCCAGCTGTCGGTGGCCGACGCTCCTGCCGCCATGGAGGCGGCCATCGATCTGGCGCTGCGCGACATGCCCGGGGTGGAAGGGGGGCTGTGGCAGCGAGGGCGCGGGGTGGTGGCCTATGCGTTCCCCACGTATGACGGCTCGGGCATCAAGCGAGACGTGCCCGAGGCCGAGCGCGAGCGCATCGAGGCGTTGGCCGCACGGGCGCATGCCGCGGCGCAGGCCTTGACGGAGGTGCGTCCGGGCCTGCGCGAGACGGTGGTGTTGCATGCATGCCCAGATCAAGCGCCGCAGCCGACCATGGTGGGCTGGACGCTCAAGCGGGTGCCCACGGTGGCTGCCGAGGCCTTGGAGCATTTGACGTTCGCGCTGGGGTTGTTGCTCGGCTTCGTGGTGCTCAGCGGCGGCTGGCTGGGTTGGACGCTGACACGCTGGGGGCGCGGTTTGCAGACTTTGGAGCGCGCCTTGTCCACGCCGCCGCCGGCCGCGCCGCAGCCGTGGGTGCCGCCCACCGGGGTGCCGGAGCTGGATCGACTGGGGGCGGCGCTCAACGACCATGCCGTGCGTGCGCAGCGGGCCCGCGAGCAGGCCGAGCGGCTCAGCGCCGAGCTGGCCCAAGCCGCCCGGCTGGCGGCTTTGGGGCGCTTGTCGGCCGGGCTGGCCCATGAGATCCGCAACCCGCTGGCCACCATACGGCTGAAGGCGGAGAACGCGCTGTCGGCCCCCGCGCCGCTGGAGCGTGAACGCGCGCGCGGGGCCTTGCAGGCGGTCTTGGAGCAATCGGCCCGCATCGCATCCTTGGTGGACAGTTTGTTGACCCTGACGCAGCCGTTTCGGGTGCAACCGGAGCCGGTGGTCTTGCACGACTGGTTGCCCGCCCAGCTGCATCGTCATGCCGAGGCCGCGCAGCAGCGTGGCGTGAGTTTGACCTGCCGGCTAGAGCCGCCCTGGGATGGCGCCTCGGCGCCGCCCGTGTGCATCGATCCGGCGGCGCTGTCGCGCGCGCTGGACAATCTGTTGCTCAATGCCTTGGCGCACACGCCGGCCGGCGGGCATGTCGTGCTGCAGGCCCGCGGCGAGTCGGCCTGGCTGCATCTGTGCGTCCGCGATGACGGCCCGGGGGTGCCGGCGGACTTGCTGCCGCATTTGTTCGAGCCGTTTGCCACCGGGCGCGCCGGCGGCACCGGGCTGGGATTGGCCTTGGTGCGGGAGATCGCGCAGGCGCATGGCGGACGGGTCACTCACCAGCCGGTGCAGCCGCATGGGGCTTGTTTTTGCATCGAATTGCCATGGCGCGCATCCTGATCCTGGACGATGACGCGGGGTTTCGTGCTGGCTTGGCCGAGGCCTTGGGCGACTTGGGGCACGAGGCCGTGCCGGCGGCCACCGTGGCGCAGGCGCTGGCGCATCTGGCCGCGCAGGACGAGCTGGCCTTGGCTTTCGTGGATTTGCGCTTGCCCGATGAGGACGGCTTGAGCTTCTTGCGCCGCGCCGGTGAACTGGCTCCGCAGCTGCCTTGCGTGGTCTTGACCGCCCATGCCAGCGGTGCCAACACCATCGAGGCCATGCGATTGGGCGCTTTCGATCACCTGACCAAGCCTTTGGGGCGCCAAGATTTGCAGGAGGTGGTGCGTCGTGCCCTGGCGCAGCGCGCGGCCTTGGCGCAGACGCCGGCGACGGCCTTGCCGCCGGATGCCACGGCGCACGAGCTGGTGGGCAGCAGCGAGGCGATGCGTCGCGTGCTCAAGCGCATCGGCCAAGCCGCCGCCAGCGATGTCACCGTGCTGGTGCTGGGCGAGACCGGCACCGGCAAGGAGCTGGTGGCCCGCGCGCTGCATCGTCACAGCGAGCGCCGTGACGGGCCCTTCGTGGCCATCAATTGCGCGGCGGTGCCGGCCGAGCTGCTCGAAAGCGAGCTGTTCGGTCATGTCAAAGGGGCCTTCACCGGCGCCACGCAAGACCGCCTGGGGTGCTTCCGGCAGGCCGACGGCGGCACCTTGTTCCTCGACGAGATCGGCGACATGACGCTGGCCATGCAGGCCAAGATGCTGCGGGTGCTGCAGCAGCGGGAGGTCACGCCCGTGGGCGCGCACCACAGCCACCCGGTGGACGTGCGCGTGGTGGCCGCCACCCACCGTCCGTTGCACGAGATGGTCGCGCAGGGCCGGTTTCGCAGCGATTTGTGGTACCGGCTCAATGTGCTGAGCATCGAGTTGCCTCCGCTGCGCGAGCGCTTGGCCGATGTGGTGCTGCTGGCCGAGCATTTCTTGCGCGCCAGCGGCTCGGGCAAGCGGCTGTCGCCTGCGGCGGCGCGTGCCTTGCTGGGCCACCGTTGGCCAGGCAACGTGCGCGAGCTGCGCAATGCCATCGAGCGGGCCGTGGCGTTGACCAGTGGGCCGGTGATCGAACCGGCGGCCCTGGGGCTGGAGGCCGCGGCCGCCGCCGCGGGCGGCCCCAGCCTCGACATCGATTGGGACGGCCCGTTGGAGCCGGCGCTGGCCACCGTCGAGCGCATGATGCTGCAACGGGCCTTGGCCGCCGCCGGCGGCAACCGGGCCGAAGCCGCGCGTCGCCTGGGCCTGCACCGCCAACAGCTCTACCGCAAGCTGCAAGCCCACGGCTTGGACTGAGCCGCGCAGCGCGCCACTGTCACCACAGCGGACGCCGCAGGCGTCACATGGTGTGACGCTTGGCCCCGGAGGGTTGTAGCAAGTCTTTGATTTTCAAGAGAAAAATTTCTGGCACGGGGCTTGCCCAGGGTTTGACACCTCAGTTTCGCAACCCACTCATCGGAGGTGTCTTCCATGAAGTCTGCTCGACGAGTTCCTGCTTGGTTCTGTGGCCTGCTTGCGGTTGTGGGCGGCAGCTTGGCGGCCGGAGCGGCGGTGGCACGGCCGCCGCACCATGGGCCGGCGCCGCATCAGGCGGCCTGGCCGCCTGCCGGCGCGCCAGTGGCCGAGGCGGCAGTGCAGCGTTTGCTGGTCAACCCCTATGGCGATGTGGACGGCTTGCTGCTGACCGACGGTCGGGTGGTGCGCTTCCCGCCGCATTTGGGCCCACAGCTGGCCGAGGTGGCCGCGCCAGGACGCACGGTGCGCGTGTTCGGCCGGCCCCAGGCGCTGGGGCAGATCAAAGCCTATGCGGTCATCGATGCGGCCAGCGGGGCCAGCGTCATCGACCAGCCGCCGGCGTGGAACGAACGCCCCTTGCCGCGCCACCTGCGCGCCGCGCAGCTGCAGCCCTTGCAGACGGCCGGGCAAGTGACCACCGTGCTGACCGGAGCGCGTGGCGAAATCAACGGGGCCATCCTCGACAACGGCGACATCGTGCGTTTTCCGCCGCATGGACTGCTGCAGCCGCTGGCCGTGGGGCAGCGCTTGGCGGCTTCGGGTCTGGGCACGCGCAGCGCGCATGGCACGGCCTTGGAGGCGGTCCAGCTCGGCCCCAGCCTCGACGCGTTGCAACCTCTGTACGGGGGGCGCTGATGGTCGCCGCAACGCTGAGGCGTGGGCTGGGGTTGGCGCCGCTGCTGGCGCTGAGCGCGTGCGCCGGCCCCGCCGGCCTGTTCCCACCGCATGTGTGGGATTTGCTGGGCGGCTTGGTCGTGATCCTGGGCCTGCTGGCCGTGGGCTTGTGGTGGATGTCCAGCGATCAGCCGCTGAGCAGGCGTGGTGATCGACGCCGCCGGTTGGCGCTGGAGGAGCTGGATCGCCGCTATGCCGCCGGCGACATCGGGCGCGAGGAGTACCTGCAGCGCAAGCTGGACCTGCTCGACACCGACCTGCGCTGAGGCGCCAGGGCGGTCGCCCCAGGGTGTCGCTCGGGCATCGCCGCTGCGCGGACCGAATGCGTCGCGGGTGTGGTCAGACGCGACCAAGGCCCGGGCGTGCCCGGGCGCACGCGGCGCTGGGCTGCTCCACCGAAGCGCAAGCGGCCCTGGAGGCCGCTGCCCCGCGCCGCGCCGGTTGAAGTAAGCTGTGGCCACCATGCTCACTCCCGAACAATTCTTCGGCTTTCTGCTGGCCGCCGTCCTCATCACCGTGTCGCCGGGTCCGGACAATCTCATGGTGCTTGGCATGGGCATCAGCAAGGGGCGGCGCCACGGGGTGGCGTTTGGGCTGGGGTGTGCGCTGGGCTGCCTGAGTCACACGGCGCTGGCCGTCGTTGGCGTCAGCGCGGTGATCGCGGCCTCGCCCATGGCGTTTTCGGTGTTGAAGATCGTCGGCGGGCTGTATCTGATCTGGCTGGGCGTGCAGGCCTTGCGCAGTCGCGGCAGCGCGCAGGTCGTGCGCGATGGCCTGGGGGAGGCGTCGCTGCGGCGCTTGTTTTTCAAGGGCGTGTTCGCCAACGCCATCAATCCCAAGGTGGTGCTGTTCTTCCTGTCTTTCCTGCCGCAGTTCGTGCTGCCCGCGCGTGGCCACGTGGGCTGGCAAATGGCGCAGCTGGGGGTGGTCTTCACACTGCAGGCCGCGATTCTGTTTTCGCTGCTGGGACTGTTTTCGGGCGTCATCGGCCAGTGGCTGCACAAGACGCCGCGCATCGGTCTGTGGCTGGACCGCGTGGCCGGCGCCGTCTTCGTGGGCCTGGGGTTGCGGCTGATCGTCTCCCGCTGAGGGGGGGAGCCGTCGTCACCGAACGGACACATGGGCCGTTTATAATTCGATAATCATAGAAATATCGATGGGTTGCAGACCATGAGCATGTTTGCCCAGCGTGTGGGGATGCCCATCGAAGCGGTGGACGAAACGGTGGCGCTGCGCGCCCTGGGCGCCCTGGCCCAAGGTGCGCGGCTGCGCATCTTCCGCACCTTGGTGGGGGCCGGCCCCTCGGGCATGACCCCGGGTGATTTGGGCGCCGTGCTGGGCGTGACCGCCTCGACGCTGTCTTTTCACCTGAAGGAGCTGATGCACGCCGGCCTGGTCAGCCAGGAGCGCGACGGCCGCCATCTCATCTATCGCCCGCAGATCGCGCGCATGAACGGGCTGCTGGCTTACCTCACCCAGCATTGCTGTCAGGGCGCGGACTGCGGACTTGCGTCCGTGATGGCGCCGTCGGGCCGCGGCGGCGCTTCTTGTTGAGGCTTACCCGCACACATTCACACCATGAACGCATCCAGTCACAAGGTCTATCACGTGCTGTTCCTGTGCACCCACAATTCGGCCCGCTCGATCATGGCCGAGGGCTTGCTCAATCACCTGGGGGGCGGGCGCTTTCGCGCCTACTCGGCGGGCAGCCATCCGGCGGGCGCCATCCAACCCCTGGCGCTGCAGACGCTGGCCAAGATGCAGGTGGCTGTCGAGGGGTTTCGCAGCAAGGACTGGTCGGAATTCGCCCAGCCCGGCGCGCCGGTCATGGACTTCGTGATCACCGTGTGTGACCAGGCCGCCGGCGAGGTGTGTCCGGTGTGGCCGGGCCAGCCGATGACGGCTCACTGGGGCGTGCCCGATCCGTCGCGGGTGCAAGGCAGCGACGAGGACAAGGCGCGTGCCTATTGGGACGTCGCCACCGTCTTGAAGCGCCGTATCGAGTTGATGCTGGCCCTGCCGCTGGCCTCGCTCGACCGACTCGCCCTGCAGCGCGAGATCACCGACATCGGCCAGCGTTGAGTCTCACCATGGGAGTGTTCGAGCGTTACCTCACCGTGTGGGTCGGACTGGGCATCTTGGCCGGCGTGGGCCTGGGCTCGTTGGTGCCCGGCGTCTTCCAGCTCATCGCCGCGATGGAGTTCGCGCATGTCAATGGGGTGGTGGCCCTGTTCATCTGGATGATGATCTACCCGATGATGATCCAGATCGATTGGTCGGCGGTGCGTCAGGTCGGGCAGCGGCCCGGGGGCTTGGCGCTCACGCTGGTGGTGAACTGGCTCATCAAGCCGTTCACGATGGCAGGGCTGGCGGTGCTGTTCTTCGAGCATGTCTTCGCCCCCTGGGTCGATCCGTCATCGGCGCACCAGTACATCGCCGGAATGATCTTGCTGGGCGTAGCACCCTGCACGGCCATGGTGTTCGTCTGGAGCCAGCTGGTCAAAGGCGATGCCGCCTACACGCTGGTGCAGGTGTCGGTGAACGACCTCATCATGGTGGTGGCCTATGCCCCCATCGCGGCGTTCTTGCTCGGTGTGACCGAGCTGGCCGTGCCGTGGGAAACGCTGCTGCTGTCCACCGTGCTGTACGTGGTGCTGCCTTTGTTGGCCGGCATGGCCACGCGGCGTGTGTTGCAGCGCCGCTCGCCGCGGGCCGTCAGCGACTTCATGGAGCGGCTCAAGCCGGCCTCGATGGCCGGGCTGGTGGCCACCGTGGTGTTGTTGTTCGGCTTGCAGGCCGACACGCTGGTGTCGCAGCCCTTGGTGATCGCGATGATCGCGTTGCCGCTGGTGCTGCAGACCTATGGCATCTTCGCCGTGGCCTGGGTTGGCGCTCGACTGTTGCGCCTGCCGCATGCGATCGCCGGCCCGGCCTGCCTGATCGGCACCAGCAACTTCTTCGAGCTGGCCGTGGCCGTGGCCGTCTCGCTGTTCGGCCTGCATTCCGGCGCGGCCTTGGCCACGGTGGTGGGCGTGCTGGTCGAGGTGCCGGTGATGCTGTCGCTGGTCTGGTGGGTCAATCGCCGTCGCCGCGCATCGTTCGCGCCGGCGCATTGATCGGTCGGCTCTGCGGCGGGCGGTGAGCCCGGCGGCATGGCGCGCGCCGGCGGCATGCGGCGCGCCGGTGGCCTCGCGGCCGTTGCGCGTGTTCGGCAGACAATGCGGCCATGACAGCCTCGTCCTCACCTCCTGCGCAGGTGCCCTTCGGCGAAGCCTTGCGCTTTTGGCTCAAGCTGGGCTTCATCAGCTTTGGCGGACCGGCAGGGCAGATTGCCATCATGCACGGCGAGCTGGTCGAGCGCCGTCGCTGGATCAGCGAGAAGCGCTTCTTGCATGCATTGAACTATTGCATGCTGCTGCCCGGCCCCGAAGCTCAGCAGCTGGCTACCTACATCGGCTGGCTGATGCACCGCACCTGGGGCGGCCTCGTGGCGGGCACGCTGTTCGTGCTGCCCTCGCTGTTCATGTTGATCGCACTCGGCTGGGTCTCCCTGCGCTGGGGCCACCTGCCGGTGGTGGCGGGCCTGTTCTACGGCATCAAGCCGGCGGTGACGGCCATCGTGCTGCATGCGGCCTACCGCATCGGCAGCCGGGTGTTGAAGAACGGTTGGATGTGGGGGCTTGCGGCAGCGGCCTTCTTGGCCAGCTTCGCCGTTGGGGTGCCGTTTCCGGCCATCGTGATGGCCGCCGCCTTGGTCGGCTGGCTAGGCGCGCGGCGCTGGCCGGCGGTGTTCGTCCTGGGGGGCGGGCACGGCTTGGCCTCGCAGGACGAGCGGCCGGCCATGATCGATGACCACACGCCGGCGCCGCCGCATGTGCGCTTCTCGCGTGCCCGGTTGCTGAAGGTGCTGGCCGTCGGCGTGGGCCTGTGGGCGGCCGTGCTGGCCGTGCTCGTGGCCGCGCAGGGCTGGGACGGCATGCTCGTGCAGATGGGCTGGTTCTTCACCAAGGCCGCGCTGCTGACTTTCGGCGGCGCCTATGCCGTGCTGCCTTATGTGTACCAGGGGGCGGTGGAGCACTACCAATGGCTCAGCGGGCCGCAGATGATCGATGGGCTGGCCCTGGGCGAAAGCACGCCGGGTCCGCTCATCATGGTGGTGGCTTTCGTCGGTTTCGTGGGGGGCTGGCTGCAGCCGGCATGGGCGGGGCAGTCGCCTTTCTGGGGCGGGGTGGTGGCGGCCTCGGTGGCCACCTTCTTCACCTTCTTGCCGTCCTTTTTGTTCATTCTGGCCGGCGGGCCCATGGTGGAGGCCACGCATGGCAAGCTGGGGTTCACCGCGCCGTTGTCGGCCGTCACCGCCGCGGTGGTCGGCGTGATCCTGCAGCTGGCGCTGTTTTTCGCTTATCACGTGTTGTGGCCCCAGGGGTTCGAGGGCCGCTTCGATGTCGTCTCGGCGGTGATGACCGCGGGCGCGGCCGTGGCGCTGTTTCGCTTCGGGCTGGGGGTGATGCCGCTGCTGGGGGGCTGCGCCCTGGTCGGCCTTGCCGTCACGCTGGGGTGAGCGGGCCCGGCGACCCGAGCCTCAGGACCCAGAGGGCCGCGGATGTTCGAGCCCTTGCACGAGCGGCGCAGGCGGCGCCGTCGAGGGCACTGCGCGCGTGACCATCAGGTCGCGCAACGAGGCCAAGGCCAGGGCCAGGAAGGCCGCCGCGCAAAGCCGGTACGTGAGGCGCGCCCAGGCCGGCCCGGCGCGACGGAACAGACGGTCCACGATGGCTGCGCAGACGAAGCACCACAGCACCGACGAGGCCATGAAGCCGGCCAGGAACAGGCCATAGTCGGCCGCGGTCGGGTGTTCCACGCCGACGGCGCCCAGCGCGCTGCCCAGTGCGGCCCAGAAGGCGATGTTGTGGGGGTTGGTCAGTGAGAGAGTCATGCCCGAGCGCAGCGCGCGCGACGAGGGCGTGGGGGCGGCCGCTGCGGCGTCGAGCTGGAACTCCTGGCTGGCCGCGCGCCAGGCGTCCCAAGACAGCCAGACCAGATAGGCCACGCCGGCCACGCCGACGGGCCAGCGCAGGGCATCCACTTGCAGCAGCACACCGATGCCGGCCAGGCCCAGCACGGCCCAGGTGGCATCGCCCACCAGCGAGCCCACCTGCACGGCCAAGGCCGGGCGGAAGCCCCCGCGCACGCCTTGGCGCACGGTTTCGGCAAAAACGGCGCCGGGCGCGGCATTGAAGATCAGGCCCAGCACGAAGGCGGCAGTGAACAGGGCAAGCATCGTGCGATCTTAGCGGTGCGCCTCGGCGATCCACTGCGCGGCCCGCTCGGCGATCATCAACGTGGGCGCATTGGTGTTGCCGCTGGTGATGGTGGGCATCACGCTGGCATCCACCACGCGCAGGCCGTCCACGCCGCGCACGCGCAGCCGCGTATCGACCACGGCGCCGGGGTCGTCGGCCGCGCCCATGCGGCACGTGCCCACCGGGTGAAAGATGGTGGTGGCGATGTCGCCGGCCAGACGGGCGAGTTCCTCGTCGCTTTGGTACTGCATGCCAGGCTTGACTTCTTGGGGCTGGTACTTCGCCAGGGCCGGCTGCGCGACGATGCGCCGTGTCAGGCGCAGCGAGTCGGCGGCCACTTGGCGGTCTTCAGGCGTGGAGAGGTAATTCGGCATGATGCGGGGGGCGTCCTCGAAGCGCGGGGAGCGGATGCGCACCTGCCCGCGGCTGGTGGGGTTGAGGTTGCAGACACTGGCCGTGAAGGCATCGAAGCGGTGCAGCGGCTCGCCGAAGGCCTCCAGCGACAGCGGCTGCACGTGGTATTCCACATTGGGCCAGGTGTGCGCTGGCGACGAGCGGGTAAAGGCGCCCAGCTGCGAAGGCGCCATGCTCATCGGCCCGCTGCGCTTGAGGGCGTATTCCAGGCCGATGCGCAGGCGCCCCCTCAGTGAGTGGGCAAGCGTGTTCAACGTGGGCACGCCCCGCACCGCGTACACCGCGCGGATCTGCAAATGGTCTTGCAGGTTCTCGCCCACCCCTGGCAGCTCATGGCGCAACTCGATGCCGTGCTCGTGCAGCCAAGGCCCCGGGCCGATGCCCGACAGCTGCAGCAGTTGCGGCGAGCCGATGGCCCCGGCCGCCAGCAGCACCTCGCGCAAGGCCCGCACATGGTGCACGCCGTGGCGGGTGTGCACCTCCACGCCGCTGGCGCGCCACCGGCCGTCGTCGGCACGCGTGAGCAGCAGCCGGCTGGCCTGGGCATGCGTCCACACCGTCAGATTGGGACGGTCGAGCACCGGTCGCAGAAAAGCTTTGGTCGCGTTCCAGCGCCAGCCGCGGCGTTGGTTCACCTCGAAGTAGCCCACGCCTTCGTTGGTGCCGCGATTGAAATCGTCCGTGGCCGGAATGCCCGCCTGTTGCGCAGCCTGCGCGAAGGCGTCGAGCACCTCCCAGCGCAGGCGTTGCTTTTCCACCCGCCATTCGCCGCCGTGGCCGTGCAGCTGGCGAAAACCCGGGTTGCTGGGGTCGGGCTCGTCCAGGCGCCAATGGTCTTCATGCAGTTTGAAGAAGGGCAGGCAGACCTCCCAGCGCCAGGCCGGGTCGCCCGTGAGGCGGGCCCATCCGTCATAGTCGCGCGATTGACCGCGCATGTAGATCATGCCGTTGATGCTGGAGCAGCCGCCCAGCACCTTGCCGCGCGGGTAGCGCAGCCGGCGGCCATTGAGCCCGGCGTCGGGCTCGGTGTGGTACAGCCAATCGGTGCGCGGGTTGCCGATGCAATAGAGATAACCCACCGGAATGTGGATCCAGGGGTAGGTGTCGCGCCCGCCGGCTTCCAGGAGCAGGACCCGCTTGGAGGCATCGGCACTGAGCCGGTTGGCCAACAAGCAGCCGGCCGTGCCCGCGCCGACGATGACGTAGTCGAACGGCTGACTGTGCATCGCTTGCGACATCTCTTGCGCCCTCCACCTTCAAGTGCCAGTCTAGTGCCAGCCCCCGCCCGGGGAGCATCGGCCCGGCGGCGGAATCCTGACCTCATTGTTCACCATGCAGAACAATGAGCGCCCTCCTGGCGGAACGCCGCGGTGCGCGAGACAATGCGCCCTGCCATGTCCATGATTCCAGAGCTTCGCGTCTTGTGGCGCCCCCTCCTTGCGATGGCCGGCGTGATCGTGCTGTCCAACGTGCTGGTCCAGTTCGTCATCAACGACTGGCTCACCTGGGGCGCATTCACCTATCCGCTCATCTTCCTGGTCACCGATCTCACCAACCGGGCCGTGGGCCCCTCGGCGGCGCGCCGCGTGGTGGCCGTGGGCTTCGTGGTGGCCGTGGTCGTCTCGCTGTGGTTGGCCCCGTGGCGCATCGCGGTGGCCTCCGGGGCGGCCTTTTTGGTCTCGCAGGGCCTGGACATCGCCGTCTTCAACCGCTTGCGTCAGGCGAGCTGGTGGAAGGCACCGCTCATCGGCTCGCTGCTGGCCTCGGTGATCGACACGGCGATCTTCTTCTACATCGCCTTTGCCGGCAGCGAGTTCGATTGGTTGGCGCTTGGCGCGGGCGACCTCGCGATCAAGTGGCTCATGGCCGTGGTGCTGCTGGCCCCGTACCGCGCCATGCTGCCCCGCTTGCAGGCTTGGGTGCCGACGGCGCGTTGATCAGGCGGCGCCGAGCGTGTTCGAAGGCCTCGTGCGTGCTCAGGAAAATCTGGCCTTCCAGGGCGTGCCCCAGGGGCGTGTGTCGCAGACGGTCCATCACCGGGCCCTTCACTTCGGACAAGGCCAGCGTGATCCCACGCCGCGCCAGGCTGCGCTGCAATTCGGTGAGCATGCCCAGGCCGGTGGTGTCGATCTGATTGACCGCCGGGCACACCAGCAATACCTGGCGGATCTCGGGCTGGGCCGCCAGATGGGCCTCGATGCGGTCCTCGATCACTGCGGCATTGGCGAAGTACAGGCTTTCATCCACCCGCAGCGCCAGCAGGCCCGGCACCGTCTCCACCTGGTGGCGCTCGACATTGCGGAAGTGCTGCGTGCCAGGCACGCGGCCCACGACCGCGATGTGCGGATGGCTGCTGCGCCACACCAGCACCCCCAGCGAGCAGGCCACGCCGATGGCGATGCCGGCCTCCACACCGAGCGCGATCACGCCGAAGGCCGTGGCCAGCAGGGACAGTGCGTCGCCGCGGTCGTAACGCCAGGCATCGCGCAGCGTGCGCGTGTCGATCAAGGCGGTCACGGCCACGATGATGGTGGCGGCCAGAACGGCCTTGGGCAAGTGATAGAACACGTCGGTGAAGGCGGCCACCACCACGGCCATCAGCACGGCGGAAATCACGCCGGCCAAGGGCGTGCGGGCGCCGGCGGCAAAGTTCACGACCGAACGTGCAAAGCCGCCCGTGACCGGATAGCCGCCGGACAAGGCGCTGGCCACATTGGCCGCGCCCAGGCCCAGCAGCTCGCGATTGGGGTGGATGCGCTCTTGCCGCTTCAGCGCCAGCGACTGCGCGACCGAGACGCTTTCGACGAATCCGACCAAGGCAATCAACAAGGCCGGCAGCAGCAGCGCACCCACCGTGTCCAGGTTGGGCAGCGGCAGCGTCAGCGACGGCAGCCCCTGGGGCACGGCCCCCACGATGCGCACCCCGGCCGTGCGGGACAGATCCAGCAGGGCGACCAAGGCCGTGGAGATCAATACCGCCGCCATCGGGGCGAGTTTGCTCAGCAGCTCGGCCACCGCCGGCGGCACGCCCAGCCGCGTCAAGGCGGGCGCGAGATGGCGGCGCGCCAGCCAGAGACACAGCACACTGCCGGCGCCCAGCGCCAGGGTGACCGGTTGGGTCTGGGGCAGGGCCGTGAGCAGGCCATGCAAGGTGTCCCACACGCCATGGGCCGGGACATTCAAACCCAGCAGAGACGGCAGCTGACCGACGCTGATCACGATGGCCGAACCGCTGATGAAGCCGCTGATGACCGGGTGGCTGAGCAGATGCGCGACGAAGCCCAGGCGCAGCGCGCCAAAGACCAGCAGCATCACCCCGGACAGCAGGGCCAGCTGCATGGCCAGCGACACATACTCGGGCGAGCCGGCAGTGGCCAGCGGTTGCAAGGCACTGGCCGTCATCAGCGAGGCCACGGCCACCGGGCCGACGGCCAGCGTCATGCTCGAGCCGATCAGGGCGTAGGCCACCAGCGGCAACAAGCTGGCGTACAGACCCACTTGCGGCGGCAGGCCGGCGAGCATGGCATAGGCCAGGCTCTGCGGAATCAGCATCACCGTGACGATCAGGCCGGCCGTCAGATCGCCAGCCAGCCATGGGCGGCGATAGTGTCGCAGCCACTGCGGCAGCACGTGCATTGCCATCTCGCTTGTCTCAGCGGGAGCCGGCCTGCTTGTCCTGCGCGGCCTCGAGGTATTCGTAGATCGCCATGCCGGCCAACATCGCCAACACGAACACCAACGCCTTCGGTTGCAGCGCGCCCAGCGACACCAGCGCCGGGCCCGGGCAGAAGCCGGCCAAGCCCCAGCCCACGCCGAAGGTCAGGCTGCCCCACACCAGCCGGCGGTCGATGTCACGCCGCTGCGGCAGGTGCATGGCGCCGCCCAGGAAACTGGTGGTGCGGCGCCGGGCCACGGCGAAAGCGCCCACGCCCACCGCGATGGCCCCCCCCATCACGAAGGCCAGCGAAGGGTCCCAGGCGCCGAACACATCCAGAAAACCGAGCACCTTGCCCGGATCGGTCATGCCCGAGAGGATGAGGCCCAACCCGAAGATCAGGCCCACGGCGAATTCCGTCAAACGTTGCATGGTGGCGCTCCTACTCCGATGTCCGTATGTCGAGACAGGCGAACTTCAGGCGAACCCATGGCGCACCAGGTACACCGTGAGGAAGCCCGCGCCCATGAAGGCCAACGTGGCCACCAGCGAGCGTGGCGACAGGCGCGACAGCCCGCACACGCCGTGACCGCTGGTGCAGCCTGCGCCGTAGCGCGTGCCCAGGCCCACGAGCAGGCCGGCGATCACCAGCACCCCCCAATCGGCGTCGATGCGCGCCTGCGGCAGCGGCGCCAGCACGGCATACACCGCCGGTGCGGCCAGCAAGCCCAGCACGAAGGCCAGCCGCCAGCCGGCATCTCCGCGGCGCGGACGCAGCAAGCCGGCCACGATGCCGCTGATGCCCAGCACCCGGCCGTTGAGCAAGATGAACAAGGCGGCGGCCACGCCCAGCAGCAGCCCGCCGGCCAAGGACAGTCCAGGAGTGAAATGGGTCCAATCGATCGTGATCATGTGCAGCCTCACTGACAAAACTGTTCGTACAACACCCGCATCACTGCCAAGGCTTGGGGGCTGTCGATGCGGTAATAGATGTGCTTGCCCTCACGCCGGGTGGCCACCAAGCCTTCCTCGCGCAGCACGCCCAGCTGCTGCGACAGCGTGGGCTGGGCGATGCCGCACAGGCTTTCGAGCTCGCCCACGCGGCGCTCGCCTTGTGTGAGCTCGCACAACAGCAACAAGCGGTCTGGGTTGGACAGCACCTTCAACAGCCGACAGGCGGCGTCGGCGGCCGAGCGCACTCGGCTGGGCTCCAGGTCGAAATCGGTCTGCATCTTCTGGGGGCCGGAGGAGATCAATGATTAAGATGAAGATAGTATATTGACAAACAAACTATCAGTCAATATATTGTTCTCATCCTGACCTTTGCCGATTGACGACCATGAACCCCAATGTGCAAGCCTTCTTCGACCCGGCCACCTGGACGGTCAGCTATGTGGTCTATGACCGCCCCGGTGGGGATGCGGCGGTGATCGACTCGGTGTTGGACTTCGACCCCAAATCGGGCCGCACCCGCACCACCTCGGCCGACAAAATCATCGACTTCGTGCAAGCCCAGGGCTTGACGGTGCAGTGGATCCTCGAAACCCACGCCCATGCCGATCACCTCTCGGCCGCGCATTACTTGCGGGGCCGCCTGGGCGGGCGCATCGCCATTGGGGCGGCCATCACACGGGTGCAAGACGTCTTCAAGCGCATCTTCCATTTGGAGCCGGAGTTCCGCACCGACGGGGCGCAGTTCGACCACTTGCTGCACGATGAGGAAGTCTTCTCCATCGGTCAGCTGCAGGCGCGGGCCATGTCGGTGCCGGGGCACACCCCGGCCTGCATGGCCTATCAGGTGGGCGATGCGGTTTTCGTGGGCGATACCTTGTTCATGCCCGACGTGGGAACGGCCCGATGCGACTTTCCCGGCGGCGACGCGCACGCGCTGTACCGCTCGGTGCGCAAGCTGCTGAGCTTGCCGCCGCAGACGCGGCTGTTCATGTGCCACGACTACCCGCCCGCGGGGCGGGCGCCGGCCTGGGAATCGACCGTGGCCGAGCAGCGTGCGCACAACATCCACATCCGTGATGGCATCAGCGAAGAGGAATTCGTGCGCATGCGCACCCAACGCGATGCCACGCTGGAGATGCCCACGCTGATCCTGCCTTCGGTGCAGGTGAACATTCGCGCTGGTGAGATGCCGCCACCCGATGCCAACGGTGTGTCCTACCTGAAGATCCCCGTCAACGCCTTGTGAGGCCCCCCATGAGCGATTCCCAGGTCACCGTGCGCCTGCAACAGCAGCAGGACTACCGATTCGAGATCGTCTTCGGCGGTACCGTGCCTGCGCTCATCGGCGACGAACCCCCGCCGCTGGGTGGCGGCACCGGGCCGTCGCCGGTGCAGCTCCTGGCCGCCGCCGTGGGCAACTGTTTGAGCGATTCCCTGCTGTTCGCCTTGCGCAAGTACCGCCAGACCCCTGAGCCACTGAACGCTCAGGTGACGGCGGCGGTAGGCCGCAACGCCGAAGGCCGGCTGCGTGTGCTGAAGATAGAGGCGGTGCTGCGCCTGGGCGTGCCTGCGGCGCAGCTCGAGCACCTGGACCGCGTGCTGTCGCAGTTCGAGGCCTTCTGCACCGTTACGCAAAGCGTGGGCGCTGGCATCCCCATGGAGGTGCAGGTCTTCGACGCCGAGGGCGCGCGCCTCAAGTAGCCCCGCCCAGTGCCGGAAAGAGCTTGAGCAGCCCCTCGGCCATGATTTCCACGGCCAGGGCCGCCAGAATCAAGCCCATCAGCCGGGTCATCACATTGATGCCCGTGCGCCCCAGCAGCCGCGCAATGCGCCCGGCGGCCGACAGCGCCAGGAAAGCGGCCGCACCGATGACCACGCCATAGCCGACCAACACGGCCAGCTGCCACCAGTGGCGCGTCTGCTGGGCGTAGATCACCATCGTCGAGATCGTCGCCGGGCCGGTGAGCAGCGGAATCGTCAGCGGCACCACCGCGATGCTGGCGCCCGCGTCGGCCTTCGATTCGCCTTCGTCCACATCCTCCTTGCGCGTTTCGGCCTGCTGCGCCTGCAGCATCTGCAGCGCGCTGATGAGCAGCAGCATGCCGCCGCCCACCTGGAACGACGCGATCGAAATGCCGAAGAACTCGATGATGCGCAAGCCCGCCAGCGCGCTGATGGACACCACCAAAAACGCGGTGAAGGCGCTGACGCGGATCGTGCGGCGGCGTTGCGCCTCACTGAAGCCTTGCGTGAAGTGAATGAAGAACGGCACCACGCCGATGGGGTTCACGATGGCTAGCAGCGCAATGAGGGGCTTGAGGAGATCCATGGGCGGGGGGGCATGGCAGGTGGGCTTCGATTTTGCCGTGCGCTCGCCGCGGCCGCACAGGGCTGTCGGGGCAAGCACGTACAGCCGCTGGCCTGCACTGGCATTACAGTGGTTTGGATCGATACTTTCGATCTCAACGATCGACCCACAGGAGACAAGCCATGAAGCGTCGTCACTTCCTCTCTGCCTGTGCTGCTGCCGCCGGTGCGCTGGCCGCACCCATGCCGCTTCGTGCCCAAGCGCTGGAAAAACCCAAGCTCACGATCGCCGTGGGCGGCAAGAACCTGCTGTATTACCTGCCACTGACCGTGGCCGAGACGCTGGGCTATTTCAAAGACGAGGGATTGGACCTGACGATTGCCGACTTCGCCGGCGGCTCGCGCGCGCTGCAGGCCGTGGTCGGCGGCAGCGCCGACGTGGTCTCGGGCGCCTTCGAGCACACCCTCAACATGCAGGCCAAGGGCCAGCGCATGCGCGCCTTCGTGCTGCAGGGGCGTGCGCCGCAAATCGTGCTCGGCGTCAATCCCAAGACCCTGCCCAACTTCAAATCGGTGGCCGATCTCAAAGGCAAGAAGATCGGCGTGACCGCCCCGGGTTCGTCCACCAACGTGATGGTCAACTTCGTGCTGGCCAAGGCGGGCTTGAAGCCCAGCGACGTGTCCATCATCGGCGTGGGGGCGTCCAGCGGTGCGGTTGCCGCCATGCGCGCCGGCCAAATCGATGCGATTTCCAACCTCGACCCGGTGATCACGTTGCTGCAGCGTTCGGGCGACCTGAAGATCGTCTCCGACACCCGTGTGGTCAAAGAAGCCGACCGTGTGTTTGGCGGCCCGATGCCAGCCGGGTGCCTGTATGCGCCGCAGGCCTTCATCGACAAAAACCCCCATACCGTGCAAGCGCTGGCCAATGCGATCGTGCGCGCCAACAAATGGATCCAGCAGGCCGGCCCGTCCGACATCGTCAAAGCCGTGCCCGAGAGCTACTTGCTTGGTGACCGTGCGGTCTACATCGACGCCTTCCTGGCGGCCAAGGGGGCCTTGTCTGCCGACGGCATGATCCCCGAGGCCGGCCCCGAGACGGCCTTGCGCGCCCTGCGCAGCATCGACGAGTCGCTCCACAACGTGAAGTTCGACCTGCAAGCCGTCTACACCAACGACTTCGTGAAGAAGGCCAACGCCAAGTACCCCAAAGCATGACGGCACCAGCGCTTTCGCTGCAGGGCATCACCTGCACCTTCGTCAGCCGCGAGGACAAAACCCAACGCTACACCGCCGTGCGCGATGTCCACCTCGACATCGCGCCGGGCGAGTTCGTCTCGGTGGTGGGCCCCACCGGCTGCGGCAAGAGCACCTTGCTCAACGTGGCGGCGGGCTTGCTGGCGCCCAGCAGCGGGCGCGTCGAAGTCTTCGGCCAGCCGCTGGTGGGCATCAATACCCGTGCCGGCTACATGTTCCAGGCCGACTCGCTGATGCCCTGGCGCACCGCGATCGACAACGTGATGGCCGGGCTGCAGTTCCGCGGCGTGCCTGATGCGCGCGCGCAGGCCGAGCACTGGCTCAAGCGCGTGGGCCTGGGCGGCTTTGGCGACCGCTACCCGCACCAACTCTCCGGCGGCATGCGCAAGCGCACCAGCCTGGCGCAGACCCTGGTGCTCGACCCCGACATCATCCTGATGGACGAGCCGTTTTCGGCGCTGGACATCCAGACCCGCCAACTGATGGAAAACGAAGTGCTGCAGCTGTGGGCCGAGAAGAAGAAGGCGGTGCTGTTCATCACCCATGACCTGGATGAAGCCATCGCGATGAGCGATCGCGTGGTGGTGCTCAGCGCCGGCCCGGGCTCGCGTCCCATCGGCGAATTCACGATCGACATCGAACGCCCGCGCGACGTGGCCGAAGTGCGCATGACCCCGCGCTTCATCGAGCTGCACCAGGCCATCTGGGACGTGCTGCGCGAGGAAGTGCTCAAAGGCTACCGGCAGCAACTGGCCGCCTGACTCGCTGAATCGATATGTGGCAACGCATCAAACCCAACCCTCGGAACCTGCGGGTCTGGCAGGCGGGTGTGCTGGTCGTGGTCTTCGCGTTCTGGCACGTGATGACCCAGCCGGGCCTGCTGCCGCCTTTCATCTTCGACAACGACCAGCAAGCCGCCTTCTTCTTCGGCGAGCCGTTGAAGATCTTCGGCCGCATCTGGGATTGGTTCTTCGTCTCGGCCGACATCTACCAGCACCTGTGGATCACGCTGATCGAGACCTTGCTGGCCTTTGGCATTGGCACCGTCTTCGGCCTGGCCATGGGCCTGTGGCTGGCGCTCAGCCCGATGGCCGCGGCCATCCTCGACCCCTACATCAAGGCGGCCAACTCCATGCCGCGCGTGATCCTCGCGCCCATCTTCGCAGTGTGGTTCGGGCTAGGGATCGCCTCCAAGGTGGCGCTGGGCGTGACGCTCGTCTTCTTCATCGTCTTTTTCAATGTCTACCAAGGCGTCAAAGAGGTCAGCCCGGTGGTGCTGGCCAATGCCCGCATGCTGGGTGCCAGCCAGAAGCAGTTGTTGCGCCATGTCTATCTGCCCAGTGCGACGAGCTGGGTCTTCAGCTCGCTGCACACCTCGGTGGGGCTGGCCTTCGTCGGCGCCGTGGTGGGTGAATACCTCGGCTCGGCCCGCGGCGTGGGCTACCTCATCCTGCAAGCCGAAGGCAGCTTCGACATCAACACCGTGATGGCCGGCATCCTGGTGCTCACCGCCTTTGCGCTGGTGCTCGACGCCCTGGTGGGTGTGATCGAAAAGAAGCTGATGAAGTGGCAGCCCAAGAGCGGGGAGACCGAGAAGCTCTAGCCGTCCCGGGGGGCAATTCAAGGTGAATTAGCGAATTTATGTTTTGAACATAAACTTGCTAATTCATGTATATTTCCGCAATGGACCCCATCCGCAACCCCTTTGCGCCCGGGGCGGGCGCTCCCCCACCCGAACTGGCGGGCCGTGATGACTTGCGCCGGGAGGTGCACATTGCGATGGAGCGTGTGCGCCGGGGGCGGCCTGCCAAGAGCATGATGCTCGTGGGCCTGCGCGGTGTGGGCAAGACCGTGCTGCTCGACCGCATGCGCGAGGATGCCGAGGCCGCGGGCATCCACACCATCCGCGTCGAAGCACCCGAGGAGCGGTCCTTGCCGGCCCTGCTGGCGCCGCAGTTGCGCCAGGCTCTGCTGCGCCTGAGTATGCTGGACAACGCCAAGGACCTGGCCATCCGCGGCCTGCGCGCCTTGGCGGGTTTTGCCCGCAAGCTGAAGGTCACCTACAAGGACATCGAGGTGGGCCTGGACTACGAGCCCGAGCCCGGCCTGGCCGACAACGGCGACCTCGAGCTCGACCTGCTGGCCCTCATGGAGCAGGCCGGCCTGGCGGCGAAGGCTGCGGGCACTGCGTTGGCTTTGTTCATCGACGAACTGCAGTATGTCGAGGAAGCCCAGCTTGCCGCACTGATCACGGCTCTGCATCGCAGCGCGCAGCGGCAGCTCCCGGTGGTGCTGGTCGGGGCGGGCCTGCCGCAGCTGCGTGGCCGCATGGGCAACGCGAAGTCTTATGCCGAGCGGATGTTCGACTTCACCGAGATCGGGGCCTTGCCCCCCGATGCCGCGCGCGTGGCCATCGTCAAGCCCATCGAGGACGAAGGGGCCGCCATCATGCCCGACGCGGTGCAGCGCATCCTGGACGTGACCCAGCGCTACGCGTACTTCTTGCAGACCTGGGGCAGTCACGCCTGGAATGCCGCCGCGCAGTCGCCCATCACCCTGGCCGACGTGGAGCGGGCCTCCACCACGGCGCGCGCGGAACTGGACGAGGGCTTTTTCCGCGTGCGCTTCGACCGCTGCACCCCGAAGGAAAGGCGCTACCTGCGCGCCATGGCCGAACTGGGCGCCGGGCCGCATCGATCCGGCGACATTGCCGATACCCTGGGTGAGAAAGTCACGACGCTCGCGCCCGTGCGCACTTCCCTCATCAAGAAGGGCATGATCTGGAGCCCCAACCATGGCGACACGGCCTTCACCGTGCCGATGTTCGATCAGTTCATGAAGCGCATCATGCCGGAGGACGGCTGGCGCTGAGCGCCCGCCCTGCAAAACGGGGCCGCGAGGCCCCGGGGGCTTGGCGGGGCGCCGCGCTTACTTGCTGCTCAGTTCGCGCAGGGTCACCTGCCGGATCTTGCCGCCTTCGACCACGGCCACGTAGGTGTTGGCCAGCGCGCCGCCTTTGTCGTCCACGCCTTCGATGTCGTTGGGGTTGTACTTCTTCGGCAGCGTTTTGAAGGCTTCGTTCAGCTTGGCGCGGATGGCCTTGGCATCGCTGACCGTGCCGGCCAGGCGCATCGCTTGGGCAAGCGCATGCACCGCCGTGTAGTTCAGCGAAACCTCGGAGCTCGGGTCGCGGCCCGGGTGGAGCTTGCGGAAGCGTTCGACGAAGTCCCGCGCGTGCGCTCGCGTGTCTTCCACCAGGGGCAGCACGCCGATCGAGCCTTCCAGCGGGCCGTAGCCGCCGGTCACTTTCGCGATCTCGTCCATCTTGGCCTGATCGATGATCACGAAGCCGCCCTTGAAGCCCAGCTCGCGCGCTTGCTTGACCACCAGGCCGGTGGGCTCGGAGGCGCCACCGATGAACATCACGTCGGGCTTGGAGGCCAGCACCCGGCTCACGCCGCTGTAGAAATCGGTCGAGCGGTTGTACGACATCGGGTTCTCGGCCACGATCTTGCCGCCGGCGGCTTCCCAGGCCGGTTTGAAGGCCGCCGTCCAGGCCTTGGCGTAGTCATGGTCGGCATTGGCAATGGCCAGGTTCTTGCCGTACTTGCCCATCGCGTAGCGTGTGAAGGGCTCGACGTAACCGGTGAACTCCGGCGGAATGCGCAGGGTGAGGGTGTTGCCGCGTGCGGTGATGGTGGGCACACTGGTGTAGGACAGCAGCAGCACACCCAGGCGCTCGTTGGTGGTCTGCACCGCGAAGCTGCCGCCCGAGTGCGGGATCAAGACCGCCGGTGTTTTGTGCTCTTGCACCAGGCGCTGCGTGTTGATCGCGCTTTCGCTCGGGTTGTACTTGTCGTCCAGGGCCACGAGTTCCAGCTTGACCTTCTTGCCGGCCACCTCCAGGCCATCGGCGTTGATCTCGGCGATGGCCATCTCCATGCCGGACAGCACGTTCTTGCCGTACAGCGCGGCGCCGCCGCTCAAGGGGCCCGAAAAACCGATCTTGACGACCTCCTGGGCGACCGCGGCGCTGCCGATGCCCGCCAGGGCCAAGGCGGCCGCACTGCGCAGCACGAGGCGGCGCGATGAGGATGGGTATGACATGTCTTTGCTCTCCTGAGTGAAGCCGGACCGCGGGGGCCGGCATGGGGTGGGAACGGAAGGAAACCGACATCAAGCGCCGATGTAGGCCCGCCGGATGGCGTCGTGGCCCAGCAGCTCCTCGCGGCGGCCTTCCATCACGATGCGCCCACCTTCCAGCACGTAGGCGCGGTGGGCGATCTGCAGCGCGGCGTACGCGTTTTGCTCGGCCAACAGCACCGTGGTGCCGGCGCGGTTGATGCGCTGGATCACTTCCAGCACCTGCTTGACCACCAGCGGCGCCAGCCCCAGCGACGGCTCGTCCAGCAGCAAGGCTTGGGGTCGGCCCATCAGCGCGCGGCCGATGGCCACCATTTGCTGCTGCCCGCCCGACAGCGAGCCGGCCGCTTGGTCCTTCTTCTCGCGCAGGATGGGGAACAGGTCGAAGACCTCCTCGAGCAGCTTGGCGTTGCCCTTGCGGTCGCGCCGGTGCACATAGGCGCCCAGCATCAGGTTCTTCAGCACCGACATGCCGGGAAAGAGCTTGCGGCCTTCGGGGCACAGCACCAGGCCCTGCTGGACCCAGCGGGCCGGTTTGGCACTCGTCATGTCTTTGCCACGCAGCCGAATGCGCCCGCCAGACGGCTTGAGCAGACCGCTGGCGGTCAGGAAGATCGAACTCTTGCCGGCCCCATTGGCACCGAGCAACACCACCAGCTCGCCCTCGTCGGCATGCAGCGACACGCCGTGCAGCGCGCGGAACGCGCCGTAGTGCAGGCTCACGTTCTCAAGCTGCAGCATCGGCGACCTCCTGGATGCCATGGGTGTCGTCGCGGCCCAAGTAGGCTTCGATCACTTGCGGATGGCGGCGGATCTCGGCCGGGCGGCCCTCGGCGATCTTTTCGCCGTAGTTCAGCACCACGATCTTGTCGGCCAGGCGCATGATCATGTCCATCTTGTGTTCGATCAGGCACACCGTCAGGCCGCTGTCGCGCATCTTGCGGATGAGCGCGGCCAGCCCCGCGGTCTCCTCGGGGTTCACACCGCCGGCGGGTTCGTCCAGCAGCACCAGCTTGGGCTGGGTGGCCAGCGCCAGCGCGAAGGCCACGCGCTTGCGCTCTTCCTGCGAGAGGTCGCCGGCCATGCGGTGGGCCGCATGGCTCAGGCCCACGAAATCCAGCGCCTGCTCTGCCTGGTGCCGGCAGCGCTTCTCCTCTTCGCGCAGGCGGCGTGTGCGCAACAGCGCGTCCCACAGCCCTGAGCGGGTGCGCAAGCGGTGACCCACGATGAGGTTGTCCAGCACCGTGGCGCGGTCGAACAGCGCGGTGGTTTGGAACGTGCGGGCCACGCCCAGCGCCGCCATCTGGTCGGCGCGCAGGCCAGCGACGTCGCGGCCTTCGTAGACGATGCGTCCGCTGGTGGGCCTCAGGGCGCCGCTGATCAGATTGAACAACGTGGTTTTGCCCGCGCCGTTGGGGCCGATGATCGCGTGGATCGAGCCGGGCTCGATCGTGGTGCTCACCTCGCGCACGGCCGCCAGGCCGCCAAAGCGCTTGGTCAGTCGATGGATCTCAAGCATGGCCATCCTCCTGAGGGGACCAGGCTGCGGCAGGGCGCTGTCGGGCCGCGGCGTGGGCCGCCGCGGCCTGCCGCGACTGGCGCCGCGCGCGCCACTGCAGCCCACTGCCCACCACACCGTGCGGCAGGAAGATGATCAGCACGATGAGCAGGGGGCCGAACACCACGAAGCGGTATTCCTGCAGGAACTGCAGGTACTGGGTGAGCCAGGGCATGGCCACAGCGCCCAGCAAAGGACCCAACATCGTGCCGATGCCGCCCACGAGCATGTACATCGTCATGTCGAAGGTGTGCTCCACCCCGGCCACGCCGGGGCCCAGAAAGCGCACGAAGCCCGCGTACAGGCCACCGGCCCACCCGGCATAGACGACCGACAGCACGAAAGCCGTCAGTTTGGTGCGCATCAGGTGGAGGCCCAGCGCCTCGGCCAAATCCTCGCTGTTGCGCACGGCCACGAAGCTGCGCCCGACCAGCGAGTGGACGATGCGGTGCATGGCCCACAGGCCCACGGCCAGGAAGAACAGCACCAGGTAGTACAGCTCGCGCGGCGACTCGAACTGCAGCGGGCCGATGGGCGAGGGCGACGGGATGCCGATGATGCCCACCGTGCCGTGGGTGAGGCTCTCCCACTTTTCGATCACGAGGTACAGGATGTAGCCCACGCACAGCGTGAAGATCGAGAAGTAGTGGCCCTTGAGCCGCAGCGAGACGATGCCGACGAAAAAGCCCAGCACGGCCGCCACCGCGCCCGACAGCGCAAACGCCACCCAGAAGGGCAGGCCATGGTCCACCGTGAGAATGCCCACCGTGTAGGCACCCACGGCCATGAAGCCGGCGTGCGCGAGGTTGAATTGGCCGGTGTAGCCGGTGATGAGGTTCAGCCCCAGGGTGGCCAGCGCATAGATGTAGGCGGTGGACATCACCGTGAGGTGGTAGTCGTTGCCGGCCACGAAGGGAAACGCGATGCCGGCAGCCAGCAGCAGGCTCCAGCCGAGCTTGCCGTGCAAAAGGTCCAAGAGGCGGTCCATGTCAGCGCACTCCCTTGGTGAGCAGCCCCTCGGGGCGCAGCGACAGGATCACCACCAGCAGTGCAAAGGCGATGATGTCCTTGTAGTCGGGCGAGATGTAGAAGGCGCCGAAGCTCTCGGCAAAGCCGATGATCAAGCCACCGACGATCGCGCCGGGCACGCTGCCCATGCCGCCCAGGATGATGATCACGAAGGCCTTGGTGATGACCAGGTGGCCCATGGCGGGGTAGATGAGGTTGATCGGCGCATACAGCGTGGCGGCCACCGCGGCCAGCGCGCCCGAGATCGCAAAGGTCAGCATCGCCACGCGGTTGGGGTCGATGCCCACCAGGGCCGCGCCCTGCCGGTTTTGCGCCATCGCGATGATGGTCGAGCCGATCACCGTCTTTGTCAGGAACAGGTGCAAGGCCACCATCAACGCAAAGGCCGCGCCGACGATCATCAAGCGTTGCACCGGGGCGGTGGCGCCGCCGATGTCGACGATGCCGGTGTAGGGCGTGGGCAGGCGGTGGAAGTCGGCGCCCCACACGGCCTGCGCGCCGGCTTCCAAGAACAGCAGCAGGCCGATGGCCGCGATCATGTGGTGCAGGGCCGGGGCCTCACGCAGCGGGTGGAACACCAGCCGCTCGGCCGCAACGGCGATCAGCGCCACCGCCACTGCGGCACCGGCCATGCCCACCCAGTAGTGGAAGCCTTGCTCGGTGATCAGCCAGAACGCCGCATAAGCACCGGCCATGTAGAACGCCCCGTGCGCGAAATTGGGCACGTGCAAGATGCCGTAGACCAGGGTCAGACCCAGGGCCACCAAGCTGTAAATGCCCCCGAGCGTCAGCCCGTTGAGCACTTGCTGGAAGAACGAGTCCAAGGGGAGAACTCCGTGTGGAAGGGAAGGGCGCAGGCTCAGCGGATCATGTAGCCGCCATCGGCCACGATCGTCTGCCCGGTGATGTAGCGTCCAGCGGCCGAGGCCAGCATCACTGCGATGCCGCCGATGTCATCGGGCTCGCCGAAGCGGCGCAGCGGCAGCTGCGTTTCGATCAGCGCGCGCACCCGCGGGTCGTCGACCAAGGCCTTGGCGAAATCGGTGCGAATCACGCCCGGGGCGATGCAATTGACGCGGATGTTGTCCGGCCCCCATTCCACGGCCAGGTTGCGCGCCAGCTGCATGTCGGCCGCCTTGGAGATGTTGTAGGCGCCGATGGTGGTCGAGCCGTGCAAGCCGCCGATGGACGAAACGATGATGATGGCCCCGTCCTTTTTGGCCGCCATGTCTTCGCGCACCATCTGGCACAGCCAATGGTTGCTCAGCACGTTGTTGCGCATGATCTTGTCGAAGACCTCATCGCTCATCCCGGTGCTGGGGCCGTAGTAGGGATTGCTGGCGGCATTGCACACCAAGATGTCGATCGGCCCCCAGTGCTCGCGGGTTTGCGCCACCAAGGCTTGGAGCTGCTCTTTGGACGAGATGTTGGCGGGGATGGCCATGGCCTGGCCGCCTTCGTCGCGGATGGCCTGGGCCACGGCTTCGCAGGCCTCGGCCTTGCGGCTGGAGATCACCACCCGCGCGCCGCAGCGCGCCAGGTTCTCGGCGATCGAGCGGCCGATGCCCCGGCTGGAGCCGGTCACGATCGCCACCTTGTGGTCCAGGCGAAAAAGCTGCATCCGCTGTCTCCTTCTTTCCTTCTCGATAATGCGTGGGCACAAGGTAGGGGAAGGGTCCCGAGGGCCGCAGTCACCCATGAGACAACCCCAGGGTCTGCCCTAGGTTTGTGGACGGCCGTCCACTTCTTCAGGGCGTATTCAGCAAGGTGAGGCGTCATGCCCAAGGACGATGAACGCATGGAATGGTCCAATCGCAGCGAATGTGTGGACCTGCGGTCGTTGTGCGACCTTTCGCGCCGCCGCGTGCTGCAAGGCGGCACGGCCGTGGCCCTCGCCTCGCTGGGTCTGGCGTCGGCTTCGGCGTCGTCGTCGCGCCTGCTGGGCTTTCGCGGTGTGCCGCCATCGACGGCCGACACCGTGGTCGTGCCCGAGGGCTACGAGGCCCAGGTGATCGCGCGCTGGGGCGAGCCCGTGGGCTTGCCCGGGCACATGCCGCCGTGGCGCGCCGACGCAAGCCACAGCGCGGCCGACCAGGCGGCGCAACTGGGCATGCATCACGACGGGCTGCAGTTCTTTCCGCTGGAGGGCCGCAGCGACCGGGGGCTGCTGGTGATGAACCATGAATACACCGATGAGGGCTTGCTGCATCCCGACGGCATGGCCCACTGGTCGGCCGAGAAAGTGCGCAAGAGCCAGGCCGCGCATGGCATCTCGGTGGTGGAGGTGACCCTGCGCGACGGTCGCTGGGCGCTGGTGCGCCCCTCACGTCATGCGCGCCGCCTCACGGCCTTCACACCGTGTGCGTTGCGCGGCCCTGCCGCCGGCCATCCGCTGATGCGCACCGCGGCCGACCCGGCGGGCCGCACCGTGCTGGGCACCTTGAACAACTGCGCCGCCGGCCTCACCCCTTGGGGCACCTATCTCAGCGGGGAAGAGAACTTCATCGGCTACTTTGCCGCCCCGACACTGCTCGATGCCCACCAGCGCCGCTGGGGGATGGGGGCCGATTGGGGCTACCGCTGGCATGAGTTCGACGAACGTTTCGATGCCGCGCGCCACCCGCATGAGCCGAACCGCTTCGGTTGGATCGTCGAGGTCGATCCTTTCGATCCGCAGTCCATGCCGGTCAAGCGCACCGCCTTGGGCCGTGCGGCCCATGAGGGCGCCACCGTGGCCGTCACCCGCAACGGCCGTGCGGTCGTGTACAGCGGCGAGGATGCCCGCTTCGAGTACCTCTACAAATTCGTCTCGCGCGATGCCATCCGCCCCGGTGGTGCGAAGGCCAATGCCGAGCTGCTGGACCACGGCACGCTCTACGTCGCGCGCTTCGACGCCGATGGCCGTGGCCGCTGGCTGCCCTTGGTGCATGGCCGCGGGCCGTTGACGGCAGCCCATGGCTTTGCCGACCAGGGCCAGGTGCTCATCCAGGCCCGCCAGGCCAGCGATGCGTTGCGGGCCACGCCGATGGACCGTCCCGAATGGGTGGCGGTCAACGCGGTCACGCGCGAGGTGTTTTGCTCACTGACCAACAACAGCCGCCGCGGCACCGAAGGCTTCCCGGGTGTGGACGCGGCCCACCCGCGCGCACGCAACCACATGGGTCACATCATTCGCTGGCGCGAGGAGGGCGACTTCGACGGTGAAACCTTCACCTGGGAGGTGTTCCTTTTGGCTGGCGACCCGATGAATGCGCGTACCGAAGCGCAAGGCAACATCCGCGGCGATGCGTTCGCCAACCCCGATGGCCTGTGGGTCGATCCGCGCGGTGTGTTGTGGATCCAGACCGACATGAGCGCCAGCGTCATGGGCCGCGGCGAGTTCGCGCGGCTGGGCAACAACCAAATGCTGGCTTGTGATCCGGCCACGGGTGAAGTGCGCCGCTTCCTCACCGGCCCCTGCGGCGCCGAGATCACCGGCGCCACCATGACCCCTGACGGCACCACGATGTTCGTCAACATTCAGCACCCGGGCGAGCCGGAGAACGACCGCAGCGACCCGGCGCAGCCCACCCAACACTCCCGCTGGCCTGACGGCGGCCGGCCCCGATCGGCCACGGTGGCCATCCGCAAGCGTGATGGCGGCGTGGTGGGCACGTGAGCGGTGGGCTCGACTTTCGGTCTGGATGGCCCGATACTGCCGCTCTTCGACCCCTGGCATGCCGCCCATGACGCCTCATCCTCTGGACACCTGGCACCGACTGGTGCGCGAGCAAGATGCCGCAGGGCTGCATGCCCTGTTGGCCGAAGACGCCGTCTTCCACTCCCCCGTGGTGCACACACCGCAGCGGGGGCGGGCGCTGGCAGCGGCCTATCTCGGTGCGGCCTTCCAGGTGTTTGGCCACCCGAGTTTCCGCTATGTGCGCGAGATCGTCGGCCCGTCCGATGCGATGCTGGAGTTCGAGCTCGAGCTCGACGGTCTGTACATCAACGGCGTGGACATCCTGCGCTGGAACCAGGCCGGCCAGATCACCGACTTCAAGGTCATGTTGCGGCCTTTGAAGGCGGTGCACCTGATCCACGAGCGCATGGCGGCGATGCTGCAAGCGCGGCGCTGAGTGCTGCGGCCAGGCGCGCCTTCAGCCGTGCACCCCGGCATAGCCGGGCTCGCCGTCGAAGTGGTAGAGGTTTTCGGTCTTGATGACCTCATAGCCGGCTTGGTGCAGCCGGGCCTGCAAATCGAGCACCTCGTCGAAGCGCAGGCCGTCGTTGGCGGCCTTGAAGCGACAGCGCCAATGGTCCACGCAAAAGGTTTGCGGCAGGCCGTGCGGCCACACCTTCACGCCACGGTTGGTGATGAGCTGCAGGCCGAGCAAGCCCGGGGTCAGGCGTCGTAGCGCTTGGGCGAGCGGCTCGGGCGACGAGCCGCTCCAGTGCAGGAACACATCGACACCGACGAGCTGCTTGCGAGCCGGTGCACGACGCGCCGGCGCTGGCAGTTGCAGCGGGCCTTGCGCATCGAAGCGAGCGGGGCGCAGGATTTGCGGCTCGCGCCCCAGGCGTTGCACCACGGCCTGCGCGAAGGCTTGCGTGCCCAGCCGCTGGCGGCTGTGACCCTCGCGAAAGATGTCGGCCGTGTGCAGGCCCTCTTCCAGCGTGCGCAGCCAGGCATTGTGCACCCGCTGCGCCACCTCGGCCTGTCCCAGATGCAGCAGCATCAGCACTGCCGCATTCAGCAATCCGGAGGGATTGGCCACATCGCGGCCGGCCAGCTGCGGTGCCGAGCCGTGGATGGCCTCGAACATCGCGCAGTGCTCGCCGATGTTGGCCGAACCGGCCATGCCCACCGACCCGGCGATCTGCGCAGCCACGTCCGAGACGATGTCGCCGTAGAGATTGGGCGTGACGATGACATCGAAATCCTGCGGCGCATCGGCCAGGCGTGCGGTGCCGATGTCCACGATCAGGCTGTCGCGTTGCAGCTCGGGGTACTGCGCGCCAATCTCCTCGAAGACGCGATGGAAGAGCCCATCGGTCATCTTCATGATGTTGTCCTTGATGAAGCAGGTGACGCGACGCCGCCCGTGGCGGCGTGCGTACTCGAAGGCATAGCGCACGATGCGCTCGCAGCCCGGCCGTGTGATGAGCTTGAGGCATTGGACGACCTCGTCGGTCTGACGGTGCTCGATGCCGGCGTAGAGGTCTTCCTCGTTCTCGCGCACGATCACCACGTCCATGCCGGGGTACCGGGTGGGCACCACCGGGTGGTAGGCCACGCAGGGCCGCACGTTCGCATACAGGCCCAGCGCCTTGCGCAGGCTCACGTTCAGGCTCTTGTAGCCCCCGCCTTGCGGCGTGGTGATGGGGCCCTTGAGCAGCACGTGGCTGTCGCGCAGCACGTCCCAGGACTGCGGGGCGATGCCTGACGCGTGGCCGGCTCGATAGACCGCTTCGCCCAGTTCGATCGTGCGGATGTCCAAGCGCGCACCCGCGGCGTCCAGGATGCGCAAAGTGGCCTCCATCAACGACGGGCCGATTCCGTCGCCAGGCGCGACGGTCACAAGGGGCAGGGATGGGCTCATGGCGTGTTCTCCGTTCATGCGGCCGGGTGGGCCGCGCCGGCATTCTTGAAGAACACGAAGATTTTGAAAAATAGATTATCTATGCCAGTAATATCTATGAATATCGATTGATGGAGCCCGGCCATGAAAACCCGCCTGCACACCCGTCAGACCACCTTTCGGCAGCTCGAAATCTTCAAGGCCGTGGCCGAGCGCCTGAGCGTGACCGAGGCGGCGCACGCGCTGCACTTGGCCCAGCCCACGGTGTCCACGCAATTGGCCAAACTTTCCGAGGCCCTGGGCGTGCAGCCCTTCGAGCAGATTGGCAAGCGGCTGTACCTCACCGACGTCGGCGAAGAGGTGTTGGCCGCCACACGCGAGCTCTTCGAGGTGCTGGACCGGCTGGAGATGCGGCTGGCCCAACGAGCCGGCCTGTCCATCGGCCGCCTGCGGCTGGGCGTGGTCACCACGGCCAAGTACCTGGTGCCGGCGCTGCTGGGCCCGTTCTGCAAGGCGCATCCGCAGGTGGAGGTGGAGCTGCAGGTGGGCAACCGCGCCGACATCCGGCAGCGCTTGCAAGCCAACCTCGACGATCTTTACGTGTTCAGCCATCCGCCGCGCGAACTGGACATCGAGGCCCAGTGGCTGACCGACAACCCGTTGGTGCTGATCGCCCCGCAGGATCACCCACTGGTGCGCCGTCGTCGGCTGCGCTGGCAGGATCTGTCCGGTGAGCGGCTGCTGATGCGCGAGCCCGGCTCGGGCACGCGCCATGCGATCGAAACCTATTTGGCCCAGCAGGGCTGGACGCTGGGCCGCACGCTGACCATCGCCAGCAACGAGGCCATCAAGGAAGCGGTCTTGTCCGGCTTGGGGGTGGCCATCCTCAGTCGCCATGCGCTCACCCACATGGCCCCGGGCAATCTGGTGGAGCTGCCGGTGCAGGGTTTTCCGATTCCGAACAGCTGGTACCTCGTCACCCCGCGCGGCAAGCAGCTGTCGCCGATCGCGCAGGCGTTTCGCCAGCACATGCTGCAGGCGCTGCGCCCTCGCCCGGCGCGGCGCGGCTGAGGGCGCGGTCGATCAGTGCGCGGTCCGTCAGTGCGCGGTTAGTCAGTGCGCGGTGGGCATCACGAACTGGGCTCCTTGGGGCGTGTTTTGCGGCCAGCGCTGCATCACCGACTTCTGCCGGGTGTAGAAGCGCACGCCTTCCTCGCCATAGGCGTGCATGTCGCCAAAGAGCGAGCGTTTCCAGCCCCCGAAGCCATGCCAGGCCATGGGCACGGGAATGGGCACATTGATGCCGACCATGCCCACCTCGATGCGCCGCGCGAATTCACGCGCGACGTGGCCATCGCGGGTAAAGCAGGCCACGCCATTGCCATACTCGTGTGCATTGACCAGCGCCACGGCTTCGGCAAAGTCGCGCACCCGCACGCAGCACAGCACCGGGCCGAAGATTTCCTCGCGGTAAATGCGCATCGAGGGGGTCACATGGTCGAACAGCGTGCCGCCCAGCCAAAAGCCGTGCTCGTGACCGCTCACCGTATGGCCGCGACCATCGACCACGAGGTGCGCGCCTTCGCGCACGCCTTCGGCGATGTAGGCTTCGATGCGCTGCAGCGCCTGCTTCGTGACGATGGGGCCCATTTCGGCATCGGGTTCCATGCCGTTCTTGATCTTGAGCTGCCGGGTCCGTTCGGCCAGCCGCGGCACGATCTGGTCGGCCACCTCGCCCACCAGCACCGCCACGGAAATCGCCATGCAGCGCTCGCCGGCGGAACCATAGGCCGCGCCGATCAACGCGTCCACCGCCTGGTCCAGATCGGCATCGGGCATCACCACCATGTGGTTCTTGGCCCCGCCCAGCGCCTGCACGCGCTTGCCGTGGTGGGCGCCGGTCTCGTAGATGTATTGCGCAATCGGCGTGGAGCCCACGAAGCTCAGCGCCTTGACCTGCGGATGCGCCAGCAGCGCATCGACGGCGACTTTGTCGCCTTGCACCACGTTGAACACGCCATCGGGCAGGCCGGCCTGTTGCAGCAGCTCGGCCATGAAGATCGAGGGCGAGGGATCGCGCTCGCTGGGCTTGAGCACGAAGCTGTTGCCGCAGGCCAGGGCCACCGGGAACATCCAGCACGGCACCATGCACGGGAAGTTGAAGGGCGTGATGCCGGCCACCACGCCCAGCGGCTGGCGCAGCGTCCAGTTGTCGATGCCGGTGGAGACCTGCTCGGTGTAGTCGCCCTTGAGCAACTGCGGAATGCCGCAGGCGAATTCCACGATCTCGATGCCGCGCGTGACCTCGCCCTGCGCATCGGAATACACCTTGCCGTGCTCGGCGGTGATCATTTCCGCCAGCGTGTCACGATGCTGGTGGAGCAGTTCGAGGAACTTGAACAACACGCGGGCGCGGCGGATCGGCGGGGTGTCGGCCCAGGCCGGGAAGGCGGCCTGCGCGGCGGCCACCGCGGCATTGACGTCCTCGACGCCGCCCAGCACCACTTCCCGCGCCACCGCACCGGTGGCCGGCTGATACACCGGCTGGGCGCGGCCGCTCGCACCGGCCGTGTGACGTCCGGCGATCCAGTGGGCCACGGTGGCGTGAAATGCGGCCGTAGAGGTTCCCATCTCGTTGCTCCTGCGAAGACTTGGCGATGCACCCAGTCTAGGCCGCCGCTGCGGCCCTTCCAAGCGCCGGCGGCTGACCATGTCGTTCAGAATGATGAACAATCGTGACCCAGAAATTGGAACCAATCATGGTGGGCGAGCGCATCGAGAGCCTGTGGGGCCATGTCCATGCCTTGGGCGAGTTGGCCGCGCAAGGCAGTTACACCGCGGCCGCACGCCGCTTGGGCATCTCCAAGGCGGCGATGAGCCAGCGCATCGTCGAACTCGAGCGCGCCGCCGGCGTGCCGTTGGTGCAGCGCACCACCCGTTCGGTGCGGCTGACCGAGGCAGGCCAACAGCTGGTGGACGCCACGCGCGAGGCCTATGCGCAGATCGAGCGCGGTTTCGCCCAGGTGCGCGACCTGGCCGCCCAGCCGCGCGGCCTGGTGCGCCTGAGTGCGCCGGTGGCGCTGGGGCGGCAGCAGATCGTGCCGCGGCTGCCGGAGTTCTTGCGCCGTCATCCGCAGGTGCGCATCGAGATGGATCTTTCCGACCGCCTGGTCTCCTTGGCCCAGGAGGGCTTCGACCTGGCGGTGCGCCACACCGCTGCCCCCCCGGACACCCATGTGGCCTGGACCCTGTGCGAGACCCGCTCCTGGCTGGTGGCCAGCCGGGCCTACCTGCGCCGACGTGGTGTGCCCGAGCATCCTCAGGAGCTGGTGGCGCACGACTGCCTGAGCTATCCGCGGCCCGGCGAGAGCGCGACCTGGTCCTTCGAGTCGGCCCAAGGCCAGCGCGTCACCGTGCCCGTGCGTGGGCCCTTTGCGGCCAACAACAGCGAGGTGTTGCGCGAGGCGGTGCTCGGCGGGCTGGGCTTGGCGGTGCTGCCAGACTTCAGCGCCCAGGCCGCGCTGCAAGCCGGCCGCTTGGTGGCGGTGTTGCCGCGCTGGCGGCCGGTGGGCGCTTTCGGTGAGCGCATCTATGCGATCCGCCCGTACAGCCCGGTGGTGCCGCGCGCGGTGCAGGCCCTGGTGGCCTACTTGCGCGAAACCTTGGCCGCAGGCTTTAGTCCCTGAGGGCCGCACGGCTCGTGCGCCGCCACGCTTTGCGGGGCCCTGCGGTGAAAAAAATCGCCCACCGCGAAGGTGGGCGAGAAAGTCCTAAAAAGGACGTCGTTGGGAGACTGTGATCGTGGTGTGATCATGGGCCTATCGCGCGATGCCTGGCGCGGCATCGGTGCGAGGCCGGCGACTGTCGAGTCCGCCCCGTGTGACAGCACGATTCCACTGTAGCCTGCCCGCTGTGCAGAACCCATCCCTCTGAAGGGGGATGCCTGCGAACGTGCGGCATCGCCTGGGGTCCGAGACAGCCTGCGTATGATCTTGACGCACATCAAGCCCGGCCCCTCGCGGTGATGACAAGCTGTGGGCCATACCCCCTTTCAGGAGCGTTTCCATGAAGATCCTCGTCGCCGTCGATGGCAGCGTCTACACCAAGCGCATGTTGGGTTATCTGGCAGCCCATGATGAACTGTTCGGCAGCGCCCATGACTACACCGTGCTGACGGCCGTGCCGGCCGTGCCGCCGCGGGCGGCGGCCGTGATCGACAAGGAAACGCTGGCCGAGTACTACGCCGACGAGGCCGAAAAGGTGCTCAAGCCCGTGCGCACCTTCTTCGACAAGCAAGGGTTGAAGTGCAAGACGGCGCACAAAGTCGGCCACCCCGGGGAGATCATTGCCAAGGCGGCAGCCAGCGGCAAGTTCGACCTGGTGGTCATGGGCTCGCATGGCCACAGCGCCTTGGGCAATCTGGTCATGGGGTCGGTGGCGACCCATGTGATCGCCCATTGCAAGACGCCGGTCTTGCTGGTGCGCTGAACGGGCTCAGCGTGGCGGCCCGCGCAGGCCGTCGAAGCAGGTCGACAGCAAGGTGTCGATGATCTGTGCATCGCTGTACTGACCGCCGGCCTTCAGAAAGCTCAGCACCGGATCGCAGGCCCGGGCGTACAGGGTGTAAAGCACCACTTCCGGCGGCAGGGCCGGGTTGATCTGCCCGCCGGCTTGGGCCGCGACGATCCAGGCGCCCAGCCGCTCACTCAGCGCCATCAGCCGGTCCATGTACTGCCGGTTGGCGATCAGCGCCTGGCGCAGACTGGAGTTCTGCGAGGGCAGGGAAGGCATCTCGCCGGCGAGCTGAACCTCCATCGTCCAGCGTGCGGTGGCGCGCAGCTTGTCGATCGGCGCCAAATGCGCGTCGGCCTCCAGCGTCGCGGTGAAGTCCAGCGCCCGCTGCAGCACGCGGATCATGGCCGCGGCGGCCAGCTCTTCCTTGGACGTGAAGTGCTTGTACAGGCTCGCCTTGGCGATGCCCACATCGGCGGCCACCTCGTCCACGGTCATCATCTCGAAGCCTTTTTCGGCCAGCAGCCGGTTGACCGACGAGACGATGGCGTCTTCGCGGGCGCGAAGCACCTGTTCCTTGAACGACATGCGGGCCATGGGCTGCATTGTAGACCCGCCGTCAGCAAAGCATACGAATCCGTCGAAGCGCAACCATCGGGTCACACAAAATACCAATCGGTTGAAAATGGAACTGATGGGTAATTTTGCTCGGCGGGTCCCGAAGCGGTCCCTGGACGACTTCGGATCCGGCGGGAGAGGCTTTGGGGGACACCGATACAGGGTCAGGCGTATGGCCATGAAGAAATGGTCGACGGCCACCGCGTTGGGCTTTGGACAGCTCGCACCGGCTTGGGACCTGATCGACACGGAGCCGCGGCCCAGCTCAGCGTCTGGATCCCTCAGCGCGGGATCCACCACCGCGCAGCGCGCCACCGCGGCCCGTGGCGCCGTGGGCCGTGAGCCCTTCAAACGTCGTCCTGGCCGAAGCGGTCTTCGTGCGGGGCGTGCGCGTCTTGGGCGCTGCGGTCATGGTGGGTCGGGGCGGGCACCTCGCCGCCCAGGCGGGCTTCCAAGCCGAGCTCGGTGCCCAGATCGGCCGGGTCGGGTTCATAGGCGGGCGCCGCTGGCGCGGGCGCGCGGTTCCAGGGGGGCAATGCAAAGCGGGCCATGGTGCACCTTCCGTGGGGGGCACGGCCTGGGGGGGCGGTGCCTTGTCTCATCTCATGTGTCGGCAGTGTGCGCCCGGCCTGAAGGGGGCGATATCCCGAATTGGAGGGGGATGTGGCGACATTTGCACAGCCCGGCCCCCTCGACTGCGGGGCGGGCGCAGCCTGTGGGGCGCTGCGTTCAGCGACGGGCCAGCGCGGCCGCGTGCTCGGCCTGCACGCCGGCGCGTCCCGCGGCGACGACATAGACCGCCTGCGTGGCCAGCCGGGCGTCGGCGAGCACGGGGTGCGCGGTGGCGCGGAATTCGGCGCGCGCATGGCGGGCGTCCAGGCTCAGCAGCACATAGCCTCGTTCGTCCGAACGCGCATGCTGCAGGTCCGGGTTGCTCGATCGCATCAGCCCCATGGCATAGTCCGGCAGCCCCGCGCTGGTGATCGAGCTGGTGACGAACTCGCTGGCCACCACTGGCGAGCGCGCATCGTTGGGGACCACGCGCAGGTCGGCGGCGACATGGCGGTGTACGTCGCCGCCCAAGACCACCACATCGCGCACCCGGGCTTGCGCGATGCCCCTCAGCAGGCGCTCGCGGGCGGCGGGGTAGCCGTCCCAGCCATCGGTGTAGAGACGGCGTCCCCACGGAGTGTCCACGCCCCACGGGCTCATTTGGGTGGACTGGCCCAGCAGCTTCCACTGTCGGGGGCAGGTGCTCAGGCCGTCGTGCAGCCAGCGTTCCTGATCGCCGCCCAGCATGCTGCGCTGCGCGTCCCCCAGCAGCGCACAGGGCGCGGCCAAGCGTCCGCCCAAGGGGCGCTGTGCACTGGCGCAGGCTTGGGGCGAGCGATACTGCCGAGCATCGAGGGTCCACAGCTCGGCCAGCCGGCCCCAGGGGTAGCGATCGTGGATGCGCATGTGCGGGCCTTGCGGGGCCATCCATGGGGCCAGCGGCAGGTGTTCGAAGTAGGCCTGATAGGCGGCCGCACGCACGGCGAGAAAGGCTTGCGGGTCGGGCAGCAAGGGGCTGCGATCGCCGGCATAGTCGTTTTCGACCTCGTGGTCGTCCCAGGTCAGCACCCAGGGATGGGCAGCATGGGCGGCACGCAGATCGGGGTCGAGCTTGTACCAGGCATGCTGGCGCCGAAAATCGGCCAAGGTGATCGGCCGCGGCCCATGGCGGCGCAGGCGCCGCTGCGGATGGCTGGTTTCGTACAGATAGTCCCCCACGAACAGCACGAAGTCCAGGTCTTGCCGCGCGATCTCGCGGTGCACGGTGAAGTAGCCTTGCTCGTAATGCTGGCAGGACGCCAGCGCCACACGCAGCAGGCCGACTTCGGCGTCCTCGGCCGGCGCCGTGCGGGTGCGGCCCACCGGGCTGCTGGCGCCTGCGCAGTGAAAGCGGTAGTGGTAAGTGCGCCCGCTGGGCAGCCCCTTCACGTCCACATGCACGGCATGGGCCCGTTGCGGGCCGGTCCAGACCTCGCCACGCTGACGCACCTTGCGGAAGTGCTCGTCGTCGGCCACTTCCCACTGCAGCTTCATGGCCACGGGGGGCAGGCCACCGTCAGGCTCCAAAGGGCGTGGTGCCAGCCGGGTCCACAGCACCACGCCATCGGGCCGCGGCATGCCACTGGCCACGCCCAGCGTGAAAGGATCGTCGGTGATGCGAGCGCCGTCGGGCTGGGCTGCCACCGGGGCGGCCAGGCGGGCCAGCGCCACGGCCGCGGCCGTGCGCGAGAGCTGGGTCAGGAAGGCGCGACGGTCGGGCGGGGCAGGCATCGTGCGCAGAATGGTCGCGGAATCGAATGAGTGGAATGAGTGCAGCGGCTCAAGCCACGGGCTCCAAGGCGTGTCGTGCTCCGGCCGCCAAAGCCAGGCCGACGCGATCGAGCAAACTGGCCCGGGCCTGCGGGCCAGAATCATCGCCCAGCTTCCATTGGTGCCAGTGCAAAGCCACCGGCAAACGCACCTCGGGGTGCAAGACTTGCAACTCGCCGCGTTCGACATGGGGGCGCACCTGGAGTTCCGGGGCCACGCCCACGCCCCAGCCCATCACGGCTGCGCGCACATAGGCGTCCGACGAGGGCACGAAGCGTTCGCGCAGGCGGGGTTGTCGCACCCCGAACGCGCGGCTGACCCATTGCGCCTGCATGTCGTCCTTGCGGTTGAAGACGAGGAAGGGCACCTGCGAGAAGTTGCGTCGGTGCAAGCCCTGGGGCAGCTCGCGCGCGACGAAGGCCGGACTGGCCACGGCCACATAAGGCATCACGCCCAGCGGGGTGACGCGGCAGCCCCGCAGGGCTTGGCGCACCGTGCTCACGCAGCCCAACACGGCCCCTTGGCGCAACCAGTCGTGGGTGAAATCCTGGTCGTCCACCACCAGTTCCAGGAAGACGCCGGCTTGCACCAGCGCATCCAAGGCCGGCAGCACCCAAGTGGCCAGGCTGTCGGCATTGACGGCGATCGGCAGCCGATCGTCCGCTCGGCCGGCGGCCTCCAGTTCGCGGGCCACGTCGGCGCGCAGCGCTTGCCACTGACGCGCAAAGCGCAGCAACACCTTGCCGGCCTCGGTCAGTCGCAGCGGACGCGAGCGCACCACCACCGGCTGGCCCAGGCGGGCCTCCAGCGCCCGCAAGCGCTGCGAGACGGCCGACTGCGTGAGGCTCAGCCGCGCCGCGGCGCGCTCGAAGCTGCCTTCGTCCACCAGCGCGGCCAAACATTCCAAGGCGGCAGGGTCCAGATCGTGCATAAGTGGTTCTAATGTAATCGGAACTTTATTCATCTTGCTTCACTGAAGCGCGCCGCCTGCCGACAATGCCCGGATGGTGGCCCCCGATCCGACCCACGCCGTTGTCGTGTCGAACTCGCCTGCCGTGGTGGCAGCCGGGCTGCAAGGCTGGGTCGCGATGGCCGGCTTGATCGTGGCCATCGGCGCGCAAAACGCCTTGGTCTTGCGCCAAGGCTTGGCGCGCCGGCACGTGGGCGCCGTGGTGGCCCTGTGCATCGTGTCGGATTGGATGTTGACCACGCTGGGCGTGATGGGCTTGGGCCGTTGGCTGGCCACCTCGCCGACCTGGTTGGCCGCCATGCGCTATGGCGGGGCCGCTTTCCTGATCGCCTACGGGGCGTTGGCAGCGCGGCGCGCTTGGTCAGGCGCTACGGCCGGCTTGGTGGCCCAAGGGGCCGACCGCGGCCTGGCGCCCACGCTGGCGACGGCGCTGGCGCTGACCTATCTGAACCCCCATGTCTACCTGGACACGGTGGTGCTGATGGGGGCGCTGGGCGCGCAGCATCCGCCGGCGGCGCGCTGGGCCTTCGTGGCCGGCGCGGGGGCGGCCTCGGCCGTGTGGTTTGGCCTGCTGGGCTACGGGGCGCGCCTGGCCTCGGGCTGGCTGCGCCGCCCCGAGGTGTGGCGGGCCTTGGATGCGGCCATCGCCGCGGTGATGTTTTGGATTGCGGCGCAACTGCTGCTGCAACCCCTGGGGGCCTCGGGGGTCTGACCCCCGGGAGGCCCCGTTCCTTCGAAGGAGTCGATCATGCGAGTCATCGTCCTAGGCGCCGGCATCGTCGGCATCAGCACGGCCTGGTACCTGCTGGAGGAAGGTCACGAGGTCACCGTGGTCGACCGTCAGCCCGATGCCGCGCTGGAGACCAGTTTTGCCAATGGCGCCCAGATCTCGGTGAGTTTTTGCGAACCCTGGGCCAGCGCCGGCGCGCCGCTGAAAGTCTTGAAATGGCTGGCCCGCGACGACTCGCCGCTGTTGTTCCGCCCCCGGCTGGACCCGCAGCAGTGGCTGTGGGGTTTGCGCTTCCTCGCCCAGTGCCATGATGCGGCCTTCGAGCGCAATGTGCGCCAGCTCGTGGCCCTGGGCCGCTACAGCCATGAGTCGCTGCAGGAGTTGGTGCAGCGCACCGGCATCGAGTACCAGCGTCTGCAGCGCGGCATCTTGCATTTCTTCTCCACGCCCAAGGACTTCGAGGAAGGCGCCGCCGCCGCCGAGCTGATGCGCAAGTACGGCGTGGACCGCCGCGTGCTCAGCCGGGAAGACGTGCTCAAGGTGGAGCCCGCGCTGGCGGCGTTCGGTTCGCACATTGCGGGCGGCACCTACACGCCCACCGACGAGTCGGGCGATGCCCGCGTCTTCACCCAGCAGTTGGCGCGCCGGTGTGCGCAGCGCGGCGCTCGTTTTCTGTACGAGCATGACATCCTCGGCATCGAGGCCGGTGGGGGCGAGGTGCTCGGCGTGCGCGTGGCCGAGCGCCGCAGCGGTCGGCCGCACACCCTGGTGGCCGATGCCTATGTGGCTGCCTTGGGCTCGTACACCGCGCCATTGCTGCGCCCGCTGGGCGTCGGGCTGGCCATTTACCCGGCCAAGGGCTATTCGGCCACCTTGCGGCTGAAGCATCCCGAACGCGCCAGCGTCGTGAGCCTGCTGGACGACAGCCGCAAGATCGCCATTTCCCGCCTGGGCGAGTTCGTGCGCATTGCGGGCACGGCCGAGCTGGCCGGCTACGACACCGGCCTGGACACGCCCACGGCGCGGGTGCGTTGTCAGGCCTTGCTTGCGCGCTACGAGCAGCTCTTCCCCGGCGTGGCCGACCTGTCCGAGCCCCACTTCTGGGCCGGCCTGCGTCCCAGCACGCCCTCGAACATCCCCTACATCGGCCGCACGCGGGTGGGCCGCCTGTGGGTGAATGCCGGCCACGGCACGCTGGGCTGGACGCACGGCGCCGGCTCGGGGCGCGCCTTGGCCGCGCTGATGAGCGGCCAGCGGCCGGCGCTGGACTTCGGCTTCTACGGGTTCCCGACGGCCGCGGCGTCGGCCCGCCCTTGGCGCCGCGCCGCGGCCTGATCACCCCCGAGACGCCTGGCGGCGCTGGTGCGCCTGACCGGCCGCCACGATGTGCTCGCGCATCCAGACATGGGCCGGATGCCGGTCGTGCCGTTGGTGCCACAGCACCTCCACATGCACGCCTTGCAGGGCCAGTGGGATGGGCTGGATGGCCAGCTCGTCCTCGAAACCGGTGGCCGGTAAAAACTCGTAGGGCAAGACGGTCAACAGGTCCGACCCGGTCACCACGCGCCCGGCGGTGAAAAACTGGTTGACCGTGAGCACCACCCGCCGGCTGCGGCCCAGCGCGGCCAAGGCTTCGTCCACGAAGCCATGCGGGCGCCCGGAAAAGCTCACCAACAAATGGTGGGCCTCACAGAACCGATCGAGCGTGAGTTCGCCTTGCGCCAGGGGGTGGCCTTTGCGCATCACGCACACATAGTGCCCATCGTACAGCCGCTGGTGGTGAATGGTGGCTTGAGCGCCCTCGGCCTCCAGCGCCGCCACGGCCTGCGGGAAGTAGCCAATCGCGAAATCGGCCTCACCGCGCTCCAGCCAGGGACGCGGGTCGCGGGTGGTCAGCGGGACGACCCGCACGTTGGTGAGGGCTTGGGCGGATTCGATGGCCTGCACCAGCGCAGGCAGCAAGGTGGCCGCGGTGGCGTCGGCCATGGCCAGGCGGAAGCTCGCCTCCTGGGTGCGCGGGTCGAAGTGGCGCGGCTCGATGGCCTCGCGCAGACGCTCCAGCGCGGCTCTGACCTCCGGCCACAAGGCCTCGGCCTTGGGCGTGGGCTTCACGCCGAAGGCCGTGCGGGTGAACAGCTCATCGCCCAAGGCCTCACGCAGCCGACGCAAGGCATTGCTGACCGCCGGTTGGGTCATGGCCAGACGCTGCGCGGCCCGCGTCAGGTTTTGTTCGGCCATCACCTGGTCGAACACCCGTAGCAAATTGAGGTCCAGGGTGCGGAAGCTCATGCGGCGATCATGACATAAAGAATGTGAATATCAGTGATTTCAACAATCCATTGGCAACATACCTAGGGTTTACCCTAGACTTCCTTCCGTCACGTCGCAACAGGCGTGTACGGAAAGGAGATCACCATGTCTGCCACGACCATCAAGCTCCCGTCGGCCCCGGTCAAGACCGCTCCTCCGCGCGGTGCGGCTTGGGCAGCTCGTCTCTTCGCGGGCCTGCTGCAGGGCTTGCGCACCGTGGGTCGCCACCTCATCGAGCAGCGTCAGCGCTGGGCACAGGCGCGCGCCATCCAGGAGATGCTGCGTCTGGCCGACAGCTACAGCGTCTCGCAGCCGGGCTTTGCCGCCGAACTGCGCGCCGCGGCCGCGCGTTTGCAGTCCGAAGACGACGAGTCCGCGCGGACATGAGCGCTGCGGCCTTCGCCATCGGCGTGGGCGCATGAAAAAAGCCGCCCTCGGGCGGCTTTTTGCTTGGAAGGCAAGGCTTGCTCAGGCAGCCAGACGCTGCGCCAAGCGCTCCTTGGTGTCGATCAGTTCACGGGGCAGGCCGTGCGCGAGCTGCTGGAACAGCTCTTCATGCAGTTTCAGCTCCTCTTGCCAGGCTTGCAGGTCCAGACTGGTGACCTGGGCATATTGCTCACGGCTGAACTCCAGCCCCGCCCAGTGCAGATCGCCGTAGCGAGGCGTGACCCCGAAGACATGCTCCTGGCCTTGGCCGTGGCCTTCGATGCGGTCGATCATCCACTTCAGCACGCGCATGTTTTCGCCGAAGCCCGGCCACACGAAGCGGCCGGCTTCGTCTTTGCGGAACCAGTTGACGGTGTAGATCTTCGGCAGGCGGGCGCCGCTGCGTTGGAGCTGTTCGCCCAGGTCGAGCCAGTGCCGGAAGTACTCGGCCATGTTGTAGCCGGCAAAGGGCAGCATCGCGAAGGGGTCGCGGCGCACCACGCCTTGTTGGCCGAAGGCCGCGGCGGTGGTTTCCGAGCCCATGGTGGCGGCCATGTAGACGCCTTCGACCCAGTTGCGCGCCTCGGTCACCAGCGGCACGGTCGTGCTGCGGCGGCCGCCGAAGATGAAGGCATCGATGGGCACGCCGGCGGGGTCGTCCCAGGCCGGGTCGAGGGCCGGGTTGTTGGTGGCTGCCACGGTGAAGCGGGCATTGGGGTGGGCGGCTTTGCGGCCGGTCTCCTTGGCGATTTGCGGCGTCCAGTCCTGGCCTTGCCAGTCCAGCGCGTGCTCAGGCGCCGGGCCCATGCCTTCCCACCACACGTCACCGTCGTCGGTGAGCGCCACGTTGGTGAAGATCACGTTCTCGCGCAGCGAGGCCATGCAGTTCGGGTTGGTCTGCTCGTTCGTGCCCGGGGCCACGCCGAAGTAGCCGGCTTCGGGGTTGATCGCATACAGGCGGCCGTCGGGGCCGGGCTTGATCCAGGCGATGTCGTCGCCGATGGTCGTGACCTTCCAACCCTCGAAGCCCTTGGGCGGGATCAGCATCGCGAAATTGGTCTTGCCGCAGGCGCTCGGGAAGGCCGCGGCAATGTGGTACTTCTTGCCCTGCGGGTTGGTCACGCCCAGGATGAGCATGTGCTCGGCCAGCCAGCCTTGCGCACGGCCCATCGTGGAGGCAATACGCAGCGCAAAGCATTTCTTGCCCAGCAAGGCGTTGCCGCCGTAGCCTGAGCCGTAGCTCCAAATCTCGCGGGTTTCCGGATAGTGGACGATGTATTTGGTGGTCGGGTTGCACGGCCAGGCCACGTCCTTCTGGCCGGGCGCCAGCGGCGCGCCCACGCTGTGCACGCAAGGCACGAAGTCGCCATCGGTGCCCAGCACGTCGAAGACGGCCCGACCCATGCGGGTCATCAGGCGCATGTTCACCGCCACATAGGGGCTGTCCGACAGCTCGATGCCGATGTGGGCGATCGGCGAGCCCAACGGGCCCATCGAGAACGGCACCACGTACATCGTGCGTCCGCGCATGCAGCCTTTGAACAAGGCGTTGGGCCCCGTCTGCAAGATGGCACGCATCTCCTCGGGAGCCACCCAGTTGTTCGTCGGACCGGCGTCTTCCTTGCGGCGGCTGCAGATGAAGGTGCGGTCTTCCACCCGTGCCACGTCGCTGGGGTCACTCCAGGCCAGATAGCTGCCCGGCCGTTTGGCCGGATTGAGCCGCCGGAAGGTGCCCGATTGCACCAATTGCTCGCACAGCTGGTCGTATTCGGCCTGGCTGCCATCGCACCAGTGGATGGCCGCCGGCTCGGTCAGCGCAGCCATCTCAGCCACCCAGGCCAAGACCTTGGCGTTTTTGACATAAGCCGGCGCCTGCAAGCGCAGGCCCTGCATGACGGGTTGGTTCATGGTCGCTCCAAACTCAAAAAGCCCACAACGGAATTTGGACAACCTCGAACGGGAACCCGCCGTAAAAACACGGGCACGGGGAAGCAGGCACGGGGGGCCGGCGCTCGGGGTTCGCCAAATGCCGCAGGGCGACGCCTCGATCTCGGGCGCATCGCAGGGCTTGCCGTGGCCCGGTGGGGGGCCGTCCGGCAAGGCGGTTTGCTCAGTGTAATCCGGTGGTAACTCCGGGGCGACCTGGGGTTATGCAATTTCGGTATGGGAACATGCCGGGCGCATCGGTCGGTGTGCGAAAGCAGGCCGGCGGTGGTCCATTCAGCACATTCAGTAAGATGCGGGGGCGTCCCGATCCGTGCCGTGCGCCCATGGTCTGCGCTTCCTGTTCGCGTCGCCGTCTGCTGCATGCCGCCAGTGCGATGTCGCTGGCGGCCTGGTTGGGGCCGACCCAGGCCCAGCAGCGGCGCCCCCAAACGCAGGCCTTGCTGGTGGGGGTGGCCACCGCATTGCATGACAGCGGCTTTGCGCTGCACATTCGCCGTGCCATGGCCCGCGACACCGGCCTGGCCGTGGACACCATCCCCGGCCCCAGCGAGCGCATGCTGGCCTGGCTGGAACAAGGAGAAATCGACGTGGCCATCACCCATGCGCCGCAGGCCGAGGAGGCCTTGCTGAAGCAGGGCCTGGTGCACGATCGGCGTTTCGTGGCATCCAATCGGTTCGTGCTGGCCGGGCCGATGCAGCCCCAGGCTGCACCGGCCCAGGGGCGCAAGGCCCTGCCCTCGCGCGACCCACTGGGCCTGGCCGGCAGCACCGACGTGGCCGCGGCCTTGGCGCGGCTGGCCGAGGCCGGCGCGCAGGGGCAGGCGCTGTTCGTGGCGCCGGCCGAGCGTACCGGTGCGCGGGCCAAGGAGCGCCAGCTGTGGCAGGCCGCCGGCCTGGAGCCCCAGGGGCCCTGGTATCAACAGGCCGTCGGCGGCATGGGCGAGACGCTCGCCCAGGCCAATGAACGGGGAGCCTATGTGCTGGTGGAGCGCGGCGTTTGGCTGGCCTCGCGCCAGCGCGAGCGGCTGGGCGTCGTCATCGACGGTGACGTGCGCCTGATCGACCTGTACCACGCGATGCGCTCGTTTCGCGTGAACCATCCGGCCGGCAAGCTCTTCCTCGACTGGCTGACCGGGCCCATCGGGCGGCGGGCCGTGGCCTCGGCGCCCGGGGGCTATCAGGCCGTGCGGCCAGGCCGCTGAGGTGCGGATGCCGCGGTCTGGTCGAGTGTTGTCGGTCCAGGTGGGGGTGGCGCAGCCGCTGCACATCCAGGGCCGCGAGGTGCTCAGCGCCTACGCCAAACGGCCGGTCCAGGCGCCGGTGGCGGTGCGGCGCCTGGGGCTGCAAGGCGACGAGCAGGCCGACCCCAGTGTGCATGGCGGGTTGTCCAAGGCGGTGTACGCCTATCCTGTCGAACACTATGCGTTCTGGCGCACGGTGCGCGCCCAGGCCCGTGTGGCGGCCTGGGACGCCGAGCTGCCCTTCGGCGCCCTGGGCGAGAACCTCACGCTCAGCGGTCTGACCGAAACCGAGGCCTGGATCGGTGACGTGCTGCGTTTTCCACACTGCGCGCTGGCCATCAGCGAGCCCCGTTACCCGTGTTTCAAGTTCGAGCATGCGATGGGCTTTCGCCAGTCGGCGCGGCTGATGGTCCAGTCGGGTTACTGCGGCTTTTATCTCGCCGTGCGCGAGGAAGGACACGTGAGCCCCGGCGACCCCTTCGAGCTGGTGCCCGGCCCGCGCGAGGTGAGCATCGCCGAACTCTTCGCGGCGCGGATGCGGCGCTGAGCCCTCAGCCCAGCCAGCCACGGCGCCGCAGCCACCCGAACAGCGGGCCGGCCAGCAGCACCACGGCGGCCATGCGCGTGACATGGAAGGCGGTGACGATGGGCACGCCCAGCTGCAACACCTTGGCGGTGATGCACATTTCCGCTATGCCGCCCGGCGAGGTGCCCAGCATCACCGTGGCCGGGTGCAGCCCCATCCAGCGGGCCAGCACCCAGGCGAAGCCTGCGCACGACACGATCATCGCCAGCGTGCCGGCCGCCACCGTGGCCAGCCAACGCGGGGCGGTGTGCAGGAAGGCCGGCGTGAAGCGCGTGCCCAGCGCCACACCGATGAAGACTTGCCCCAGGTGCGTCATCCATGCCGGCAGAGCCGACAGCTCGATGCCACACGCCGTGAGCGTGGCCGCCACGGCCAGGGAGCCCAAGATCCACGGGGTGGGTTTGCCCAGGTGCTGCAACACCAGGGCGCCGGCGCAGGTCAGCGCGATCAGTAACACCAGCCCACCGCCATGCACCTGCGCCGGGCCGGGGATGAAGGGGTCCAGGCCGCGCAGCCCCAGCGCCTGGAAGCCAAACGGGATGAGCAGCACCACCAGCAGGATGCGCACACTGTGGGCCGAGGCGACCAGGTCCACCCGGCCGCCGTGGCGCTCGGCCAGCAGGGCCATCTCCGAGGCGCCGCCGATGGCGCTGGCGAAATAGGTGGTGGCCGCATCCAAGCCCGGCGTGCCGCGGTTCAGGCGCGCCAGCACCAGGCTGAAAACCAGCCCCAAGCTCAACGCCCAGGCGATGCCGGCCAGGATGCCGCCTGCATGGCGAACCACCACGCTGACCACCTGCGGGGTGAAATACAAGCCCAAGGCCGTGCCGATCGCCCAGTGGCCGGCACTGCGCAGCGTGCGGCTGCTTTGCAAGGGCCATCCGGCCATGCTGCCGGCGGCCGTGACGAGCAAGGGCCCAAGCATCCAGGGCAAGGGAGTGTGCAGGCGCTCACAAACAATGCCGGCCAGCAGGGCCAGACCCAGCGTGAAGGCCAAGCGCGCCGGCCGTGGCCAGGAGGACAAATGACGGGCAGGGCTCAAAGGTGCGGAGGGTTCGAGACGACATCCAACGCCGGCGCGGCCGGGGCGGCCAGCCACCATGTTCCAAGGCCGTGGGCAGCGGCCTAGGAGGCAACGACCCTCGTGACGCGCTTTGCTCGTTCCCCGGAGGGGGGTGGTCAGTGCCTTCGGGCGGCCGTGCGAAACCGACATGCTAGACCAACAGCCCGCAGTCCGCTGGGTTTCACCGGCCGGCGTGCGCGTCTGGGTTGACAATGGGTGCGGTGCTCGCGCATGGGGGCCGCAAGCTTGCTGGAAAACCCTATAATGCGAATCGTTCTCATTACAGATGGATGACGTGACTTCTGCCTCTCCTACGGCCGCGCAGACTTGGGCCGACCTGGACGTGCGGCATTTGCCCGGCGCGGGCGAGCCGGGTCTGGGCCGTCGTGAGCGCGTGCTTGCTTTGGCTGCGGTGGTTGCGGCCCATGTGGGGGCTGGTTGGGGCTTGATGCAGATCGAGGCGGTGCGCACCGTCGTGGGCCAGGCCGCGCCGATCTTCGTGGAATTCGTGACCGCCGCGCCGCCGCCACCGGCCCCGGTGCCGCCGCCCCCGCCGCCGCCCCCGCCGCGGCCCGTGGTGCGCAAGCCGCCCCCGCCGGCGCCAGTGATTGCCGCGCCGGCCCCGCCGCAGCCGGCGCCAGCGCCGTTCGTGGTGCCCGAGCCGCCCGCCGAGCCCGCCCCGCCACCGGAGCCGGCCGTGGCCTTGACGCCGCCGGCCCCGCCAGCGCCGCCGGCGCCCCCGGCCCCGCAGCCCAAGACCGTGTCGGCCAGTGCGGTGCAGTACCTCACGCCGCCGCGGGTGCAGTACCCGATGTTGTCGCGGCGTCTGGGAGAAAAGGGCCGCGTCGTGCTGCTGGTGCTGGTGGATGAGCAGGGCCGGCCTGTGCAAGCGCGTGTGCAGACGTCTTCGGGCTACCAGCGGCTGGATGATGCCGCCGTTGCCGCCATGCGCGGCGCGCGCTTCCGTCCCTATACCGAGAACGGCGTGCCCCAGGCGGTTTGGGTGCCCGCTCCCATCGTTTTTGATTTGGAGAGTTGATCGTGAATTCCGAAACCACCTTGGGCTTTGGCCATTTCATCGCCCAGGCCGATGCCGTGGGCAAGACCTTGCTGGTCGTGTTGCTGCTGATGTCGGCGCTGTCGTGGTATCTGATTCTGATGAAGGGCATCACGGCCTACCTGCGCAAGCGCCGCAGCGAGGCTTTCTTGAACTTCTTCTGGAATGCCAGTTCGCTGGAGCAGGTGCAAAACGAAATCGCCACCCATGGCGTGCGTGATCCCTTCTCGCATCTGACGGCCCACGCGATGCATGCGCAGGCTCACCATGCCAAGTACGGCGCGGCCAAACTGGAAGAAGCCGGCAGCGCGCAAGACTTTCTCACCCGCACGATGAAGAAGGTGCTGGACGAGGAAAACACGCGCTTGGAAAACGGCTTGACCGTGCTGGCCACCATTGGATCGACCGCGCCTTTCGTCGGCTTGTTCGGCACGGTCTGGGGCGTGTACCACGCGCTGGTGGCCATCGGCATGAGCGGAGCGGGCACCTTGGACAAAGTCGCAGGCCCGGTGGGCGAGGCTCTGATCATGACGGGCTTGGGGCTGGCCGTGGCCATTCCCGCGGTGATGGGCTACAACTGGCTGACCCGCAGCAACCGGGTGCTGGCCGCCAAGCTCGATTCCTTCGCGTTCGATCTGTTCGCGTTCTTGTCCACCGGGCAGGCGCTCGGCGGTGGCGCGAAGGCCGAGAACGTGCGCTCGCTCAAGCCGGCGGCCAAAGCCTGAGAGCGGCGGTCAGGAGTTTTGCAATGGCGTTCGGCAGTTTTGACAACAAGTCCTCCGGCTCGGTGATGTCGGAGATCAACATGGTGCCGCTCATCGACGTGATGCTGGTGCTGTTGGTGATCTTCATCGTCACCGCCCCGCTGCTCACGCATTCGGTCAAGCTCGACTTGCCGCAAGTGAATGCGCATGAAAACCAGCTCAAGCCCGAGAAGGTCGAGTTCGCGATCGACGCGGCCGGCACGCGATACTGGAACGGCGAGGTGGTCACGCGCGAGCAAGCCATCGAGCGCTTCAAGATCGAAGGCGCGCGGCCGCAGGAGCAGCGACCCGAAGTGCATTTGCGTGCCGATCAGGCCGTGCCCTATCGTTTCGTGGCCGAAACCTTGGCCGATGCCTCGAAGGCCGGGTTGACCAAGATCGGTTTCATCAGCGAACCCGAGGATCGCTGAACATCCCGCCCCACCGGCCGCAAGTCCAGGACCCAGGCCCCCGTGCGTGTCACGTCACGGCCCCAGGCAAGCCCCTCGAATCCGCACCAGCCTTGCTGTGGAGCTTCGCCATGCCTGAGTCTTTTCTCGTCCCCGTGCAGCGACTCTTTCGGGTGCGCGTGGCGTCTTGCGCCAGCTTGCTCGCGCGGGGCGCCAGCGCCGGCCGGCGGCATGCACCCGATGGTGTGGACGACCGGGGCGACGGCTTGCACCTACCCCTGACGGGCGGGTACGGCGTGGTCGGTCCTCAGCGCCAGCCTGCGCTTCTGACCCGTCACCGCCAGCTTTGCAGAAAGAGAGCCAGCCATGCCCCGACATTTCTGGGTACTTGCCCATCGTTACGCCGGCCTGGCGATCGCGGGTTTTCTCGTGATCGCCGGTCTGACCGGCAGCCTGCTTGCCTTCCATGACGAGATCGACACCGCGCTGAACCCCGAGCTGATGCTCGTGCAGGAGCGCACCGACCAGCCGCCGCTGGATCCGCTGGTGCTGCGCGAGCGTGTGGAACAGGCGCTGCCGGGCAACGCCCACCTGGACTACCACCCACTGCACCGCGAGCCGGGCCGCTCGCACAAGCTCTACGCCTGGCGCTTGGTCGGCCCCGAGGGTGCGCAGACCCTGCGCTTTTACGAGGTGTTCGCCGACCCCTACACCGCCGAGGTGCTGGGCGAGCGCGAACGTGGCGCCTGGATCTTCGACCGCGTCCACTTCATGCCGCTGGTCTATCAGTTGCACTACGCGCTGACCATTCCCTACCCCTGGGGCATGTGGCTCTTTGGGGTGATCTCCTTCGTGTGGTTGTTCGACAGCTTCGTGGGCTTCTACCTCACCTTGCCCCGTCGCCGCCAGGGCTTCTGGCGCGGCTGGAAGCCGGCCTGGATGGTGAAGTGGTCTGCCAGCGCCTACCGCATCAACTTCGACCTGCACCGCGCGCTGAGCCTGTGGCTGTGGGGCATGTTGATCGTCTATGCGGTCTCCAGCGTGAGCCTGAACCTCAAAGACGAGCTGTACCTGCCGGTGCTCAAGCGCATCGTGCCGACGGTGGATGCGCATGAACACTTGCCCGATCTGCACCATGCCCCGCTGATGCAGGCCAACATGAGCTGGGAGCAAGCGCGCGAGCGCGGGCGCGAACTGATGGCCGCGCGGGCGGCGCGTCATGGTTTCGTGATCCAGCAAGAAGATGCATTGATGTTTGCCCGCGAACACGGCGCTTGGTACTACTCGGTGATCAGCGATCAGGACTTCGCCGACGACCATGGGCACACCGTCGTCTACTTCTCGGCGCAAGACCCGCATGGCGCCGAACTCGCCTTCGAGCATCCCAAGATCGCGCCGGGCAATACCTTCACGAGCTGGCTGGCCGCCTTGCACATGGGCAAGGTGTTCGGCCTGCCCTACCGCATCCTCGTGGTGGTCATGGGGCTGGTGATCACCGTCTTGAGCATCACTGGCGTGGTGATTTGGTGGCGCAAACGCCGTGGCCGCCGAGCCGTGCCGGCCGAGGCCCCGGTTGCCGCCACGGCGGCGCCGCGCATGCGTGAAGACCCGACCTGAGACGCAAGTCTTCCCTCGACCCTCCCGCAGGATGCCTGTCCGCCCCCCGGCCGCAGCGCCGGTGCGCCCGGCGTTTCCCCTTGAGACGCCGGGGTTCGCAACACCCTTGCTTTAGATCAGGATGTTATTTATGTATGGGTGACTCATAGCCTGAGCGAATGTATGATCCAGCCTCGTTCTGCTGCATTGCAGCAGGACCCGGCCCGCGTCAGCCGCCCGTCTGGCGCTCGCTTGAAGTCTGCGCTGTCTCGCTGTCTTTCCCATCTTCTCGACCATGAGTGCCTTCAACGAAGAACGTGTGCTGAGCGTGCGTCATTGGACCGACCGTCTGTTCAGCTTCAAGACCACTCGCGACCAGGCTTTCCGCTTCCAGAACGGCCATTTCACGATGATCGGTCTGAAAGTCGATGGCAAGCCGCTGCTGCGGGCCTACAGCGTGGCCAGCGCCAATTACGAGGATCACCTCGAGTTTTTCAGCATCAAAGTGCCCAATGGGCCGCTGACCTCACGCTTGCAGCATTTGAAGGAAGGCGACACGATTCTCGTGGGTCGCAAGCCCACCGGCACCTTGCTGCTGGACTATTTGCTGCCCGGCAAGCGCCTGTACCTGTTGGCCACGGGCACGGGGCTGGCGCCGTTCCTCAGCGTGATTCGCGACCCGCACACCTACGAGCGCTTCGAGCAAGTGGTGCTGGTGCATGGCTGCCGTTATGCGGCCGAGCTGGCCTATCAGGATCTCATCACCGAAGAGCTGCCCAAACATGAATTCCTGGGCGAACTGGCTTCCGAGCAGTTGTTGTACTACCCCACGGTCACGCGTGAGCCCTACCGCAACCAGGGCCGCATCACCACGTTGATCGAAACCGGCAAGCTCTTCGAGGACCTCGGCCTGCCCTTGCTCGACCGCGAGCACGACCGCGTGATGATCTGCGGCAGCCCGGCCATGCTGCGGGACCTCAAAGGCATGCTGGATGCGCGCGGCTTCCATGAGGGCAACACCTCGCGGCCCGGCGACTATGTGATCGAGCGAGCCTTCGCCGATCAGTGAGCGGCCCCGCGGCGCACCCGGCCCCTGCGGCCCCTGCCAGAGGCAGGGGCCGCCGTCCATGGGCCCGCCGATCCCGCCGCAAGGGCGGGGCCCTGAGGGCCTTGCCGGGGCGGCTTGAGCCCGCGCGGGTCCACACGGGACGGAAATCCTGGCGAATCGGTCGAGATCGGTAATACGAATAATTCCCAAATACAATGACGGACTCGATCAAGGAGTCCGTGCATGAAGTCCCTGCTGTTGAGCTTGGTGTGGCTCGTGGCCGTGCCGGCGGCGTTCGCCCAGGCGGCGTCGGCCGCATCGGCCTCGGTGAACCCTGCGGCCGTGACGGCTGCGGCGGTCGTTCGTCATCATGCCGCCCTGGTGCACGCGAGCTACGAGGACACCTTGACGGCGGCTCGGGCGATGCAAAAGGCCATCACGGCGTTCCTGGCGGCGCCCTCGCCGCAGACCCTGGCAGCCGCCCGCCGGGCCTGGCTGGATGCTCGCGAGTTCTATGGCCAAACCGAGGCCTATCGCTTCTATGGCGGCCCGATCGACGACGACCATGGCCTCGAGGGGCGGCTCAACGCCTGGCCGATGGATGAGTCCTATGTGGATTATGTCGAGGGGCGCCCCGATGCCGGCTTGATCAATGATCGCAAGCAGCCTTTGACGAAAAAGGCGCTCATCGAGCTCAACGAGCGCGGCGGAGAGGAAAACATCGCCACCGGCTGGCATGCGATCGAGTTCATGCTCTGGGGGCAGGATCTGTCCGAGACCGGACCGGGCGATCGCAGTTTCGAAGATTTCATCGACGGCAAAAGGCCCAACGCCGACCGCCGGCGCACGTATTTGCGCCTCATCACCGAGATCCTGATCGAGGATCTGACCTCCCTGGTGCGGGCCTGGGCGCCTGGTGTGAAGAACAACTACCGCGCCGCGTTCGAGCGCGGGGGCCAAGAATCGCTGCGCAAGATGTTCGTGGGCCTGGGTTCGCTGTCGCGCGGCGAGCTGGCCGGCGAACGGCTGGAGGTGGCTTTGGCCAGCCAGGATCAGGAAGACGAGCATTCTTGCTTTTCCGACAACACGCACCGGGACGCGGTGGCCAATGCCTTGGGCATCGAAAATGTCTGGCTCGGCCGTTACCGGCGGGCCGATGGTCGGGTGTTGCAAGGCCCCGGCCTGCGTGATCTGGTGGCCGCCCACGATGCCGCCCTGGCCGAGCGCACCACGGCGCAGATTCGTCGCTCGGTGCTGGCCACCGAAGCGATCCAAGCGCCCTTCGACCGTGAAATCATCGGTGGGGCCGATGCACCGGGTCGGCGCCGCATCCAGGCGGCCATCGACAGCTTGACGCAGCAGAGCAAAGACTTGGTCGATGCCGCCGCGGCCATTGGCATCACGCAGCTGACCCTCGTGCAGCCGTGAACGCCCGTGCGTGCCTGTGGCTGGGGCTGGCGTTGTGGGTCAGCCCGGCGGTCCGCTCCGATGTCGTGCCGGACCCTGCCGATCCGCTGGGCGAGCGCACCGGGGGGGCGACCACCGTGTGGGCCACCGGCAAGAACGCGTTTTCGTTTCCGGCGGCCAATCTGAGCGATGCCGAGCGCACGCGCTTCGTGATCGGCAACTCGTTTTTCAAGCGCAACTGGGTGATCGCTCCGGCGTCCACCACTGCGCGCGACGGCCTGGGTCCGCATTTCATCGCCCGCTCCTGCGGCGCCTGCCACGCCATGGATGGCCGCGGTGCGCCGCCGCAGCTGCGCCGAGGGCTCAACGATGAGCAGCCGGTGGCGCTGTTGTTGCGCTTGTCGGTGCCGGGTCGGGATGCGCACGGCGGCCCCCTGCCCGAGCCGGTCTACGGCGATCAGTTCACCAATGCCGCGGTGCCGGGCGTCAAGCCCGAAGGGGAGGTGACGATCCGCTGGAAGCCGGTGCATGGGCGCTTCGCCGACGGCACGCCGTACACCTTGCAGCAACCGATCTATGGCTTTCGCAAGCTGGGTTACGGGCCGATGGCGCGCGACGTGATGCTCAGCCCGCGCATCGCGCCGCAGGTCATCGGCATGGGCTTGCTCGAAGCCATCCCCGAAGCCGAGATCGAGCGCAACGCCGCCGAGCAGGCCGCGATGCCCGGGCCCATCAAGGGCCAGCCGAACCGGGTGTGGGACGTGGTGACCGGCCGCGAAATGATCGGCCGCTTCGGCTGGAAGGCCAATGTGGCCACCGTCGCTCACCAAACGGCCGCAGCGTTTCTCGGGGACATGGGCATCACGTCCTCGTACTTCCCGCAAGAGGCGTGCACGCCTGCGCAAGCCGATTGCTTGGCCGCGCCCCGAGGGGCGCGAGGTCAGGCGCCGGAAATCGACGACAAGACGTTGCAGGACGTGATTTTCTACACCGCTACGCTGGCCCCGCCGGCGCGCCGCCACGCGCGCGATCCGCAGGTGCTGCGCGGCCAGCAGTTGTTTGCGCAAGCGCAGTGCGCGGTGTGTCACCGTCCCAGCTATCGCACGGCGCAGGCGCCGTTTCCGCCGCTGAGCAGCCCGGCGCTGCAAGATCAAACCATCTGGCCCTACACGGATTTGCTGCTGCACGACATGGGCGAGGCGCTGGCCGACGGTCGGCCCGACTTTCGAGCCCATGGCCGTCAGTGGCGCACGCCACCGCTGTGGGGCATCGGGCTGCTGCGCGATGTCAACGGCCACCAGCGTTTGCTGCACGATGGCCGGGCGCGTGGGGTGCTGGAAGCGATCTTGTGGCATGGCGGCGAGGCCGAGGACAGCAAACAACAGGTGCTGCGCATGAGCCGCGAGGATCGGGAGGCCTTGGTGAAGTTCGTGGAGTCGCTGTGAACCGTCGACATGTGTTGGGGGCCCTCGCGCTGGGCATGGCCGGCGGTGCGCAAGCCCAAGCCTCTTGGCAGGTGGTGGCCGTGCCGTTCTATACCCCGGCGGATGTGCTGGTGGGGTGGTATCGGTGGTTTGCGGTCCCTCAGGCGCGTGCCGCCCATGAAGCCGCGCTCGTGCTGGCGCAGACCCTGGGGGCCACGTGCCGCGGCGAGCTCGGCATGGAGCAGGCGCGCCGGCGCTGGGGCGAGGCCGTGGCGGCCTGGGAGCGGCTGTCGGCCGTGGCCACTGGGCCCGTGCTGTGGCGACGCAGCCTGCGGCAGATCGATTTTGCGCCGACCCGGCCGAATCTGATCGAGCGGGCCGTGCGTGCGCAACCGCGCGGGGCCGAGGCGCTGGAACGCATCGGCACGCCGGCCAAGGGCTGGCCCGCGCTGGAGTGGCTGCTGTGGCGTCAGCCCATGGCTGCGGCCAGCCCGGCTTGTGCGTATGCGCAGGAACTGGGGCAGGATCTGGCGCGCCACATGCAGGCCCTGCGTGACGACTTCGAGCGCTTGGCGCAGCGCACCCCGCAGGACTGGTCCGAGGCCGAGGTGGCCGCCGGCATGGACGAACTGGTCAATCAATGGGTGGGGGCCGTGGAGCGGCTGCGTTGGGCCGCGATGGAAAAACCCCTGCGTTCCGGCGCCTTGCAGACCCTGCCGCGGCAAACCAGCGGCCGCACGGTCCAGAGCTGGCGCCACCATTGGGAAGCGATCGCGGCCTTGGCGCGTGCCGGCGCGCAGGTGCCGACGCCGGGCGAGGGGCTGGTGTCTTTCGAATCGTATTTGCGCGGTCGCGGGTGGAACGAGCTGGCCGACCGTTGGCGCGCAGCCGTCGAGGGGGCCGAACGTGGTGTGCTGGCGGCCACGCCGCAGCAGCCGGAGACGGTCACCGGGGCTGCGCAGGCGCTGGCGGCCCTCAAACGGCTGGCGGAGTCCGAACTGGCGCCGGCCTTCGATGTGAGGATGGGGTTTTCCGATGCCGATGGCGATTGAGCTCACGCGCCGACGTTTCGGCCTGTGGCTGGGGGCGGCCCTGGGTGGGGCCAGCGCCTGGGCCTGGGCCGAGCCGGGGCCGCGCCTGTTGGCCAGTTGGCGGTTGGCCGACGGGCGCTACCAAGTGGGCTGGCTGCTGGCCGACAGGGCGCAAGGCGCCTGGCGTGTCCACACGGCCGTGGACCTACCCACCCGGGCGCACGGGGTGTGGATCGGCCCGGACGGCAGCGTGTATGCCGCGGCCCGCCGCCCGGGGGATTGGCTGCTGCGCTGGGCGCCGGCCACATCACCGCGATGGGCCTGGTTGGACCCTGGCCGCAGCCTCAATGGCCATGTGTTGCCCCATCCCGAGGGCCGCGTGGTGTTGACCACCGAAACCGACCTGGACAGCGGCATGGGCCTCGTGGCCGTGCGGGATGCAAGGACCTTGGAGGTGATGCAGGAATGGCCCAGCCATGGCCGTGATCCGCATCAGCTGCTGTGGGATCGGCAGCACCCGGACCGCTTGTATGTGGCCAATGGCGGCATCGAGACCCGTCCCGAGACCGGGCGCCGCAAGTGGGGCTTGGACCGCATGGACGCCTCGCTGGTGTGTCTGGACTGGCGTGCCGGGCAGCTGTTGGGGCAATGGCGGTTGCGCGATGAGCGGCTGAGCGTGCGCCACCTGGCATGGAGCGGATCGCGGTTGGGCGTGGCCTTGCAAGCCGAGCACGATGAGGCCACACAGCGCGAGCACGCCCCGGTGCTGGCACTGCTGGAGCCCGAGGGCTTGCGCGCGGTGCCTTTCGATCGGCCGCTGGCCGGCTACGGTGGCGACATCGCCGGCACGGCCGAGGGTTTTGCGGTGGCTTGTCCGCGCGCCGGGGGAGTGGCGCTGTACCACCCCGATGGGCGGGCGCGCGGCTGGGTGCCGCTGAGCGAGGCCTGCGCGTTGGCCGTCGATCCCCAGGGGCGGTTGTGGATGGGCGGGCATCCGGAGGCCGGCTTGGCCACCGAGCGCCTGCGCGTGCCGGCATTGCAGCTGGACAATCACTGGCGGGTCTGAACGACACGCGGCGCCGGAGCCGATGCCGCTTGCCGGTAAGCTTGAGGCTGAGACTCGCCCCCCCCCCCCGGTTCACATGATCACCGTCCATCATCTCAACAACTCGCGCTCGCAGCGCGTGCTGTGGATGCTCGAAGAGCTGCAGCTGCCTTACGAGATCCGTCACTATCAGCGTCATCCCCAGACCATGCTGGCGCCGCCGCAGTTGCGCCAGGTGCATCCGCTGGGCAAGTCGCCGGTGATCACCGATGGCGAGCTGGTGCTGGCCGAATCCGGCGCCATCTTGGAATACCTGGTGGACCGCTACGGCCAAGGCCGCTTCAAGCCCGCGCCAGGCACGCCCGAGGCGCTGCGCTACACCTTTTGGATGCACTTTGCCGAAGGCTCGGCGATGCCGCCACTGGTGATGAAGCTGGTGTTCGACATGGTGGAGCGCAAGTCGCCGTGGCTGGTGCGTCCGGTGGCTGCGGGCATTGCGCGCAAGGTCAAAGACCTGGTCGTCAGGCCCAACATCGAGCGCCATCTCGAGTTCATGGAGTCCGAACTTGCCGATCGCCCTTGGTTTGCGGGCGATGAGTTCACGGCGGCCGATGTCCAGATGAGCTTCGTGCTGGAGGCGTCGGCCGCACGGGGCGGACTGGACGATCGTTACCCGCTGCTGCGCCATCTGTTGCAGCGCATGCAGGCCCGGCCGGCGTATCAGCGCGCGTTGGCCAAGGGGGGGCCCTATCAGCTCGGCTGAGTCGGGCGGGCGACGCCCGCCCGCGCGCGGCCGGGCGTCGCTCAAGACGGCATGAAGCGCTTGCTGCGTGCGATCGACATCAGCATGCCCAGGCCCAGACCGAGCGTGACCATGGCGGTGCCGCCATAGCTGATGAAGGGCAGCGGCACGCCCACCACGGGCAGAATGCCACTGACCATGCCCATGTTGACGAAGGCATAGGTGAAGAAGATCAAGGTCACCGCCCCGGCCATCAGGCGCGCGAACAGGGTGGGCGCCTCGCTGGCGATCATCAAGCCGCGCAAGATGAGAAAGACAAAGCCCAGGATGAGCGCCAGATTGCCCACCAGCCCGAACTCTTCGGAATAAGCGGCGAAGATGAAGTCGGTGGTCCGCTCGGGAATGAATTCCAGATGGGTTTGGGTGCCTTTCATGAAGCCTTTGCCGGTCCATCCCCCCGAGCCGATGGCGATCATGCCTTGAATGGTGTGGAAGCCCTTGCCCAGCGGGTCTTTGGTCGGATCCAGCAAAGTGCAGATGCGCTGGCGCTGGTATTCGTGCAGCACTTTCAGATCCACCCCGGGCGCGCAGATGCGCTCTTCCAGGCTCACCAAGGCCACCACGCCGATCACCGCGGCGGTCACCGCTGGGATCACCAGCTTCCAGGACAGCCCGGCCAGGAAGATCACGGCCAAACCGGCGGCCAGCACCAGCAGCGAGGTGCCCAAATCGGGCTGGCGCAGGATCAGGCCCACCGGCACGGCCAAAATCACCGCAGCCACCAGAAAGTCGGGCACGCGCAGCTGACCCTCGCGGCGCTGGAACCACCAGGCCAGCATCAGCGGCACGGCGATCTTCATGATTTCGCTGGGCTGGATCACGGTCAGGCCGATGTTCAACCAGCGGGTGGCCCCTTTGCGTGTGATGCCGAAGAACTCCACCCCCAGCAGCAGCACCACGCCGACGGTATACAGCGGCACGGCGATGGCCATCAGCCGATGTGGCGGCACCTGCGCCACCAGGAAGACCACGGCGGCGGCAATGAGCATGTTGCGGGCATGGTCGACGAAGCGGGTGCCGTGGTCGTAGCCGGCCGAGTACATGATCAGCAGTCCCGCGCCGCACAGCAGCAGCACCGCGGCCGACAGCGCCGGATCGAAGCCGAACAGCATCGGCTTGAGCCGCTGCCACAGCGAGGGACGTTCGAAGGTCACGTTCATGGCACACGCGCCGCGCGGGGGGCCGGCGACAAGGGGGTGGCCGACGCCGGGTCGTCGGCGGGCAGGGCGATGGCCGGGCCGCTCAAGCGGCTGCCCTCCAGCGCCGAAGAGACCGGCTGCACGGTGACCGTGGCGGCCAGGCGAGGGGTGCCGATGGGGGCGGCGGCCTCGCCGCGCTGCACGGCGGCAATGTCTTGCTCGCTGGGGTACAGGCCCGCGAGCCAGTAGTCGAACACCCGCCGCACAATCGGCGCGGCCGACTGCGCGCCGAAGCCAGCGTTTTCCACGATCACCGCCACGGCGATGCGGGGATCTTCCAGCGGCGCGAAAGCCACGTACAGCGCATGGTCGCGCAGATACTCGGCCAGCTTGGCGGCGTCGTAGCGCTCGTTCTGGCGGATGGAGACAGCCTGCGCCGTGCCGGTCTTGCCGCCGCTGCGGTACGGCGCGCCGACGAAGCTGCGCGTGGAGGTGCCTTCCTGCGTGACCGCGTACATCGCTTCGAGCACCACTTTGACGTGTTCGGGCTTGAGCGCCAACGGGGGCAACGGCTCGTGGTTCACCGCACGGGCTTCATGGGTCACGGGGTCGCGGATCTCGCGCACCACATGCGGCCTGTGGCGCTGGCCGCCGGAGGTCAACGTGGCCATGGCATGCGCCAATTGCAACATCGTGAAGCTGTTGTAGCCCTGGCCGATGCCCAACGAGATGGTCTCCCCGGCATACCAGCGTTGCTGCTCGGGCCGCCGGTAGGTGCGGCGCTTCCAATCGGTGGACGGCAGCACACCGCGCGCCTCGCCGGGCAAGTCGATGCCTGTGAGCTGGCCGAAGCCGAAGGGGGCCATTTGGTCGTGGATGAGGTCCACGCCCATTTCGTTGGCCAGGGTGTAGTAGTACACGTTGCTGGACTTGATGATCGAACGGCGCATATCCACCGGACCCAGCCCGGTATCGCCGTGGCTGCGGAAGCGGTGGTTGCCGAACACGAACACGCCGTTGTCCATGATCGTCTGGCTGGCCGTGCGGGTGCCGGTGTTGAGCGCGGCCAGCGCCATGAAAGGTTTGTAGGTCGAGCCTGGCGGATAGGTGCCACGCAGCGCACGGTTCAGCAGCGGCCGGTCGATCGATTCGTTCAGCGCGCGCCAGTTCTCCACGTCGATGCCTTCGACGAAGAGATTGGGGTCGAAGGTCGGTTTGCTCACCAGGGCCAACACCTCACCGCTGCGAGGGTCGATGGCCACCAGTGCGCCGCGCCGATCCCCGAAGAGCTGCTCGACCAAGGCTTGCAACTTGATGTCGATCGACAGCACCACGGTGTGGCCCGGTGTGGCCGGGCTGGAGCGCAGTCGGCGCACCGCGCGCCCGCCGGCGCTGGTCTCCACTTCCTCGAAGCCGGTGGTGCCGTGCAGCTCGCGCTCGTAGGCTTGCTCCACGCCGAGCTTGCCGATGTACTCGGTGCCGCGGTAGTTGGCCAGCTCCTCCTCGGGCCAGTCTTCCATGGCCTTTTTTTCGGCCTGGTTGATGCGGCCGATGTAGCCCACCACGTGGCTGCCCACGTCGCCCAGCGGATAGTGGCGGAACAGCCGCGCTTTGACCTCCACACCGGGGAAGCGGTAGCGCTGCGCCGCAAAGCGCGCCACTTCTTCATCGCTGAGCCGGGTGCGCACCGGCAGCGAATCCAGGCCCTTGGTTTCTTCCATCAGGCGCCGAAAGCGCCGGCGGTCGGCCGCACTGATGGTCACCAGCTCCGACAAGGCGTCGATCGTGGCGTCCAGGTCGTCCACTTTCGAGGGGGTGATTTCCAGCGTATAGGCGGCGTAATTGCGGGCCAGGACGATGCCATGGCGGTCCAGGATCAACCCGCGGTTGGGCGGGATCGGCAGCACGGCGATGCGGTTGTTCTCGGCCCGCGCGCTGAGCTCGTCGTGTTGGAGCACTTGCAAGTACACCAGCCGCGCCACCACCAGGCCAAAGCATGCCAGCACCATGGCGGCGGCAAACAACAGCCGGGCGCGAAAGCGCGACAGCTCGCGTTCGACGTCCTTCAGCTCGGTCATGTCTGGATCACAGCGGACGGTTCTCGTCCGGATCGGGCGCACGCCGCTGTGGCGCCAACAGCACCCAACTGGCCAGCGGCCATAGCGCGGCCTCCAGCACCGGAGCCAGCAGCAGCTCCCATCCCGGGAAGATGCCACCGGCGGCCAGCCGGATCAAGACGAGCGCCGCATGGGCGGTAAAAAACAGCGGCAGGATCTGCACCGCTTGCTCCAGCAGCGAGAACCACAGCAAGCGGCGGTGGATGGTGATTGCGAAATAGCTCAACAGCGTGTAGGCCAAGGCATGCTGCCCCAGCAGCGCGCCTTCATGCACGTCCATGACCAGGCCGAAGACGAAGGCCGCCCCGATGCCGATGCGCCGCGGCTGATGCACGTTCCAGAACACCAGCGTCAGCGCCAGCCAGTCGGGCATCGCCAGGGAGCGCCCCAAGGGCAGCATGTTCAAGGCCAGGGCCACGGCCAGCGACGCCCAGATGAACACCGGGCTGGCCGGCAGCAAGAGTTGGTCGGATCCGCGCGGCATCATGGCTGAGACCTGCGTTCAGCGGCCGTTGGCGCTGCGGCGCTGCGAGCGCGGCAGGGCTTCGGAGGCGGGCTCCGGCGGTGGCGGCAATGCATGGCCCACGGGTTCGAGCACCAACACATGACGCGCACTGTCCAGTTGTCCGACCGGCTCCAGCAGGATGCGGGCGAAGGCGCTGTCGGCGCGGCGTTCGACGCGGCTGACCACGGCCACCGGCAAGCCCGCGGGATAGACGCCGTCCACGCCCGAGGTGGCCAGGGTGTCGCCCTCGCGCACATCCGCGTTGGTGGGCATGAAGCGCAACTCCAAGCCGGCGCGCTGGGGGTCGCCATAGGCCAGCCCGCGCACCTGGGTGCGGGTGTTGAGCACGGGAATGACGGCATCCTTGTCCACCAGCAGCGTCACCTCCGAGGTGAGCGGATACACCCGGGTCACTTGGCCGATCACCCCGGTGGGATCGATCACGGGCGAGCCCGGCACCACGCCTTGGGTGAGTCCGCGGTCGATCACCACTTTGCGGGTGTAAGGGTCGGGCCGGTCATAGAGCACCTCGGCCGCCAGCGTGCGGGTGGACACCGTGCTGCGCAGCTGCAGCAGCTCGCGCAGCCGGGCGTTTTCTTGTTCGAGCAGGTCCAGGCGGCTCAGACGCACGGCCTGATCGGCCAGCTGACGACGGGCCTGCGCTTCGGCGGCGCGCGCTGCGGCCAGCCCCTGCAGGTACTGGCCGGCGGCGCTGATGGCTTGGACCGGCATCAGCAAGACTTGTTGCACCGGATGCAGCGCCGTGGCGATGACCGCGCGCAAGGGCTCGGTGACGCTCAGCCGGCGGTCGGCCACCATCAGGAACAGGGCCAGCGCCGAAAAGACGATCAGCCGCGTGAAGGCCGACGGGCCTTGGCGGAAGAACGGCGGAGGGGTGCGGTCCAGCGTACCCAGGGGCATGGCGCGTGCGCAGGTCAGACACTCGGGGACGACGGCCGGCCCATCGGCGGCAGGGCCTTCATTCCGAGGTGAAGATCGAGCCCAGGCGCTCCATGCGTTCCAGGGCCGTGCCGCAGCCGCGCACCACGCAGGTCAGCGGGTCCTCGGCCACCAGCACCGGCAGGCCGGTTTCTTCGGCCAGCAGCCGATCCAAGTCGCGCAGCAAGGCGCCGCCGCCGGTGAGCATCATGCCGCGCTCGGCAATGTCGGCACCGAGTTCGGGCGGTGTTTGCTCCAGCGCGTTCTTCACCGAGGAGACGATCTGGTTGAGCGGATCGGTCAAGGCCTCCAGGATTTCGTTGGAGCTGATCGTGAAGCTGCGCGGCACCCCTTCGGAAAGATTGCGGCCCTTGACCTCCATTTCCTTGACCTCGGAGCCGGGAAAGGCCGAGCCGATTTCCTTCTTGATGGCCTCGGCCGTGGGCTCACCGATGAGCATGCCGTAGTTGCGGCGGATGTAGTTGATGATGGCCTCGTCGAACTTGTCGCCGCCCACGCGCACGCTGCCCTTGTAGACCATGCCGCCCAGGCTGATGACCCCCACCTCGGTGGTGCCGCCGCCGATGTCCACCACCATCGAGCCCGAGGCTTCCGACACCGGCAGCCCCGCACCGATGGCCGCGGCCATCGGCTCCTCGATCAGGTAGACCTCGGAAGCGCCGGCCCCCAGGGCCGATTCGCGGATGGCGCGGCGCTCGACCTGGGTGGAGCCGCAGGGCACGCAGATGATGATGCGTGGGCTGGGCTTCATCATCGAGCGCGGATGGACCATCTTGATGAACTGCTTGAGCATCTGCTCGGTGACGGTGAAGTCGGCGATCACCCCGTCCTTCATCGGCCGGATGGCCTCGATGTTGCCAGGCACCTTGCCCAGCATGGCCTTGGCTTCGGCACCCACGGCCTGGATGGTCTTCTTGCCGTTGGGGCCGCCTTCGTGGCGGATGGCCACCACCGAGGGCTCGTCCAGGACGATGCCCTTGCCGCGCACGTAGATCAGGGTGTTGGCCGTGCCCAGGTCGATGGCGAGGTCCGTCGAAAAATAGCGACGAATGGATTCAAACATGTGTCAGGGTTCCCGGGCGGCCGACCAGGCAGCCCTGGGCGGCCGCAGGCGTTGGTTTTGTATCGGGCCGCCCGCTGCGACGGTGGACCCGGCTTCTTGCACGAAACCGGCTCCGGATCCAGCGCTCGTTCGGGGGGAGAGCCCCGACGAAATCGCTGCGTCCAGGCCGGTTGTGGATAACCGAAGATAATACCTGAATGACCCTGCACCGATGCGTGCGGGACGCCCCAAACGCAAACGATTTCCCATGGCTTTGACACTTCAGGACGTGGGCCGCATCGCCCACCTGGCTCGGCTGGCGCTGAGCGAGGACGAGCAGGCCCAGATGCTCGAACAGCTCAACGGCTTTTTCGCCATCGTCGAACGCATGCGCGCGGTGGACACCACTGGCGTCGAACCCCTGTACACCCCGCTGTCGGCCGTGCAAGACGTGGTCTTGCGCTTGCGTGAGGACGTGGTGACCGAGACCGACCAGCGCGAGGCTCATCAGCGCAGCGCCCCGGCCGTCGAAGACGGGCTGTACCTCGTGCCCAAAGTCATCGAGTGAGGGCCCGATGAGCACCGAACTGCACCACTTGGGCGTGGCCGAACTGGCCCGCCGACTCCAGGCCAAGACCCTCTCCAGCGTCGAAATCACGAAACATCTGCTTGCGCGCGTTGCCGCCCACGAACAATTGGGCGCCTTCGTCTGCACCGACGAGGCCGTGGCGATGGCCCAGGCGCAGGCCGCCGACGAGCGTCGCGCCCGAGGCGAGACGGGCCCGCTGCTGGGCGTGCCGCTGGCGCACAAGGACATCTTCGTGACGGTCGACTTCCCCAGCACGGCGGCCTCCAAGATGCTCGAAGGCTACCGCAGCCCCTTCGATGCCACCGTCGTGGCGCGACTCAAACAGGCCGGTGCGGTCACGTTGGGCAAGCTCAATTGCGACGAGTTCGCCATGGGCGGCAGCAACGAGCATTCCGCCTTCGGCCCGGCGCGCAACCCCTGGAATCCTCAGCGCATTGCCGGAGGCTCCTCGGGCGGGTCGGCCGTGGCGGTGGCCGCGCGCTTGATTCCGGCGGCCACCGGCACCGACACCGGGGGCTCGGTGCGCCAGCCCGCGGCCTTGACCGGCATCACCGGCATCAAGCCCACCTATGGCCGCTGCTCGCGCTACGGGATGATCGCCTTTGCCTCCAGCCTGGATCAAGCCGGTGTGTTGGCACGCAGCGCCGAAGACTGCGCCTTGCTGCTGGGGGCCATGAGCGGCTTCGACGAGCGCGACGCCACTTCGGCGCAGCAGCCCGTGGAAGACTATGCCGCGGCCCTGCGCGCCGTGCGCGAAGGGGCCACGGCGGCCCAGCCGCTCAAGGGCTTGCGCATCGGCATGCCGCGCGAGTTCTTCGGCGAGGGCGTGGCCGCTGGCGTGCTTGCGGCGGTGCGCGCGGCGCTGGCCGAGTTCGAAAAGCTCGGTGCCACGCTGGTGGAGGTGAGCCTGCCGCGCACCGAGCTGTCCATCCCGGTCTACTACATCATCGCCCCGGCCGAGGCCAGCTCCAACCTCAGCCGCTATGACGGCGTGCGCTACGGGCACCGCGCCAAGCACTATGCCGACTTGCTCGACATGTACAAGAAAAGCCGCTCCGAAGGCTTCGGGGCCGAGGTCAAGCGCCGCATCATGATCGGCACGTATGTGCTCAGTCATGGTTACTACGATGCCTACTACCTGCAAGCCCAGAAGCTGCGTCGCATGATTGCCGAAGACTTCCAGGCGGCCTTTGCCCACTGCGACCTGATCGCCGGCCCGGTGTCGCCCACCGTGGCGCGCGCCTTGGGCAGCCAGACCGACCCGCTGCAGGAATATCTCGCCGACATCTTCACCTTGCCGGCCAGTCTGGCCGGCCTGCCGGGCATGAGCGTGCCGGCGGGCTTTGGCGAAGAGAGCCTGCCCGTGGGCTTGCAACTGATCGGCAACTACTGGAAGGAAAGCCAGCTGCTGCATGCCGCGCATGCCTTCCAACAAGCCACCGACTTTCACCTCCGTGCGCCGGAGGGCTGCTGAGATGACCCACACCGCATCCGAACTCGTGCGGGGCTACGAGGTGGTGATTGGCCTCGAGACGCACGTGCAACTGTCCACGCAATCGAAGATCTTTTCCGGCGCGAGCACCGCCTTCGGGGCCGCGCCCAACACCCAGGCCTGCGCGGTGGACCTGGCCCTGCCGGGCACGCTGCCGGTGCTCAACCGGGCCGCGGTCGAACGCGCCATCCGTTTCGGCCTGGCCGTCCAGGGCACGGTGGCGCCGCGCTCCATCTTTGCGCGCAAAAACTACTTCTACCCCGACCTGCCCAAGGGCTACCAGATCAGCCAATATGAAATTCCCGTGGTCCAGGGCGGGCAGATCGAGTTCTACGTGGGTGAGGTCAAGCACCGCGTGCGCCTGACCCGCGCCCATCTGGAAGAAGACGCCGGCAAGTCGCTGCACGAGGACTATCACGGCCACACCGGCATCGACCTCAACCGCGCCGGCACGCCGCTGTTGGAGATCGTCTCCGAGCCCGACATGCGTTCTTCGGCGCAGGCCGTGGGCTATGCCAAGGCCCTGCATGCGCTGGTGGTGTGGCTGGGCATTTGCGATGGCAACATGCAAGAAGGCAGCTTCCGTTGCGATGCCAACGTCTCGGTGCGCAAGCCTGGCCAGCCCCTGGGCACGCGCCGCGAGATCAAAAACCTCAACAGTTTTCGCTTCCTGCAGCAAGCCATCGACTACGAAGTCCACTGGCAGATCGACCAGCTCGAAGACGGCCTGCCCATCGAACAGGCCACCGTGCTGTTCAACCCCGACACCGGCCAGACGCGGGCCATGCGCAGCAAGGAAGACGCGCACGACTACCGCTACTTCCCCGACCCCGACCTGCCCCCGCTGGTGATCGCGCCCGAGTGGGTCGAGCAGGTGAAGGCCGACATGCCCGAGCTGCCCAGCGTGATGGCCGAGCGTTTTCAACGCGAAGACGGCCTGCCGGCCTACGACGCGACCATGATGACGCAAAGTCTCGCCCTGGCGCGCTACTACGAGGCCGCGCGCGATGCCTGTCAGCAACCCAAGCTCGTGGCCAATTGGCTGATGGGCGAGCTGTCGCGCCGGCTCAATGCCGAAGGCAAGGACATTGCCCAAGCGCCCGTGCCGCCGGCCACATTGGCGGCGCTCATCCTGCGCATCCAAGACGGCACCGTCTCCAACAACGGCGCCAAGCAAGTCTTCGAAGCACTCTGGAGCGGCGAAGGCAGCGATGTCGATGCCCTGATCGAGGCCAAAGGCCTCAAGCAGATGAACGACACCGGTGCGCTGGAAGCCATCGTCCAAGAGGTGCTGGCAGCCCACCCCAAGTCGGTGGAAGAATTCCGCGCCGGCAAGGAAAAAGCCTTCAATGCCTTGGTCGGGCAGGTCATGAAAGCCACCAAAGGCAAAGCCAATCCGGCCCAAGTCAACGAGTTGCTGCGGCAAAAACTCGGCGCTTGAGGCTCATCGCCGCAGCCAGCGCCGCCACCAGGGACGGCGGCGCAGCGCGGTGCTGGGGCCCACTGGGCCGGGGCGGCCGCCGAACAGGGCCTCGATGTCCAGCGACGAACGCCGCCCCAGGTCGGCGCGATGGGCAGCCAGCCAACGGTCGGCCGCGGCGCGGCCCAGCCCGAACAACTGTTCCAAAAATGCCGGATCGGTGTTGAGCTTGCTCGAGGCATTGAAGGGCGCCAGCCCCTCGTCGTCGGCCACCATGTGCAGGCGCAGGTCCTTGTGGTGCCGCGGGTCGAGCGCGTGCTCTCGCAGCAGCCGCGACACGAAGGCGATGGCGCGCAGCTCGGCGATCAGGCTGGCATTGAAGGTGATTTCGTTCACCCGGTCCATGATCTCCACACTGCGGGTGGGCGTGCCTTCGCGCCTCAGCGGGTTGATTCTCACCAGCAGGATGTCGAGCGCGTCGCTGCGGTCGATCAACGGATACAGCGCCGGGTTGCCGGTGTAGCCGCCGTCCCAGTAGGGCTGGCCGTCGATCTGCACCGCTTGGAACAAAAACGGCAGGCAGGCCGAGGCCAGCAGCGCATCGATGCTGAGGTCTTCGCCCGTGAACACGCGCGCCTGGCCGGTGTGCACCGAGGTGGCCGTCACGAACAGGCTCAGGCCCGGCACCCTGGCATGGGCGTGGCGCAGCGCGGCTTCGTCCACATGCCGGCGCACCACGTCGCGCAGCGGGTTGAGGTTGAGCGGGTTGAACTCGTACGGGCTGAAGCTGCGCCAGAAGCTGGTCACCCACTGGTAGTTGGGCAGCGCGTCGAAGTTGAAGCTGTTGTGCTGCGCCGCGGCCGCCTGCGTCAGCGAAAACGGCGAGAACACCTGGCCGCTGCGCCCCACGTCTTCCCAAAACGCCCGCAAGGCCGCCCGCGCACCCTCAGGCCCGCCGCGCACCAGCCCGGTGACCAGCACCGCACCATTCAAGGCCCCGGCACTGGTGCCGGAGATGCCCTGGACCGCCAGGCCCTCGTCTTCCAGCAGCCGATCGAGCACCCCCCAGGTGAACGCGCCATGGGAGCCGCCGCCTTGCAGCGCGAGGTCGAGGGGGAGGGGGGTGGAGGCCGAAGGCATGGGAGCTCAGGGTTTGCCCGAGTGTAGGACCAGAGGCCGAACCTGGCGTTGCACAGATGCGCTGATCGCGCGCGGTTTTGTCGTCAGGAATCTCCCCCTTACGGGCAGTAACGCACCGGCACACACGGATACAGCGTGTACCGATTCCGTTCCTGAGGCTCTGTTGACGATGTGCGCACGGCCTCACAGCAGGCTTCACAACCACAACGGCAGGGAGAGCAGGTCACTCAAAAAAAGCCCGCCGAGAGGGCCGATTGATCGTCTTCATCGACGAGTCCGGCCTGAGCGAGCGGCCGACCCGGGTGCGCACCTGGGCCAAGAAGGGCCACACGCCGGTCATCCAGTTCCACTTCAACTGGGCCCACATCTCCGTCATCGCCGGCCTGACGCGCACGAACTGCATGTTCCGGCTGCACGAGTGCAGCATCAAGAAGGAACAGCACGTCGAGTTCCTGTGGGCCTGGCTCAAGCGCCACGCCTTGGCGAACTTCTGCCCCAACGACCTGGGCGAGCTCACCGCCACAGCACGCAGCAAGCTCAAGAGCGCTCAACAGCACCCTTCGATCATCGCTGCCTGCTGGGCTCAGGCTGAGCTTTGGTGATGTCGTCATTTACGGAAAGCTCAATAGGTGGGCGAGGTCGAGGCGGGCTAGTTCAATGCGCCTGCGCCCAGCGTGCGATCCACCCGCTCGCGCAGCGCCGTTCGCAAGGCGACTTGCACGCCCTGGCGCATGGTCTCCAGCGCCATGCTGGCTGCCGGTGGACTCTGGCGCGCGGCCTGCTCGGGCAGCAGCGGCACATGCATGAAGCCGCCGCGTGCGTCGGGATGCCGCGTGGCCAGGGCATGCATCAGGCCGTAGAACACATGGTTGCACACGAAGGTGCCGGCCGTCTGTGACACCGAGGCGGGCAGGCCCGCGGCGCGCAGCTCGGCCACGATGGCCTTGATCGGCAGGGTGCTGAAGTAGGCGGCCGGGCCGCCGGGCACCACCGGCGTGTCGATGGGCTGGCGGCCGGCGTTGTCGGGGATGCGGGCGTCATCGATGTTGATCGCCACCCGCTCCAGGCTGAGGTCGGCACGACCGCCGGCCTGACCGAGCGCCAACACGAGGTCCGGCCGGTGCTGCTCGAGTGCGTGGTGCAGCCTGTCCAGCGCCTCACCGAAGACGCAGGGCAGCACCACGCCGGTGATCGGGGCCCCGTCCACGGACTGGCCGTGCAGCGCCTGGGCCAGCGCCTGCGAGGGGTTCAGGGCGTCGCCGTCGAAGGGCTCGAAGCCGGTGAGCAGGATGTTCATGGCGTGCGTCACTCGGTCATACTTGGTAGATTCGATGTTTGGGCAGGCCCCCGTGCGGGGGTGTTGCAGCGGTTGGGGAATCGCTTCGATCCGTCTCCTCTCGGCGGGCCTGCCACCCGTTCAGCCGACCGGTGCCCCCCAGCCGCCGCCGCCAGGGGTTTCGATCACGAAGACATCGCCTGCGCCCATCTCGGTGCTGCCGATGTGGGCCAGCACCTCCACCGTGCCGTCGCTGCGCTCGACCCGGTTGACGCCCAGCGCCCCGGGCTTTCCGCCGGCCAGTCCGAAGGCGGGCACGGTGCGGCCGTTGGACAGGATGGAGGCCGTCATCGGCTCCAAGAAGCGGATGCGGCGCACGCCGCCGTCACCGCCGCGCCAGCGGCCCGCCCCTCCCGAGCCGTGGCGGATCTCGTAGCTGTCCAAGCGCACCGGGTAGCGAAATTCCAGCACTTCCGGATCGGTCAGGCGCGAATTGGTCATATGGGTCTGGACCACGCTGGTGCCATCGAAGCCGCCGATCACGTCGCCATGCTCGTCGGTGTACACACCGGCGCCCGAGCCGCCCGAGATGGTTTCGTAGTACTGGTAGCGTTCGTTGCCGAAGGTGAAGTTGTTCATCGTGCACTGGCTGGCTGCCAGCACGCCCAGTGCGCCGTACAGCGCGTTGGTGATGCAGGTGGAGGTCTCGACGTTGCCGGCCACCACCGCAGCCGGTGGGTGGGGGTTGAGCATCGAGCCTTCCGGGATGATCACTCGCAGCGGCTTGAGGCAACCGGCATTGAGCGGGATGTCGTCATCCACCAGGGTGCGAAAGACATAGAGCACCGCGGCCATGCACACCGCTTTGGGCGCGTTGAAATTGTTGGGCAGTTGCGCAGAGGTGCCGGTGAAGTCGATCACCGCGCTGCGTTGGGCGCGATCGACGCGGATGGCCACTTGGATGCGTGCACCATTGTCCAGCGGCAGTGTGAATTGGCCGTCTTTGAGCGCGGTGATGACGCGGCGCACCGATTCCTCGGCATTGTCTTGCACATGGCCCATGTAGGCCTGCACCACGTCCAGGCCGAATTGCTCGACCATTTTGCGCAGCTCCTGCACGCCTTTTTCATTGGCGGCAATCTGGGCTTGCAGGTCGGCGAGGTTTTGCCGCGGGTTGCGCGCAGGGTAGGGGCCGCTGGACAGCAGGGCGAGGATGTCCTGCTCGCGCAGCACGCCGCCGTCGACGAGCTTGACGTTGTCGATCTGCACCCCTTCTTCTTCGATGCGGGTGGAAAAGGGGGGCATGGAGCCTGGCGTGATGCCGCCGATGTCGGCATGGTGGCCGCGCGAGCCGACGTAAAACAGCGGCCGCGCATGCCCGTCGAGGAACACGGGGGTGACCACGGTCACGTCGGGCAGGTGGGTGCCGCCGTGGTAGGGGTCGTTGAGCACATAGACGTCGCCGGCGCGCATGTCGGGGTTGCGCGCAATGACGGTCTTGATCGACTCGCTCATCGAGCCCAGGTGCACCGGCATGTGCGGCGCATTGGCAATGAGGTTGCCCGCCGCATCGAAGAGGGCGCAGGAAAAGTCCAGCCGCTCTTTGATGTTCACCGAGTAGGCGGTGTTTTGCAGCTGCAGGCCCATTTGCTCGGCGATGTTCATGAACAGGTTGTTGAACACCTCCAGCATCACCGGGTCCACCGTGGTGCCGATGGCTTTGCGCTGGGCGCGCGCCTGCACGCGTTCGAGCACCAGGTGGTCGTGGGCCGTCACGCGCGCCTGCCATCCGGGCTCGACCACGGTGGTGGCATTGCGTTCGGCGATGATGGCCGGGCCGTCGATCACATGGCCGGGCCGGGTCTGCTCGCGCAGCACCAGCGAGGCCGGCCACCAGCGGCCGCCGCTGAACATCCGCACCTGCGCGGCCACCGGAGCCGGCGCTTCGGCGTGGACGCCGTGGCGCGGCTCGGCCGGGGCTGCGCCTGCGCCGACGGCTTCGACCGACACCGCCTCGACCACCAGGCCGCGGCCCTGCATCAGGAAGGCGAAGCGCTGACGATAGGCCGCCTCGAAGGCCGCCCGGATCTGCGCCACCGTGCCCAGCGGCACCGACAGCGCGGTGTCGGTGCCTTCATAGCGCACGCGCACGCGCGGCTCGATGTGCACGTGCCGGGCGCCCACGCCTTGGGCGAGCAGTTCCTCGCGTGCTTGCTGGGCCAGGGCGTCCACCTGGGCGGTCAAGGCGGGGAGTTCGGCCTCGTGCAGCGGGCGCTCCACGGCCGCCTCGCGCAGCACGCGCTGCTCGGCCAGGCCCATGCCGTAGGCCGAGAGCACCCCGGCCAGGGGGTGGATGAACACCCGCGTCATGCCCAGCGCATCGGCCACCAGGCAGGCATGCTGGCCGCCGGCACCACCGAAGCATTGCAGGGTGTAGCCCGTGACGTCGTAGCCACGGGCCACCGAGATCTTCTTGATGGCATTGGCCATGCTGCCCACGGCGATGTCGATGAAACCTTCGGCCACTTCTTCGGGCGAACGCTTCACCCCCGTGGCGGCTTCGATGTCGGCGGCCATGGCGGTGAACTTCTGGACCACCACCTCGCGGTCCAGCGGCTGGTCGCCCGTGGGGCCGAACACCCGGGGAAAGTGCTCGGGCTGGATCTTGCCCAGCATCACGTTGGCGTCGGTCACGGTCAAGGGGCCACCGCGTCGATAGCAGGCAGGCCCCGGGTTGGCGCCGGCGCTGTGCGGCCCGACGCGCAGGCGCGCACCGTCGAAGCCCAGGATGGAGCCGCCGCCGGCGGCCACGGTGTGGATGCTCATCATCGGCGCACGCACGCGCACGCCGGCCACCTGCGTTTCGAAGGCGCGCTCGAACTCGCCGGCATAGTGCGACACGTCGGTGGAGGTGCCGCCCATGTCGAAGCCGATCACCCGATCGAAGCCGGCCCACTCGGCCGTGCGCGCCATGCCCACGATGCCGCCGGCGGGGCCCGACAAGATGGCGTCTTTGCCCTGGAAGCGGTCGGCTTGCGTGAGGCCGCCGCTGGACTGCATGAAATACAGCGGCACGCCGGGCATCTCGGCGGCGATTTGCTCGACATACCGGCGCAGGATGGGCGACAGATAGGCATCCACCACGGTGGTGTCGCCGCGCGAGATGAATTTCATCAGCGGGCTGACCTCGTGCGACACCGACACCTGCGCAAAGCCGATCTGTCGGGCCAGTGCAGCGGCGGCTCGTTCGTGTTGGGTGTGGCGCCAACCGTGCATGAAGACGATCGCGCAGGCGCGCAGCCCGTCGGCATAGGCGGCCTCCATAGCCGCGCGCAAGGCGCCGACGTCCAGCGCTTGGATCACTTGGCCGTCGGCGCTCATGCGCTCCTCGGCTTCGATCACGCGCTCGTACAAGAGTTCGGGCAGCACGATGTGACGGTCGAACAGCCGCGGCCGGTTCTGGTAGGCGATGCGCAAGGCATCGCGAAAGCCGCGCGTGGTCACCAGCAGCGTGCGCTCGCCCTTGCGTTCCAAAAGCGCATTGGTGGCCACCGTGGTGCCCATCTTGACGCATTCGACCCGATCTGGCGTGATCAGTGCATCGGGGGGCAAGTCCAGCAGTCGGCGGATGCCAGCCACGGCCGCATCGCGGTACTGCTCGGGGTTCTCGGACAGCAGCTTGGCCGTGGTGATGGAGCCGTCCGGGCGCCGCGCGACGATGTCGGTGAAGGTGCCGCCGCGGTCGATCCAGAACTGCCAACGCTCGGGGGTCGTGTTCATGCGCAGCTCCTCGAGACTCACAGCGACGCGGCCGCACGCGCAGCCTGATCGTACACGCCCGACAGCACACGCAACAGACGGGCCAGCTCGCCGATCTCATGGTTGAGCGCCTCGTTGGCATTCAAGGCGCTGATCAAGCAGGCCTCGCGAATGTCGCGGTAGCGCTCCACATAGCGCCGGCCGGTCTCGGTGGTGGCGTAGGTGACGTCTTTGCCATTGCGGCTGGATTGCACCACGCCGAGGTTTTGCAGTTTTTTCAAGGAGTAGTTGATGAGGTGCGTGTCCTCGACGTTCATGATGAAGCAGATGTCCGACAGGCGCTTGTCGCGCGCGCGGTGATTGACATGGTGCAGCACCAACACGTCCAGCGGCGTGAGCTCGCGCAGACCGGCCGCGGCCATGCAGTGCACGATCCAGCGCGAGAAGGCGTTGTGAGAGACGATGAGCCCGAACTCGAATTCGCTCAGTTCGCTGCTGCGCGGTGAGACCAGATGGGCCGACGAGACGATGGGGCGCCGCGCCTCGGGCGCGGCACTGGCGGGGGTGAGGGGCGCGGACTTGCGGCGCGGCATGGTGATCCTCCTGGGGCACGGGCGCACCAAGATCGACCACGGGGGCTTCACTGGGCGCAGGCCGATGGGTTGACTGTACGTCAATGTACGACAGTCATCGACGTTTTATCGATAAATTGTCGACATGACGGGAAAACACTGATCCCGAATCGACGGCAACCCACTACATTGGGGGCACGCCCTGGCCCCGTTCTTGCGTGACCAGCCTGCCCGGCGGCCGCCTGCGGCCGCTTTCGACCGGATTGGAGGTTTTCATGCTCAAGCCATCTCTCGTTGCTGCTGCGCTGGTGGGGTTTGCTGCCAGCGTCTTTGCTCAGACCAAGTGGGACCTGCCCACCGCCTACCCCGCCAGCAACTTCCACAGCCAGAACATCGCCCAGTTCGCCAAAGAGGTGGGCGATGCCAGCGGGGGCAAGCTGTCCATCACCGTGCACCCGGGCGCCTCGTTGTTCAAGGCGCCGGAGATCAAGCGGGCGGTGCAGGGCAATCAGGCGCAGGCTGGCGAGATCTTGTTGGTGAACTTCCAGAACGAATGGCAGCCTTTCGGGCTGGATGGCATCCCGTTCTTGGCCGACAGTTATGCGGCGGCTCGCAAGCTGTATGCCGCGCAAAAGCCGGCGTTGGAGAAGAAGCTCGCCGAACAGGGCCTGATGCTGCTCTTTTCGGTGCCCTGGCCGCCGCAAGGCATCTACAGCAAAAAGCCGCTGAATGCCGCGGCCGACCTCAAGGGCAGCAAGTGGCGCGCCTACAGCCCGGCCACCTCGCGCATTGCCGAGCTGGTGGGCGCACAGCCCGTCACGGTGCAAGCCGCCGAGCTCTCGCAGGCCTTGGCCACCGGGGTGGTCGAGTCGATGATGACCTCGGGCGCCACCGGGGTGGACAGCAAACTCTTCGAGCACCTGAAGTATTACTACGACACGCAGGCCTGGTTGCCGAAGAACGCCGTGATTGCGAACAAACGGGCCTTCGAGGCTCTGGACAAGGCCACGCAGGAGGCGGTGCTCAAGGCGGCGGCTGCGGCCGAAGAACGCGGCTGGGCGGCCAGCCAGCGCGTCAATACCGACACGTTGGCCACGCTCAAGGCCCAAGGCATGACGGTGCAGCCGCCGTCGGCGCAATTGAAGGCGGACTTGCAGAAAGTGGGTGAGGTGCTGCTCAAGGAGTGGCTGGACAAGGCGGGCCCAGAGGGCCAGGCGATCGTGGACGCCTACAAGAAAATGTGATGCGTCGCGTCCTCGATGCGCTATATGACGGCGCGGCGGCGCTGGCGGCGCTGTGCATGATCGGCACCTTGGCCATGGTCTTGGGCAGCGTGATCGACCGCTTCCACACGCTGCCGCTGCGTGGCATGGATGCCTATGCCGGGTATTTCATGGCCGCGGCGGCCTTTTTGGCGCTGGCCCACACGCTCAAGCGCGGCGAGCACATCCGTGTGACCCTGGTGCTCCATGCGCTGGGCCCGCAGGGCCGGCGGGCGCTGGAGCTGTGGAGCCTGTCGGTCGCCGTGGGCCTGTCCGGGCTCTTCGCGTTCTACAGCGCGCGCCTGGTGTGGCAGTCGCATGCCTTCCACGACATCTCCACGGGCATCGACGCCACGCCGCTGTGGATTCCGCAACTGGCCATGGCCATCGGCACGCTGCTGCTGTTCGTCGCATTCGTCGATGAATGGTGGCTGGCCGTGCGCGGGCGGGGGTCGCAGCAGCGTGAAGCGGGGTTGTGATGAACGACGTGCTGATCACCACCTTGTTGGTGCTGAGCCTCTTTGCCCTGCTGGGAACGGGCGTGTGGATTGGCCTGACGCTCACTGGGGTGGCCTGGATCGGCATGCAGCTGTTCAGCGCGCGCCCAGCCGGCGATGCGATGGCGCTGACCATCTGGGGCTCGGCCTCGAGCTGGACGCTCACGGCCTTGCCGCTGTTCGTGTGGATGGGCGAAATCCTGTTCCGCACGCGGCTGTCCGAAGACATGTTCAAGGGGCTGGCGCCTTGGATGAACCGCCTGCCCGGCCGCTTGCTGCACACCAACATCCTGGGCTGCACCCTCTTTGCGGCGGTGTCGGGTTCGTCGGCGGCCACCTGCGCCACGGTGGGCAAGATGGCGTTGCCAGAGCTGCAGCGTCGTGGTTATCCGCAGGGCATCGTCGTGGGCTCGCTGGCTGGGGCCGGCACCTTGGGCCTGCTGATTCCGCCGTCGCTGATCATGATCGTCTACGGCGTGACGGCCGACGTGTCGATCGCGCGGCTGTTTGCCGCCGGGGTCTTTCCCGGCCTGCTGGTGGCCGGGTTGTTGATGCTGTACGTGATGGTGTGGTCCGCATTCCATCGCGATCAGATCCCCGCGGCCGAGCCGGGACTGTCCCTGCGGGACAAGCTCAAAGCCTCGCGCAGCCTGATCCCGGTGGTGCTGCTGATCCTGGCGGTGCTGGGTTCCATCTACACCGGCATCGCCACGGCCACCGAGGCGGCGGCGCTGGGCGTGGTGGGCGCGCTGGTGCTGTCGGCCGCGCAAGGCTCGCTGAGCTGGGAGACCTTTCGCGCTTCCTTGATGGGCGCCACGCGCCTGTACTGCATGATCGCCCTCATTCTCGCGGGCGCGGCCTTCCTGACGCTGTCGATGGGCTACATCGGCCTGCCGCGTCACCTGGCCGAATGGATCGGCACGCTGGGCCTGTCGCCCTTGGCGCTGCTGGTGGCCTTGATGGTGTTCTACATCCTGTTGGGCTGCTTTCTCGATGGCATCTCGATGATCGTGCTGACCATGGGCGTGGTGCTGCCCATCGTGCAGGCTGCCGGCATCGACCTGCTGTGGTTTGGCGTGTTTCTCGTCATCGTGGTGGAGATCGCCCAGATCACGCCACCGGTGGGCTTCAATCTTTTCGTGCTGCAGGGCATGACCGGCCGAGAGCTGCCGTGGATCGCGCGTCAGGCCGCGCCGATGTTCGTGCTGATGATCGTTGCACTGGCCGTGATCTACCTGGTGCCCGAGATCGTCACCTGGTTGCCGCAGCGGGTGATGGGGCGCTGAGCGCGACGGGACTCTCACAGTCCCAACAAAGCGCGCACGCGCAGCTGCTCTGTCGCGTCGAAGTGGCTGGCGATCCAAGCCTCGATGGCGTCGCGGCGTTGGGGCTCGGACAGGTGGGCAGCCTGCCGTAGGGCCTGCAGCTGCTGGCGCGCCTGGTCCAGCCGGGCTTGCCACTGGGCCTGGGCCTCGTCTTCGGCGCGCAGACGTTCGGCGGCTTCGAGGCCAAACTGCTCGATGCGCCGGCGGTGCAGCTCTTCGGCGCTGAGCTGGGGGTCCGGGTGCAGCAGCGGCGATGGGGCCTCCGAGAGGTCGCGCGAGCTTGCAGGCGTGTTGGGAGGCGTGTTGGCCTCCAGGCGTCGCCGCAGGGCTTCTTCCTCGTCGCGAAAGAAGGCCTCGGCCCACACCGGGCCTAGGATGTCGCGGCGTGCGCGCTGACGTTCGGCCAAGGCTTGGGCCCAGCTGTGGGGGTCGCCCCAGCGGGCCGCGCTGGCATGGGGCCGCTCCAGCAAGGCGATGTAGCGGTCCCACACGGCCAAGATCTCGGCGCTGGCGTGTGGCCCCACGTCGCGCAAGGTGCGGTCGCGCAGCCAGGCGGTGAGCTCGTCCAGATTGACTTCGCCCAGTGTGGTGAGCAATTGATCGAAGCGCCGGCGCAAGGCGAGGCTGGGCTGCAACCGGCCGGCCGCATCGACGCTCCAGTCGCCGTCGAGGGCGGCCTCGCGCAGCGAGCCGTCGACGAAGAGCGCCTGCTCGACATCGGCCACCGAGCGCGACAGCGCCGGCCCGAGGCTGCGCATAGGCGAGGGGGCCGCCCCCATCAGGCTGAAGCCTTCGGTGCGGCCCAGCGGTGCGGTGGCTGGCTGGGCCAGCGGCGGTGCTTCGTCTTGCGCGTAGCTCCAGGTCAGGACCACGGCCACCGCGACGGTGGCCAGCGTCAGGGCCAAGGCACCCTTGCCCATCTCACCTTCTCACAAACCGGCTTGCTTGAGCCGGTTGGCATGGGTGCGATAGAAAGCCACCGGGTCCGGGGCGAACAGTCCGCGCAGGCCGAAGGCTTGGTTGACTTCGTCGAGATGGTTCCAGGGATAGTTGTCGCGCAGCACCATGCCCCAACGCGAGGCGCAGCGCCCGACCAGGCCATCGTTGTCTTGGCCGCGGAAGGCCAGCGAGGTCAAGCCCAAAAAGCCATCGCTCGGGTCCAGCACATTGGTCAACACCGAGCTGCCGCTGGCCGAGTAGTAGCGCACGCCGTTGACGCTGGAGGGGCCTTGGCCGCAATAGCTCGTGGGCCGGCCTTGCGGAAAGCGTTGATTGAAGGCCGCGCTGCCTTGCGTGGTCAGCGAGATCATCGCGGCTTCGGAGTTTTGCGGCAGCCCGGGGGCGCCGGACAAGAGGCTGATCACGCTGGCAAATCCGTTGACCAAGGCGGCCACCGTGGCGGTGGTGCCGGTCACGCCGGTGCCGGTTTGGATGGCGTCGGCCACCGGGCTGCCCAGGTGCGGCGTGCCCATCGTGGTGACCGAAGCCACCAGCTCCGGCGCCACGGCCGCCACGTAGCGAATGGTATGGCCGCCATGGCTGTGGCCGATGAGATTGAACTTCTGGTGCCCGTATGCCGCTTTGAGGCGACGCAGCTCGGCCAGCAGTTGCTCACCCCGCACCTCGCTGGCGTTGGCGGCCGACTGCTGGGTCACGTAGACCTTGGCACCGCCGGCGCGCAGCGCCGAGGGGATGCCGTACCAGTAGTCGATCGGCCCGACCGCATCGAAGCCGAACAGGCCGTGCACCAGCACGATGGGGTAACGGGTTTGGGTGTAGGTGTCGGCCTGCGCCGACAGGGGCAGTGCGGCGGCGCAGCCCAGACAAGCCACGGCCAGCGCACTTTGGTGCAAACGTCGTTTCACGGGGTGTCTCCTCGGTGATGGGGTCCACGCTCGACTGCGGCGGCCGGCCCGCGCAGGGCCGGCCGTGGCGTGGTGGCTGCATTAAAGAACGGCCGTTCGTTTTTGCACACCCGTGTTTTCCCAGAGTCTCCCTTCCTGGGGCGCAGCACACGGTTCAGTGCAAGGCCCGCTGCGGCGGGGGGGCCGTGGAGGGGGGCGGCTCATCCGGCCACAAGGCTTCGCGTGCCACCGGAAAGCGCACCGTCACGCGCGTGCCGCGGGCCTCGGCAGCGGCGGGGCGCGCATCCTCGATCGACACCTCGGCCCCATGCTGCTGGGCGATTTCCCGCACGATGGCCAGGCCCAGGCCGCTGCCGTCCACCTCGGTGCCCAGGGCCCGGTAAAAGGGCTGGAACACCAGTTCGCGCTCATTCTCGGGAATGCCAGGGCCGGAATCTTCCACCTGCAGCACCACCACTTGGCCGAAAGGGTCGTGTAGCACGCGCACGGTGACCGTGCCGCCCGGCGGGGTGTAGAGCAAGGCATTGTCCACCAGGTTGCGCACCAGCTCTTTGATGAGCAGCGGATTACCGCGCAGCAGCGAGCGGCCCGCCGGCCCCAGGCCGCGAGGGGGACCCTCATAACCCAGGTCGATGCGCTTGTCCATCGCGCGTGGCACGAAGTCGCGCACCACCTCGGTGACGATCTCGCCCAATGGCACTTCGTGGCGGCGCGGACTTTGGCCTTGGTTTTCCGCGCGCGCCAGCGCCAACAGCTGGTTGACCATGTGCGCGGCGCGTTGGCTGGAGCGCGCAATCTGGCGCAGCGAGCGCTTGAGCTCCTGCGGGTCGCGTTGTCCGGCGTCGATCTCGCGCTGGGCGAGTTCGGCCTGCATGCGCAGTCCGGCCAATGGCGTCTTGAGTTGGTGGGCCGCGTCGGCCAGGAAATGCTTTTGCGTTTTGATGGATTGGTCCAGGCGTGCCAGCAAGTCGTTGATCGAGCGCACCAAGGGGGCCACTTCCTCGGGAGCGTCGTGCTCGTCGATGGGGCTGAGGTCGTCGTTTTGGCGGCGCCGGATGCGCTGCTGCAGTTCCGACAGTGGCGCGATGCCGCGCGACAGAGCCAACCACACCAGCACCACCGCCAGCGGCAGGATCACGAATTGCGGCAGGATCACGCCCTTGATGATCTCGGTGGCCAGGTGCGAGCGCTTGTTCAGTGTTTCGGCCACTTGCACCAGCGCATGCTGGCCTTCGTCGGCCCCGTCGACCTCCACCCAGACATAGGCCACGCGGATGGGCACATTGTCGATGGCATCGGAGCGCAGTTTGACCGTGCCGGGCTCATGCGGCTCCTCGGCCACCGGCACCGGCAGGCTGCGGTCGCCGCTGACGAATTCGCCGCGCACGCCCAGCACTTGGAAGTAGATGTCATCGGCATTGTCGGCCTTGAGAAACTCCGAGATCGTTGGCGGCAACTGAAAGATCACCTCGTTGTGCGAGACGGCCACTTGCTGAGCCAGATTGCGCGCCGTCTCGGTCAGCGCACGATCGAAGGGCCGGTTGGCGATGTTCTCGGCCACCACCCAGGTCAGGCCCACGCTCATGGGCCACAGCAACAACAGCGGCGCGAGCATCCAGTCCAGGATCTCGCCAAAGAGCGAACGCTGTTCGCGGGCCAAGGTGGGACGCCTGTGTCGTGCTGCGTTACTGCGGGATCTTCTCGAGGCAGTAGCCCAGTCCGCGCACGGTGGCGATGCGGATGGGGCCTTGCTCGATCTTCTTGCGCAGTCGGTGGATGTAAACCTCGATGGCGTTGTTGCTCACCTCGTCGCCCCATTCGCACAGGCGCTCGACGAGCTGATCCTTGCTCACCAGGCGGCCCGTGCGTTGCAGCAAGATTTCCAGCAGGCTGAGCTCGCGCGCCGACAGCTCGATCATTTGGTCGTTGATGTAGGCCACCCGCCCGGTTTGGTCGAACGTCAGGGGCCCATGCTTGATCAGCGCGGAGGCCGCACCCAGACCGCGGCGCGTGAGCGCTCGCACCCTCGCTTCGAGCTCCTGCAACGAAAACGGCTTGGCCATGTAATCGTCGGCCCCGAGGTCCAGACCCTTGACGCGCTCTTCCACGCTGTCGGCCGCGGTGAGGATGAGCACCGGGGTGGTGCTGCCGCGCGAGCGCAGCCGACGCAAGACTTCCAAGCCGTGCAGCTTGGGCAGGCCCAGATCGAGGATGACGAGGTCGAATTCGTGCGAGGCCAGTGCCGCGTCGGCCTCGGTGCCCGAGCCGACTTGATCGACCGCATAGCCCGAGCCACGCAGCGAGCGCAGCAGGCCATCGGCCAGCACTTGATCGTCTTCCGCGATCAGGATGCGCATGGCTGTCTCCTCACGATGTGAGCGACCGATTTTAGGCCAGCCCCCTCACATCAGGCTGACGGCCAGCCGCCTGCATAGGCCTCCAGCCCCAGCTTGACGACCGTGGCCACGTCCTCGCCCACTTCGGCGCGGAACTCGGCCTCGGCCTGGGCTACGGCGCGCCGGAAGGCCTCCAGCCAGGCCAGGCCGCTGGGGGTGAAGCGCACGAGCCGGGCACGGGCATCGCGCGGGTCGGCCTCGCGCACCACCAGGCCCCAGGCCTCGCATTGGTCCACCAGGTCGCCCATGGCCTGCTTGCTCATGCCGGCCTGGGCCGCCAGCTCGGTCAAGCGCGACCCCTCCAGCGCCAGGTGGCGGGTGATGTGGATGTGCGCGGCCGTCACCTGCTGGCGCGCCGCCAGGTGGGCCAAGGCCAGCGGCACGTCCACGTCGCGGGCCATCAACGCCAGCACCCGGGCGTCGAAGCGGCGCATCGCATGGCCGAGCAGGCGGCCCAGGTGAGTCTGGCGCCAAGTGTCGTTGGGCCGTGAGGAGGACATGCCTAGATAGTAAGGCAAACTGACCAAAAAATCTGTTTACGCGAGAGTACGGGTGGCACAAAATACTGTGCATGCATCCAGCCTGTGCATCGGAACAGGCGCATGAGACCCCATCAGCCAACCCTCGAGGAGAGATTCGTGGACGCACCCGTCAAGGCCCTGAACACTGAAAAAGCCAAAGCCCTGCAAGCCGCGCTGGCCCAGATCGAAAAGCAGTTTGGCAAGGGCTCGATCATGCGCCTGGGCGAGGGCGAGGCCGTCGAGGACATCCAAGTGGTCTCCACCGGCTCGCTGGGCCTGGACATCGCCCTGGGCGTGGGCGGTCTGCCCCGTGGCCGCGTCATCGAGATCTACGGCCCGGAATCCTCGGGCAAGACCACGCTCACGCTGCAGGTGGTGGCGCAGATGCAAAAGCAAGGCGGCGTGTGTGCCTTCATCGACGCCGAACACGCGCTGGACGTGCAGTACGCGCAAAAGCTGGGCGTGAACCTGCAGGACCTGCTCATCAGCCAGCCCGACACGGGTGAGCAGGCGCTGGAAATCGTCGATGCGCTGGTGCGTTCGGGCTCGGTCGATCTCGTCATCGTCGATTCGGTGGCCGCGCTGACCCCCAAGGCCGAGATCGAAGGCGAGATGGGCGATGCCTTGCCGGGCCTGCAAGCCCGTCTGATGAGCCAGGCCTTGCGCAAGCTCACCGCCACGATCAAGAAGACCAACTGCATGGTCATCTTCATCAACCAGATCCGCATGAAGATCGGCGTGATGTTCGGCTCGCCCGAGACCACCACTGGCGGCAATGCGCTCAAGTTCTACGCCTCGGTGCGCTTGGACATCCGCCGCGTGGGCTCGATCAAAAAAGGCGAGGAAGTCATCGGCAGCGAAACCAAGGTCAAGGTCGTCAAGAACAAGGTCTCGCCCCCGTTCAAGACCGCGGAGTTCGACATCCTGTACGGCGAAGGCATCTCGCGCGAAGGCGAGATCCTCGACCTGGGGGTGGCCACCCGGGTGCTGGAAAAATCCGGGGCCTGGTATGCCTACAACGGCGAGAAGATCGGCCAGGGCAAGGACAACGCCCGTGAATTCCTGAAAGAAAACCCCGATCTGGCCTTCGAGATCGAAAACAAAGTGCGCGAGGCCCTGGGGGTGCCGTTGCTGGCCGGGGCCGCCGCGCCTGCGGCCGATGTGCCGGCCAAGCCCACGGCCAAGGGCAAAGCCCGCGCCGCCAAAGACCCGGCCGAAGACCTGACGGAAGAATGAGGCCGCGCGGCCCGCGCGCTGCCATGGGCATGCCTCCCCTGTCCTTGAAGGGTCGGGCCCTGAAGTATCTGGCGCGGCGTGAACACTCGCGCCTGGAGCTGGCCCGCAAGCTGGCGCCGCATGCCCAAAGCCCCGACGAGGTCGAAGCCGTGCTCGATGCCCTGCAGGCCGCAGGCTGGCTGAGCCCCGCACGTTTCGTCGAATCGGTGGTGCACCGCAAAGCCGCCCGCTTCGGAACGGCGCGCATCCGGCAAGAGCTGCAAGGCCATGGACTCAGCGGCGAGGCGGTCACCGAGGTCTTGCAAGCCCTGAGCGCCACCGAATTCGAGCGCGCCCGGGCCGTCTGGGCGCGCCGCTTTGGCGGTGAAGCGGCCCTCGATCCGGCCGAACGTGCGCGCCAGATGCGCTTCCTGGCTGCCCGAGGCTTCAGCCCCGAGGTCATCCGCCGCGTGGTGCGTGGCGACGGTTGACCCAAGACCGGTGGCGCACGCCGCTGGCCCCCGACAGCGCTGGCGCGTGCAGAGCCGCAGCCAGCGGCGGCCTGGCCCTCAGCGTGTAGCCTCTTCTTTGCGCCGTTGCAGCCATTCGGCCTCGATGTCGCGCAGGCGCACGTCGATCACCGAGGCCTCGATGAATTCGGCGGCGCCTTCGGCGGCACGGCTCAGCCGCTGGGCGGCGCGCAGGCGGTCGATGGCGCCTTGCAGGTCGCCCAGCAGGTAGCGCGCCTCGGCCTGGGCGCGAATGCTGCGCAGCGGCTGCCCGAGGCGCTCCCAGGCTTGTCCGAGCAATTCCCAGGCGCGATGGTCGCGCGGATGCAAGGTGGCCCAGGTCTGGAGGTCTTCGGCGGCATGTCGCCATGCGCTGGCTTCGGCCTGGCCGTCGGCCAAGACGGCTTGCGCCATCAGCAGCTCGCTGGCGCGCGAGCCGTCGCCACGGTAGGCGGCCAGGGCGGCTTGGGCTTGGGCGGCTTGGCCTCGAGTCAGGGCCAGATCGGCCTGGATGAGGGCGAGCGCTCGGCTGGCGCGGGCGTCTCCTTGCACCAAGGGGGCGGCGCGTTGGAGCGCGGCTTGCATGCGTGGCCAGTCGCGCAGCGCGGCGGCGGCATGGGCTTCGGTGCTGGCGTGCAGGAGCGCGGCCGGGCGTTCGGGCGAGCTGGCGTTTTGCGCGCTCAGCCAGTTGCGCGCGGCGTCGGGGCGCGGGTCCATCAGCACACGCGCACGGCCTTGCATCAGGGCGTGTTCCAGTGTGGGCGCCGGCGGCGTGCGCCCTTGCAGCCCGGTGCGGGTGCGGGCTTCGCCGATACGTTCGCTGGTCAGCGGGTGGCTGCGCAGATAGGGGAAGGCATTGTCGTCGTTCAGACGCGAGACTTGCTGCAGCCGCTCGAACATGCTGGGCATGCCCAGCACCGAAAAGCCCGCCCCTTCGAGCAGCCCCAAACCGATGCGGTCGGCCTCGCGTTCCATGTCGCGCGAGAAGTTGAGCTGGCCTTGAACGGCGGCGGCTTGCCCGCCGGTGATCAGCGCATTGGCCGCATCCGGGCTGCGGCTGGCGGCCATGACGCCCAGGATCATCGAGGCGATGGCCAGCATGGACTGTTGGCGCTGCTGCGTCAGCCCCCGGGCGATGTGGCGCTGCGTGACATGGGCCAGTTCGTGCGCGAGCACCGAGGCGAGTTCGTCGGCGGTGGTGGTCATGCCGATGAGGCCCAGGTGCACGCCGACGTAGCCGCCGGGCAAGGCGAAGGCGTTGACCGTCCGGTCGCGCACCAGAAAGGCTTCCCAGGCAAAGCGGTCGGACAGCTCGGCGGAGAGGTCGCCGCGTGCTCGGGCGGCCGACAACAGGGGACGCCACAGCCGCAGCAGGTAGTCTTGCAGCACCAGATCGTCGGCATAGGCCGGATCGCGGCGGATCACTTGCATGATGCGGTCGCCGAGCTGGCGTTCGGCCATCGGGCCGAACTCGGCCGAAACCGTGTCGCCCAACGCAGGCAGGGCCGTGGAGGCTTGGGCCGCGCAGGGCGGGGTGGCCGAGGGGGCCAGGCCACTGAGGCCGCAGGCCAAGATCAGGCCCACCAGGCGGTGTCGAAGATGTGAAGGGCGGGGCATGGAGCAGACCATACCAGGACGCAAGGCCCGGTTCGTGGCAGAAAGCTCCATTGGAAACCGCTGGCGCCCCGAGGTTCGGTGTCTTTACACACTGGAAACACTTGCGGCGCGCCTCGCTATCATGCGTGGTTCATGAAGCCATCCATTCCAAATCCTGCGCCCGCAGGGTTGACGCATTTCGACGCGCAAGGTCAGGCCCACATGGTCGATGTGTCGGCCAAAGACGTGACGCACCGTGTGGCGGTGGCCGAAGGCCACATCGAGATGCAGCCGGCCACCTTGCAGATGATCGTGGCCGGCACCGCGAAAAAGGGGGACGTGCTGGGCATCGCCCGCGTCGCCGCCATCCAGGGCGCCAAGCGCACGGCCGACCTGATCCCCTTGTGTCACCCGCTGCCGCTCACGCGGGTGGCGGTGGACTTCGAGGTGGAGGCCGCGGCTTGCCGGGTGCGCTGCCGCGCCCAGGTGGAGACCCTGGGGCGCACCGGCGTGGAAATGGAGGCGCTGACCGCCGTGCAGGTGGGCCTGCTGACGATCTACGACATGTGCAAGGCCGTGGACCGCGGCATGACCCTGGGCGGCATTCGTCTGCTGGAAAAGCGCGGAGGCAAATCTGGGGCCTACGTGGCGCCGCCGCGGTGAGTCGGCAACGCTCAGCTGGGTTTGGCCAGTCCGAGCTTGTCGATCAAGGCTTTTTCCTTGGCGAAGGTCTCCTCGGCAAAACGAGCGTACTGGGCGGAGTTCATGTACATCAGCTCCTGGTCGTACTTGGCCAGGGCTTCGACATGGTTGGGCATTTCCATCGCTTGCTTGAAGGCGTCGTGCAAGGTCTTGACCAGTGCCGGGTCCATGCCTTTGGGCGCGCCGATGCCATAGGGTGAGGCTTGCACGATGCCCAGGCCCAGCTCCATGAGCGTGGGCACATCGGGGAAACGCTTGAGCCGTTTGGCGCCCCAGGTGTTGAGCAGGCGCAGTTTGCCGGCTTCCACATGCGGGGCAAAGCCGGTGGAGTCGGCCGCGGCCATCAGCTGGCCGCCCAGCAGGTCTTGCATCAGCGGGGCGCTGCCGCGGTAGGGGATGTGGTTCAGTTGCAGGCCCAGCTTTTGGGCGATCTCCTCCATGGTCAGGTGTGGGCTGGTGAGCACACCGGTCGAGCCATAGCTGAGCTTGCCGGGGTTGGCGCGGGCATAGGCGACGAAGTCTTTCCAGTCCTTCAAGGGCGAGTCGGCCGGCACCACCACGCCAAAGGCATAGCCCGTGACGCAAAGGATGTAGGTGATGTCTTTCACCGGATCCCAGTTGATCTTGGTGGTATAGGGCAGACGGAAGACGCCCAGCGGGATTTGGGCCAGGGTGTAGCCGTCGGGTTTGGCGGTTTGCAGCGCCTGTGCTGGCAGGGTGCCGCCGGCGCCGGATCGGTTCTCGATCACCACCGGCTGGCCGAGGATCTTGGAGGCATTGTCTGCCAGGACGCGCATGGTGACGTCGGTGGGGCCGCCGGCTGGGAAGGCGATCATCAGCGTGATCGGCCGGCTCGGGAACGCCTGGGCTCGCACCCAGGGAGCCACGCCCAGGGCCACGGCCGATCCGCCCAGGGCTTGCAGGAGGTGTCGACGCTTCATGGTGCTTCCTCGAAAACCAGTGGCATCGAGGATGGCACCCCGCCCTGCAGCCAACCACCCGGATTTGTCCTGAACATCTGTCGCGCAGGGGTCAGGGTCGGCGGTCGAGTTCCGATCTGCAGTTCACAGGCGGGTGGACATCACGGATTGCACCTCGCGCGCCACTTGCATCAAGGCCGCTTCGTCCAGCGGCGCGAGCGCGGCCACTGCCGGCACGGCCGCTTCGAGCATGGTCGGCGCGCACATCAGGTAGTGCGCCACGGTGGACAGCGCGCACAAAGGGCGCGCGGCGGGCAAGGAGGGCCAGGTGCCGCCGCTGCGCACGCTGACGTGGTAGCGCACGCAGGCGATGGCGGCCGGATCGAGCATCCAGGTCTCGCACAGGGCCGCCCCCAGCGCATCATGGCTGACGCCGAAGGCCTGCATTTCCTGCAGCAAGAGCAGGTCGTCCGAAGGCGCGGCCTGCAGCATCGGGCCGTAGCGCTGCGGAGCATGCCGCACCATCACCGCCTTGCCGCATTCTTCGAACAAGCCGGCCGAATGGGCCACGAAGGCCTGCAGCCCGAGCTGCCGGGCCATCAGGCCCATGAGCAGACCGCGCCGGCTCGCGCGCGACCACAGCAGGTCCAGCTCGGGGGTGGCGGGAAAGACCGAGCGCAGGCCCATCTCGTAGACGATCGCCGCCACGTGGCTGCTGCCCAGATACTGCAGGGCCTGCTGCACGGTGCGCACTTGGTGGCGCAGGCCATACAGGGGCGCGTTCAAGGTCTTGAGCACGCTGGCGGCCAGGGCCATGTCCTTTTCGATGAGCGCGGCCATGGCCTTGAAGTCCACCTCGTCTTCGGCCAGCAGCAGCGACAGCTCCACCAGCACTTGCGGTCGGGCCGGCAGATCGATGTTCAGGGCGCGAAGGGCGGGATCGACGGGCATGCGTTGGGGGTTCAGTGTTTGCGCAGCTGCAGCGACACCTGGATGTCAGCAGTACCGCGATTGACCCAGGCCCAGCACACCGCTTGCGGGCGCGTCACCTCCAGTGCGTCGCGCGCCTCGCGCACGGCGCTGCGCGACGAGCCGCCGACCACTTGGCGGGTGCGTGCGTCGCGCACGGAGAAATCCACCGGCCCTTGGGCCACGAAGGCCCACACGACCCGCTCGCCCGCAGCCAACCGGCTGCAGGCTGCGTGTTCGGATCGGGGGGCGACGGTGAACACGTGGCTGGCGGTGCCCTGCGCATCCCAGCGCAGGTCCTCGGCCTGTGCGCCCACGGCACCCCCCATCAGGGCCAGGGCAGTCAGACTGGGCAGTATCGGCTTGGCCATGGTGGCATCCATCGGCCGATGGACGGCCGCTCTGCGTAACACTGTAGCGCAGGGCGAGCCGGTCATGGCCCTCAGGGACACCCTGGCATGGCCGCTCGGGGGCTGTGGGTCGCTGGTGGCCTTTGGCAGAATCGGTGGCTCATCGAGCCGCTGACTCTGGACCCCCCATGCAGACCGAACCTGGCACGAGCGCCACGATTTCCAAAGAAGAAGCTTTCGTTTGGTTGGGCCGCATCACGCGCCAGCTCCACGAGGCGATGCTGGCCTTGGGCGTGGGCCCGGAGCTGCCCCGTCTGGCCGAGGAGATCCCCGATGCGCGCGAGCGCCTGGCCTATGTGGGCCAGATGACCGAGCAGGCGGCTCACAAGGTGCTCAACCTGGTGGACGAGGCCAAACCCCAGTGCGAGCAGGTGGCCGCCCAGGGCCGGGAGCTGGCCGACAGTCTGCGTCGATTGGCCGAGACGACCGATCTGTCGCCCCAACGCTCGCGCGCGATGATGAAGCTGTGTGCCGACTATGCCGAGCGCGCCGCCAGCTTTGCCCAGGGGCAAAGCGAGATCCTCAGCCAGATCATGCTGTCGCAGGACTTCCAAGACCTCTCCGGTCAGGTCATCAAGAAGGTGATCGACATCATCTCCCGCACCGAGCAACAGCTGCTGGACCTGCTGGTGGCCAGCGCGCCCGAGCAACTGCAGGGCGTGGGCGGGGGGGTGGCGCCCGAGCGCAGCAAGCCGGCTGGCGTGCCCTCGAGCCAAGACTTGGCCGGGCCCCAGGTGCCGGACAAAGCGCTCAAGCAAGACGAGGTGGACGACTTGCTGGCTTCGCTGGGGTTTTGATCAGGCCGAGGCGGCCGGCTGGCGCCGCTGGAACATGCCCCAGCCTTCCATGCGTAACACCACCTCGTCCTGGCCGTTGGGGCGCCGCGCAATGGCTTCCCATTGCGAACGCACCAGCCCCACGTGCGGCTTGCTGTTCATCGGCCGGGCTTCGAGCACTTGCATGCGCACCCGCAACACGTCGCCGGGATAGACCGGCCGCAACCACTGCAGCTTGTCCAGCCCTGGCGAGCCCAGGCTGGCGGCTTCCAGCAAGTACTCGTCGCACATCATGCGCATGACCATCGCGCAGGTGTGCCAGCCGCTGGCGGCCAGCCCTTGGAACAGCGGGTGCGCGGCGGCGGCCTGCTCATCGAGGTGGAAGGGCTGAGGATCGAATTCACGGGCGAAACGGATCACCTCGTCGCGATCGACCCGCTTGGCGCCGAACTCGCGCACCGAGCCGGGCGCGAAGTCTTCCCAGTACCAGCGCGGGGCGGGGGAGGGGGTGTGCATCGTCATGGTCAAGGATGGAGTTCGGCGCGGCCGAGCCGGAACGGCGCGTGCCGCCCTACGGGGGTCGGATGGGCTGCCGCAGGTGCCGATGGGCAGGATGCGGCTTTTTGCATAGTATCGCGCCACCGACGGTGGCGCCACGCCGCCCTTGCGATGACCGGAGCTGCCCATGAGTGTGCTGGTGTTGGGATTGATCTTGTTCCTGGGGGTGCATTCGGTGTCCATCGTGGCGCGTCCCTGGCGTGATGGCATGGTGGCCCGTCTGGGCGAAAGACCTTGGAAGGGGCTGTATTCGCTGATCGCTGCGGTGGGCCTGGGGCTCATCGTGTACGGCTATGGCCTGGCCCGGCAGGCGCCGGTGGTGCTCTACACCCCGCCGACGGGCTTGCGCCACTTGGCGCTGTTGCTGATGCTGCCGGTCTTCGTGCTGCTGCTGGCGGCCTATCTGCCCGGACGCATCCGACGGGCGACCCAGCATCCCATGCTGGCGGCCACCAAGTTTTGGGCCCTGGCGCACCTGCTGGCCAATGGCACCGTGGCCGACGTGCTGCTGTTTGGCGGATTTCTGGTGTGGGCCGTGGCCGACCGCCTCGCGCTGCGGCATCGCCCGGCCGCCGCCGAGAGCGCCGCAGCCCCGATCAACGATGCGCTGGCCGTCGCCGGTGGGCTGCTGATCTACGGCGTGTTCGTGCTCGGGGCCCATGCTTGGCTGTTCGGCGTCAATCCGCTGGGGCGCTGAGGGCGGCCCCTTGCGGGCGCCGGGCGGGCCGCCAGTCGTCGCGTCGCCGCCGGCTCGATCGGGGCGCGACCACGGCGCAGGCCTTCAAGGGCTGGCCACGGTGAAACGCCGTTGCAGGTGGCGGGGCCGTTCGATCTCGTCCAACACCGCCACGGCCAGGTCGGCCACCGAAATGCCCGCAGGCTGGTCGCCAGCCATCAGCACCTCGTCGCGGCCCAGACGATAAGCGCCGGTGCGCTGGCCGGGCTGCAGAAAGACCGGCGGGGACAGAAAGGTCCAGTCCAGCGAAGTCTCCTGTCGAATCAGGTCGAGCGCCTCGCGGGCGGCCAGCGCGCCTTGTTTCCATTCGGCCGGGAAGGTGGGCGTGTCCACCAGCTGCACGCCAGGGGCCACGTAGAGGCTGCCGGCGCCGCCCACCACCAACAGGCGTTTGACGCCGCCGCGTTTGACGCCCTCGAAGATGGCGCGCGTGCCACGCAGGTATTCGTCATGAAGCTGCGGGTGGGTCCAGCCCGGGTTGTAGGCACTGACCACGGCGTCGGTGCCGGCCACCGCGGCGGCCACCTGGGCGGGGTCGGTGGCATCGGCTTGCACCACCGTCAGGCCCGCCTGGGCCGATAGCGTGTCGGGGTGGCGCGACAGCGCGGTCACCGCATGGCCGCGTTGCAAGGCTTCGGCCAGCACGGCCGAGCCGACGAAGCCGGTGGGGCCGATCAGAGCGATGTTCATGGGCATCTCCTTTCATCGAAACGATTCACCCTGAACGATAGAGCAGCGATTCCTTCTAAACTAGATGGTCGAATTTGCCTTCTTTCTTTAGAAAAACTTCATGATCGAGCAGCTCAAACGCATGGCCGTGTTGGCCGTCGTGGTCGAACAGGGCTCGATGAAGGGGGCCGCACGGGTGTTGGGCACCACCGCTTCGGCCGTGAGTCAGCAGGTGCGTCAGCTCGAACGCGACATGGGCGTGACGCTGCTGGTGCGCACCACGCGCAAACTGCGTTTGACCGCGGCCGGTCAGCGGTTTCATGAGGGCTGTGCGGCCATGCTGGCAGCGGCGCGTTACGCTGGCGAGCAGTTGGCCCAGCTGCGCGATGCACCGGTGGGCGAGCTGCGGGTGTCGTCCCCGGTGGGGTTTGCGCGCCATCTGGGGCCGGCCTTGGCGCCGCTGTTGGCAGCCAACCCCGGGTTGAGTTTGCATCTGCAGGTGGACGATGCGCTGATCGATTTGGTCGAGCAGCGCATCGATCTGGCCATTCGTTTCGGCCGCTTGCCCGACTCCACCTGGGTGGCTCATCGCCTGGGCGAGATGCGGATGATGCTGTGCGCGGCGCCGGCCTATCTGGCCGCGCGCGGCGTGCCGGTCACACCGGCCGATTTGCTGAGCCATGACTGGCTGCGCACGGCCGGCGGCAGCTTGGGCGCGACGCTGGAGCTGCATGGCCCCGGCGGTGCCGTGGAGCGCCTGCGGGTTCAGGCGCGCGTGACCAGCAACAACCAACTGTCGTTGCAGCAGATGTGCGAGGCTGGTCTGGGGGTGGCCGTGATGGGCGATCTCGACGTCGAGGAGGCCCTCAAGGCCGGTCGCCTCGTGCCTTTGTTGCCGCATTGGCATCCGCCGCCCCTGGGCATGTATGCACTGACGCCTCGGCCAGACGTCCAGCCTGCCAAGGTGCGCTTCGCGATCGAAGCCCTGCGCCGGGCGATGGCGCCGTCCGGCCCTAAGATGCTGGCATGAGACGCATTTGGTGGATCCTGTGCATGGGCCTGGCCGCTCCGGTGTGGGCCCAGACGGCATGGCTGCTGGGCGAGTTGCATGACCAGCCCGAGCACCAGCGTCAGGCCGAACTCATCGTCCATGAGCTGGCCGCGCAAGGTCGTCTGTGGGCCTTGGTGCTGGAGATGGCCGAACGTGGCCGCCAGACCCAAGGCCTCCCGCCAGAGGCCACCGAAGCCCAGGTGCGCCAGGCGCTGGCCTGGCAGGACGCCGCCTGGCCATGGGCCGCCTATGGCCCGGTGGTGATGGCCGCCGTGCGTGCCGGCGCGACGGTGTACGGCGGCAACCTGCCGCGACCCCGCTTGCGCGAGGCGATGAGCCAGCCCGAGTGGGAGGCCAGCGTGCCGGCCGCAGCGCATCGACGGCTGTTGGCCGCGGTGCATGACGGCCACTGTGGCCTGGTGAGCCAGGCACAACTGCCGGCGCTGGTGCGCATGCAGATCGCCCGCGACGACGCCTTGGCCGCCACGGTCGCCGCCGCGGCGCATGGGGCCGCGCCCGAGGCCGTCGTGCTGCTGCTGACGGGGGCCGTGCACGCGTCGCGCGCCACGGGCGTGCCCTTGCATCTGCCGCGTCATGCCCCTGCGCTGAGGCTGCGCACCACGGCGTTCGTGCCCGAGGGCGCCATGCCCCCCGAAGGCTTCGATGAGGTGCGCATCACCCCGGCCGGACCCTCTCGTGACCATTGCGCCGAGCTGCGTGCGCGCGGCATGCCGGCGATCACTCCCCCTGCTTCCCGATGAACACGCCGTCGTCTTCCCCCACGGGCCCGCTGGCCGGCCTCAAGGTGCTGGAATTGGGCCAGCTCATCGCTGGGCCGTTTGCCGCCAAGACCTTGGCCGATTTCGGCGCCGAGGTGATCAAGATCGAGCCGCCGGGCACGGGCGATCCGCTGCGCCAGTGGCGATTGCTGCACAACGGCACCAGCGTGTGGTGGCAGGTGCAGTCGCGCAACAAGAAGAGTGTGGTGCTGGACCTGCGCGAGCCGGCCGATCGCCAGATCGTGCGCCGGCTGGCCGACGAAGCCGATGTGCTGATCGAGAACTTCCGGCCCGGCATGATGGAAAAGTGGGGGCTGGGCTATGAGGAGCTCTCGCGCACCAACCCGGGCCTGGTGATGCTGCGCATCAGCGGCTATGGCCAAAGCGGCCCCTACAAGGACCGACCGGGCTTCGGCGTGGTCGCTGAGGCCATGGGCGGGCTGCGCTACCTCACGGCCGAGCCGGGCCGCGTGCCGGTGCGTGTGGGCGTGAGCCTGGGCGACACGCTGGCCTCGCTGCATGGGGTCATCGGTGTGCTGATGGCCCTGCACGAGCGCCATCGCTCGGGCCGCGGCCAGGTGGTCGATGTGGCCTTGTACGAAAGCGTCTTCAACGTGATGGAAAGCTTGCTGCCCGAGTACAGCGCCTTTGGCGTGGTGCGCGAGCCGGCCGGCTCGGCCCTGCCAGGCATCGCGCCCAGCAATGCCTACGCGTGCGTCGATGGCTGGGTGCTGGTGGCTGGCAATGGCGACTCCATCTTCAAGCGCTTGATGGCCGCCATTGGCCGCCAGGACCTCGGGCAAGACCCGGAGTTGGCCCACAACGTGGGCCGTGTCCAGCGCGTGGCCGAGATCGACGCGGCCATCGGTGCCTGGACCGCAACGCGCACCGTCACCGAGGTGTTGGACGTGCTCCATGCCGCCGAAGTGCCCGCAGGCCGTATCTACACCGCGCGCGACATCGCCGAAGATCCGCACTACCGGGCCCGTGGGATGATCGAGTCCGTCACCACGGCCGATGGCTTGAGGGTGGAGGTGCCCGGCATCGTGCCCAAGCTCTCACGCACCCCCGGGGCGATTCGGCGGCGCGCGCCCACCTTGGGCGAAGACACCGAGGCCGTGCTGCGTGAGCTGGGGCTGTCCGACGAACAAATCGCCGCCTTGAAGTCGCGCGGCATGGTCTGAGCCTTGTTCGAGGCTACAGTGGGGCCTTTTGCTCGTCTCGTCGTCCCATGCTGGCCTATCGTCACGCGTTCCATGCGGGCAACCATGCCGATGTGCTCAAGCACCTGGTGTTCACCCAGGTGTTGCGCTACCTCGGCCAGAAAGACAAGCCGTATTGGCTGATCGACACCCATGCCGGTGCCGGCGGCTACGACTTGCGGGCCCGCCATGCGCAACAGCATGCCGAATATCTCGAGGGCATCGGACGGCTGGTGCTGCGGGACGATCTGCCGCCGGCCGTGGACGATTACGTCCAGATCGTGCGCCAGCACAACCCGGACGGCGTGCTCAGGCACTATCCTGGGTCGCCGGCGTTCGCGCGTGCCGTGATGCGCCCGCAAGACCGATTGCGCTTGTACGAGCTGCACCCCACCGACCACCGCCAGCTGTTGCGCCGCTTCGGTGCTCAGCCCCATGTCGAGGTGCACGTGGCCGATGGCTTTGCCGCGCTGCGCAGCCAGTGGCCGCCGCCGTCGCGCCGCGGCGTCGTGCTGATGGACCCGCCCTACGAGCTGAAGGCCGACTATGGCCGAGTGGTGGCGACCCTGCGCGAGGCCGTGCAGCGCTTTGCCGAAGGGGTTTACATGGTGTGGTATCCGCAGTTGCAGCGGCTGGAATCGCAGCAATTGCCCCAGCGGCTCAAGCGCCTGGCGCCCAAGGGCTGGCTGCATGTGCGCATGACCGTGGCCCGCCCGGCGCAGGCGGGCTTTGGCCTGCTGGGCAGCGGGATGTTCGTGATCAATCCGCCCTGGGTGCTGCACGACACGCTGGCGGCGGTGCTGCCTTGGCTCACCGAGGTGCTGGCGCAATACGAGGGGGCCAGCTACCTGCTCGAGCAGCACGCGGTGTGATCACACCCCGCGTTGTCGGTCGGCCCGGAAGCGCTGCCGAAACGCCTCGAACTGACCGGCCTCCAGCGCCTCGCGCACTTCGCGCATCAGGTTCAGGTAGTAATGCAGGTTGTGCAGGCTGGTGAGCATGGGCCCCAGCATCTCGCCGCAGCGGTCCAGGTGGTGCAGGTAAGCACGGCTGAAGTTCGTGCAGGTGTAGCAACGGCAGGTCTCGTCGATCGGGCGCTCGTCGCTCTTGTAGCGTGCATTGCGCAGCCGCAGGTCGCCGTAGCGGGTGAACAGATGGCCGTTGCGCGCATTGCGCGTGGGCATCACGCAGTCGAACATGTCGATGCCCCAGGCCACGCCTTCGACCAGATCCTCGGGGGTGCCCACCCCCATCAGGTAATGCGGCTTGTGGGCTGGCAAGCGTGGGCCGATGTGCGACAGCACGCGCAGCATTTCTTCCTTGGGCTCGCCCACGCTCAGGCCGCCCACGGCCAGGCCGGGCAGGTCCAGCGCTTCCAGGCCGGCCAGTGAAGCCTCGCGCAAATGGGTGTACATGCCGCCTTGCACGATGCCAAACAGCGCATTGCGGTTGCCCAAGCGCTCGAACTCCGCCTGACAGCGCTTGGCCCAGCGCAGGCTCAGCTCCATCGATGCGCGGGCCTCGGCCTCGGTGGTGATGTGGCCGCCGGTTTCATACGGCGTGCACTCGTCGAATTGCATCACGATGTCGCTGTTCAACACATGCTGCACCTGCATGCTCACTTCGGGCGTCAGAAACAGCTTGTCGCCGTTGACGGGCGAGGAGAACTTCACGCCTTCTTCGGAGATTTTCCGCATCGGCCCCAGTGACCACACTTGGAAGCCGCCGCTGTCGGTGAGGATGGGCTTGTGCCAGCCTTCGAAGCGGTGCAGCCCGCCGAACTGCCGCAAGACGTCCAGCCCCGGCCGCAGCCACAGATGAAACGTGTTGCCCAGGATGATCTGCGCGCCCATCTCCTGCAACGAGCGCGGCATCACGCCTTTGACGGTGCCGTAGGTGCCCACGGGCATGAAGATCGGCGTCTCGACCACGCCATGGTTGAGCGTGAGCCGGCCGCGGCGGGCGTGGCCTTCGGTGTTCAGAATCTCGAAATGCAGGCCGCGTGGAACAGGGGAGGACGTCATGCGAGTGTTTCAATCCGGAAGCGGGGTGCGCCTCAGCAGCATCGCGTCACCGTAGCTGAAGAAGCGGTAGCGCTGCTCGATCGCGTGGCGGTACAGCGCCATGATGTGCCCATGGCCCGCAAAGGCGCTGACCAGCATCATCAGCGTGCTTTTGGGCAGATGGAAGTTGGTGATGAGCATCTCCACCACCCGGAAGGTGAAGCCGGGGGTGATGAACAAATCGGTCTCGCGGCTGCCGGCCTGGAGCCGGCCCGAGACGGCCGCCGACTCCAGCGCGCGCAGCGTGGTGGTGCCCACGGCCACGATGCGTCCACCGGCCGCGCGCGTGCGCTCGATGGCCGCCACCGTCTCGGCGCTCACCTCGAACCATTCGCTGTGCATCTTGTGCTCGGCCAGATTCTCGGTGCGCACCGGCTGAAAGGTGCCCGCGCCCACATGCAGCGTCACCTGCGCCAAATCCACGCCTCGCTCACGCAAGCCGGCCAGCACGGCTTCGTCGAAGTGCAAGGCGGCCGTCGGCGCGGCCACCGCGCCGGGCTTGGCGGCAAACACCGTCTGATAGCGGCGCGCGTCGTCCTCGCTGTCGGCATGGGTGATGTATGGCGGCAGCGGCACGTGACCGTGGCGTTCCAACAGCAGCAGGGGATCGTCCGGGAAGCGCAGATGGAACAGGGCGTCGTCGGGGCCGCAGCGGCCGAGCACCTCGGCATCGAAGGCGTCGGCGAAACGCACCGTGCTGCCCGGTTTGGGGGACTTGCTCGCGCGCAGATGGGCCCAGACCTCGCCGCCGGGCAAGACCCGCTCGACCAGGGCTTCTACCGCGCCGCCACTGGGCTTGCGGCCGAACAGCCGTGCCTTGATCACCCGCGTGTCGTTGAAGACCAGCAAATCGCCTGGCGCCAGCAGTTGCGGCAGCTCGCGAAAGATGCGGTCCGCCGGCGGCAGCCAGCGCCCGTCCAGCAGACGCGAGGCGCTGCGCTCGGGCACCGGATGCTGGGCGATGAGTTCGGGGGGCAGAGCGAAGTCGAAATCGCTCAGGGTGTAGGTGTGTGACATCGAAGTTGAGGGCCAGACCGACCCGTGCCAACGGTGGGTCAACGAAGCAAAGGCAGAATTGTCCCATGTCCGAGGTCCGCGCCGCGCCCAAGCAGGAAAAATCTGCCCCCCAAAAGGCCCTGGAAAAGCTGGGGCTGGTGCGCGACATCGACCTGGCACTGCACCTGCCGCTGCGCTACGAGGACGAAACCCGGCTGACGCGCCTGGCCGAGGCGCGCGACGGCGAGGTGGTGCAAGTCGAAGGCGTGGTCACCCACAGCGACATCGTGCTGCGCCCGCGCCGGCAATGGGTGGTCACCCTGGACGACGGCAGCGACACGGTGCGGCTGCGCTTTTTCAGCTTTTACCCCCATCATCGAAAAACCTTGGCCGTGGGGCAGCGCGTGCGGGTGCGTGGCGAGCTGCGAGCCGGCTTTCAGGGCCGCGAAATGGTGCACCCCAGCTTCAAGGCCGTGACGGCGGACACCCCGCTGGCCAGCACGCTGACGCCCGTCTACCCCACCACGGCGGCGTTGCCCCAGGCCTACTTGCGTAAGGCCGTCGCCGGCGGCCTGGCGCGGGCCGAGTTGGGGGAAGTCCTGCCTGCCGAACTGGTGCCGCCTGGCCTGCCGAGCCTGCGGGAGGCGTTGCAGACCTTGCACCACCCGCCGCCGCGCACGCCCCTGGCCGCGCTGGAAGACCGCAGCCATCCGGCGTGGCAGCGACTGAAATTCGAAGAGCTGCTGGCGCAGCAGCTGTCGCAGCTGCAAGCCCAGCGCGAGCGGGCGCGGTTGCGCGCACCGGCCTTGCCGGCACGGCCCGGCGGGCTGCACGAACGCTTGCTGGCGGCGTTGCCGTTTGCACTGACCGGCGCCCAGCGCCGCGTGGTCGAGGACATCGCGCGTGACATTGCCCGCCCGCAGCCCATGCACCGTCTGCTGCAAGGCGATGTCGGCTCGGGCAAGACCGTGGTGGCCGCGCTGGCAGCGGCCATTGCCATCGATGCGGGCTGGCAGTGCGCGTTGATGGCGCCCACCGAGATCCTGGCCGAGCAACACTTCCGCAAGCTCGTCCACTGGTTGGAGCCGCTGGGCGTGGAGGTGGCCTGGCTGACCGGCAGCCTCAAGGGCAAAGCCCGCAGCGAGGCCTTGGCCCGGGTGGCCTCGGGCCAAGCCCAGCTCGTGGTCGGCACCCATGCGGTGATCCAGGAGCCCGTGACCTTTGCCAAGCTCGGGCTGGCGCTCATCGACGAACAGCATCGCTTCGGCGTGGCCCAACGTCTGGCCTTGCGGCGCAAGCGGCAGGCCCAGGCGCTCGAGCCGCATTTGTTGATGATGAGCGCCACGCCCATTCCGCGCACGCTGGCGATGAGTTACTACGCCGACCTCGACGTGAGCACCATCGACGAGCTGCCCCCTGGGCGTTCGCCCATCGTCACCAAAGTGTTTGCCGACGACAAACGCCAGGCCGTCATCGACAAGATCCGCGCCGAGGTGGCTCAAGGCCGGCAGGTGTACTGGGTGTGTCCGCTGATCGAGGAGAGCGAGGCGCTGGACCTGCGCAATGCCACCGAGACCCATCGGCAGCTGTGCGAGGCCTTGCCCGGGACGCCGGTGGGGCTGCTGCACGGGCGCATGCCGGCGGCCGACAAGGCCGCGGTGATGGAGCAGTTCGCCCGCGGCCAGATGCAGCTGCTGGTGGCCACCACCGTCATCGAAGTGGGTGTGGACGTTCCCAATGCCAGCCTGATGGTGATCGAGCATGCCGAGCGCTTTGGTCTGAGCCAGCTGCACCAGTTGCGCGGGCGCGTGGGCCGCGGGGCCGTGGCCAGCGTGTGCGTGCTGCTGTACACGCCACCGTTGTCCGATGCCGGCAAAGCCCGCCTCAAAGCGATGGTCCAGACCACCGATGGCTTCGAGATCGCGCGTCGTGATCTGCAAATTCGCGGCCCAGGCGAGTTTCTGGGCGCGCGCCAGTCCGGCGCACCGCTGCTGCGTTTTGCCGACGTGACCGAGGATGAGCACTGGCTGCATGCGGCCCGACGCATCGCCCCGGTGCTGCTGGATCGATACCCTGCGGCGGCGCAAGCGCACATCGAGCGCTGGCTGGCGGCCAAGGTCGATTACCTCAAGGCATAGCCCCAGGCTATCCACGGGCGGCCATCCGGCGCACAATCGTGACATGGCCCCGATAGTTTTTTCCTTCTGCCTGCGGAGGCGTCCGCGATGACCCTGACCGAGCTGCGTTACATCGTCGCCGTCGCGCGCGAGAAGCATTTCGGCCGCGCGGCGGAGGCCTGCTTCGTCTCCCAGCCCACGCTGAGCGTGGCGATCAAGAAGCTCGAAGACGAGCTGGACGTGAAGATCTTCGAGCGAGGCGCCAGCGAGGTGAGCGTCACGCCGCTGGGCGAAGAAATCGTGCGCCAGGCCCAAGCCGTGCTGGACCAAGCCGCCGCGATCAAGGAAATCGCCAAGCGAGGCAAAGACCCGCTCAACGGCCCGCTCAAGCTGGGCGTGATCTACACCATCGGCCCCTACCTGCTGCCCGACCTGGTGCGCCAAACCATCGAGCGCGTGCCGCAGATGCCGCTGATGCTGCACGAGAACTTCACCGTCAAGCTGCTGGAGATGCTGCGCACCGGCGAGCTCGATTGCGCCATTTTGGCCGAACCCTTTCCCGACGGCGGTCTGGCAACGGCTCCCTTGTATGACGAGCCCTTCATGGTGGCCGTGCCGCGCAGCCACCCGCTGGCCTCGCGCCAGCAGATCGCCTCCGAGGAGCTCAAGCGCGAGACCATGCTGCTGCTGGGCACCGGCCATTGCTTTCGCGACCATGTGCTGGAGGTCTGCCCGGAGTTTGCCCGCTTCTCCAGCGATGCCGAGGGCATCCGCAAGAGTTTCGAAGGCTCGTCGCTGGAGACCATCAAGCACATGGTGGCCTCCGGCATGGGCTTGACGGTGGTGCCGCAGCTCAGCGTGCCGCGCGAGCCGCAGCCGCATGTGGCCTACATCCCCTTTGCGCCGCCGGTGCCCACGCGCCGCGTGGTGTTGGTGTGGCGTCGCACCTTCACCCGCTACGAAGCCATCGCGGCGCTGCGCAATGCCATCTATGCCTGCGAGCTGGCCGGCGTGCGTCGGCTGTCCGAGTGAATCTTTCCGTGTCTACCTTCCAAGGAGTCTGCATGGCCAAAGCCAAAACCAAGTCTTCCGTCCCGCCGGTCAACATCGGCATTCCCGAGAAAGACCGCGCGGCCATTGCCGCCGGCCTGAACAAACTGCTGGCCGACACCTACACGCTGTACCTGACCACCCACAACTTCCACTGGAACGTCACCGGGCCGATGTTCAACACGCTGCACACCATGTTCATGGAGCAGTACACCGAGCTATGGAACGCGGTCGACCCCATCGCCGAGCGCATCCGCGCCCTGGGTTTCACGGCCATGGCCTCGCATGCCCATTTCGCCCGCGCCAGCAGCGTGCCCGACGTGCCGGCCGAGCCGCCCAAGGCCGAGGAGATGATCCGCATCCTGGTGCAAGGCCACGAGGCCGTGGCGCGCACCGCGCGCAGCGTCTTCCCGCTGGTGGACAAGGCCCATGACGAGCCCAGCGCCGACTTGCTCACCCAGCGCTTGGACGTGCACGAGAAAGCCGCCTGGATGCTGCGCAGCTTGCTGGAGGCTTGAGCGCCGTGGCGGGATAATCGGCGATCGTGAACCCTGCGCTTTCCCCTTCCCGTCTCGACCTGTATTTGCAACTGATCCGCTGGGACAAGCCCGTGGGCTCGCTGCTGCTGCTGTGGCCCACGCTGGCGGCGCTGTGGATCGCCGCCGGGGGCTTCCCGGGCTGGCACCTGCTGGTCGTGTTCACCGCCGGCACCTTTCTGATGCGCTCGGCCGGTTGCGCCCTCAATGACGTGGCCGACCGCGATTTCGACCGGCATGTCAAGCGCACCGCCCAGCGGCCGGTCACCACCGGCGCGGTCTCGGTGCGCGAAGCGCTGGGGCTGGCCGCCGGGCTGGCGCTGGTGGCATTTTTGCTCGTGCTCACCACCAATGCCGCCACCGTCGCCTGGTCGTTCGCCGCGCTGGCCGTGGCCATCGTCTACCCGTTCACCAAGCGCTTTTTCTCCATGCCGCAGGCCGTGCTGGGCGTGGCCTTCAGCTTTGGCATCCCGATGGCGTTTGCGGCCGTCGGCGGCAGCGTGCCGCCCTTGGCCTGGGCCTTGCTGGTCGGAAACTTGTTCTGGGTGATCGCCTACGACACCGAGTACGCCATGGTCGATCGCGACGACGACCTGAAGATCGGCATCCGCACCTCGGCCATCACCTTCGGCCGCTTCGACGTGTGCGCCGTGATGGGCTTGTACGGCCTGTACCTGGCCAGCTGGGGCGTGCTGTGCTGGCAGCAGGGCTACCGCGGCGGCCTGGTGCTGGGACTGGCCGCCGCCGCGGCCCAGATGGTGTGGCACTACGTGCTGATCCGCGACCGCAGCCGGGAAGGCTGTTTTGCCGCCTTCCGCCAGAACCACTGGGTGGGTCTGGCGGTGTTCCTGGGCTTGGTGATCGACCCCTGGCTGCGCTGATCAGGGATACAGGCCGCGCTCCTGGCGGGCCATCAGGATGCGCTCGCAGGCCACGGCAAAGGTGGCGGTGCGCAGCGAAACCTTCAGGCGGTCGGCCGTCTCCCAGATTTTCTTCAGCGCATCGACCATGATCTTGTCCAGGCGCAGGTTGATCTCGTCTTCGGTCCAGAAGAAGCTCGAGAAGTCTTGCACCCACTCGAAATAGCTCACGGTCACGCCGCCGGCGTTGCAAATCACATCGGGCACCACCAGGATGCCACGCTCGGCCAGCACGTCGTCGGCCTCGGGCAAGGTCGGGCCGTTGGCGCCTTCGAGCACCAGACGGGCTTTGATGCGATTGGCCCGCGCCGGGGTGATCTGGCCTTCCAGCGCGGCGGGAATCAGGATGTCGCAGTCCACGCTCCAGAAATCTTCCGGGTCGATGCGCTCACCGCCGGTGAAGGCGCCCACGCCGCCGTCGCGGTGCAGCGTGGCCATCAGGTCGTGCATGTCGAAGCCTTGCGCATTGACGATCGTGCCGGTGTGGTCTTGCACGGCGACGATCTTCGCGCCGGCGCCGGCAAACAGCTCGGCGGCGGCCGAGCCCACGTTACCAAAGCCCTGCACGGCCACGCGCGCGCCGTCCAGGTTCAGGCCCAGGCGGCGCGCGGCCTCTCGCCCGGTGACGAACACGCCGCGCCCGGTGGCTTTGACGCGGCCCAGCGAACCGCCCAGGTGGATGGGCTTGCCGGTGACCACCCCGGTGGCCGTGGCGCCCACGTTCATCGAGTAAGTGTCCATCATCCAGGCCATGATCTGGGCGTTGGTGTTCACGTCCGGGGCCGGGATGTCCTGCTGCGGGCCGATGATGATGCCGATCTCGCTGGTGTAGCGCCGCGTCAGCTTTTCCAGCTCCTTCATCGACAGCTGCTTCGGATCGACCCGGATGCCGCCTTTGGCGCCGCCGTAGGGCAGGTTGACCGCGGCGTTCTTGATCGTCATCCAGGCCGCCAGGGCCATCACCTCCTCCAGCGTGACGGCCGGGTGGTAACGCACCCCTCCCTTGCCGGGGCCGCGCGACAGGTTGTGCTGCACCCGGTAGCCCTCGAAATGACGCACCGTGCCATCGTCCATCTCGATGGGGATGTCCACGATGAGCGTGCGCTTGGGATGCTTGAGCGTCTCGGCCCAGCGCGCCAACGGACCCAGATAAGGGATCACGCGATCCACTTGCGACAGGTAAGTGCCCCAAGGGCTGGTGGGCGTGGGTTGAACATACGACAAGCCCGAGGACGAGGCGGGCAACGGTGAGGTGGTGTGGCTCATGCTGTGTTCCTACAGTGGACCATGGAGGCGGCCGCTGCCAAAGACTCGTGACCCCTGGCAGGCCGTGCCACGCACTGTAGTGCGTCGCGCCGTCGAAGTGAGGGCCGTGCTCATGCAAGCTTTGCATGAGCTGCCCGAGGCCGTGTCATGACACGACGGCGCGTGTTCGTCTGTCGCACGATGGGGCGAGGTTGGTGCGACGCAGCATGCTAAAGTGGTGGGCTTGCCGAAACCGCCTGAAACCTCCTGCCCATGGCTTTGCCTCCGGCCCCTCCCGAGCGCCAGCTCAAGCACCGCCGCAGCATCGATGTGGCGGTCTACGCCTGTGGCCCAGGACGCTGGGAGGTCGAAGCGCGGCTGATCGATGTCAAGACGCGCGACTATCCGCTGGCCAGCGGCCTGCGCCGTGCCGGCGAGCCGGTGCATGACATGCGCCTGCGCCTGGTCATCGACGAGCAGATGAACATCCTGGCGGCCAACGCCTGCACCGACGCGATGCCCTATCCCGGCCATTGCGATGCCTACGGCGAGGTCTATGGGCGGTTGGTCGGGCTGAACTTGATGCAGCGCTTTCGCCAGCAGGTCAAGGAGCGGCTGGGCGGCATGCAAGGCTGCACCCACCTCACCGAGATGGCGCAGGTGCTGCCCACGGCGGTGGTGCAGGCCTTCGCCGGCGAAGTGCTCGACACCCAAGAAAGCGGCCAGTCCGATTCCGACCAGCAGCCCTTTCAGATCGATCGCTGCCATGCGCTGCGCGCCGACGGCGAGGCGGTGCGCATCTACTACCCGCGCTGGTACCGGGCCGAGGCTTCGGCTGCGGCCGGCCCGCAGACTTCCACCCGTCCCCCGCAGACCTCCACGTAGAGAGACACACCATGAAGATCCATGAGTATCAAGGCAAGGAAATCTTGCGCAACTTCGGTGTGCCGGTGCCGCGCGGCATCCCCGCCTTCACCGTGCAAGAAGCCATCGAGGCGGCCCAGAAGCTGGGCGGCCCGGTCTGGGTGGTGAAGGCCCAAATCCATGCCGGCGGCCGCGGCAAAGGCGGCGGCGTGAAGGTGGCCAAGACGCTCGACGAGGTCAAGACCTGGGCCGAAAAAATCCTCGGCATGCAGCTGGTGACGCACCAGACGGGCCCCGAAGGCCAGAAAGTGCGACGCCTGTACATCGAAGAGGGCGCCGACATCGGCAAGGAATACTACGTGTCCTTGTTGACCGACCGCGCCACGCAGAAGGTCGCGCTGATCGCCTCCAGCGAAGGCGGCATGGACATCGAGGAAGTGGCCCACCGCACGCCGGAGAAGATCGTCACCGAATACATCGATCCGCTGGTCGGGCTCACCCCGGAGCAGGCCCGCAAAGTGGCCACCGCCATCGGTTTTACCGGGCACACCGTCGAGCAAGGCGTCGAGCTGTTCCAAAAACTCTACACCTGCTACATGCAGACCGATGCCTCGCTGGTCGAGATCAACCCGCTGAACTGCGACTCCAAGGGTCACCTGGTCGCGCTGGACGCCAAGTTCAACTTCGACGCCAACGCCTTGTTCCGCCACCCCGAAATCGTCGCCTACCGCGACCTGGACGAAGAAGATCCGGCCGAAGTCGAAGCCTCCAAGTTCGACCTGGCCTACATCAGCCTGGACGGCAACATCGGCTGCTTGGTCAATGGCGCCGGCTTGGCCATGGCCACGATGGACACCATCAAGCTCTTCGGTGGCGAGCCGGCCAACTTCCTCGACGTGGGCGGCGGGGCCACGGCCGAGAAAGTCACCGAGGCCTTCAAGATCATGCTGAAGAACCCCAAGGTCAAAGCCATCCTGGTCAATATCTTTGGCGGCATCATGCGCTGCGACACCATCGCCGAAGGGGTGATCACCGCCTGCAAGGCGGTCAACCTGTCCGTGCCGCTGGTGGTGCGCATGAAAGGCACCAACGAAGATCTGGGCAAGAAGATGCTGGCCGACTCGGGCCTGCCCATCATTTCCGCCGACACCATGGCCGAGGCCGCGCAGAAGGTCGTCGCCGCCGTCCAAGCCTGAGCCCGAAGGAAACGAACATGAGCATCCTGATCAACAAGGACACCAAGGTCATCACCCAGGGCATCACCGGCAAGACCGGCCAGTTCCACACCCTGGGCTGCCAAGCCTATGCCAACGGCAAGAATGCCTTCGTGGCTGGCGTCAACCCCAAGAAAGCCGGCGAGAAATTCAGCGACATCCCGATCTACGCCACGGTGCAAGAAGCCAAGGCGGCCACCGGGGCCACGGTCTCGGTGATCTATGTGCCGCCGGCGGGTGCGGCCGCGGCGATCTGGGAGGCCGTCGAGGCCGACCTGGACCTCGTGGTGTGCATCACCGAGGGCATTCCCGTGCGCGACATGCTGATGGTGCGCAACAAAATGAAAGCCAAGGAGGCGGCCGGCGGCAAGAAGACCCTGCTGCTGGGGCCCAACTGTCCGGGGCTGATCACGCCCGATGAGATCAAGATCGGCATCATGCCCGGCCACATCCACCGCAAGGGCCGCATCGGCGTGGTCTCCCGCTCCGGCACGCTCACCTATGAAGCCGTGGCGCAACTGACCGAGCTGGGCCTGGGCCAAAGCTCCGCGGTGGGCATCGGCGGCGACCCGATCAACGGCCTCAAGCACATCGACGTGATGAAGATGTTCAACGACGACCCCGACACCGATGCCGTCATCATGATCGGCGAGATCGGTGGCCCGGACGAGGCCGAAGCCGCGCGCTGGTGCAAGGCCCACATGAAAAAGCCGGTGGTGGGCTTCATCGCTGGCGTCACCGCGCCGCCGGGCAAGCGCATGGGCCATGCCGGCGCGCTCATCAGCGGGGGGGCCGACACTGCCGAGGCCAAGCTGGCCATCATGGAGGAGTGCGGCTTCAAGGTCACGCGCAACCCCTCCGAGATGGGCAAGCTGCTCAAGTCCATCCTGTAAGGGCCACTCGCACCGGCCATCGAGGCCGCCTCGGGCGGCCTTGGCTGTTTCTGCGCGCCCGGTCGTTCAGCGTGCCGTCGTTCACACGGGCGCTGCGGGCGCGCCGGCAGCTACGTAATTCTGCGCAGCACCGGCGTTGGGTGAGACTTCTACACTCCAGCCCATGGGCGCCGGCATTGCGCTGTGCCGGCGCCGTTCGTTTTCCCGGAACCCAGAGGATCACCTCGACATGGATGCCCTCCTCACCCCAGAATTCTGGATCGCCGTCGGTCAGATCATCATGATCGACATCTTGCTCGGTGGCGACAATGCGGTCGTCATCGCCCTGGCTTGCCGCCGGCTGCCGGCCCAACAACGCATGGCCGGCATCTTGTGGGGCACGGCCGGCGCCATCGGCCTGCGCGTGATTTTCATCTTCTTTGCGCTGACGCTGCTGAAGATCCCCTTCATCAAGCTCCTCGGGGCGGCCTTGCTGGTGTGGATCGGCGTGAAATTGCTGGTCCCCGAGGAGGACGGCGATCACGCCAACATCGAAAGCAGCGACCGGCTGCTCGGTGCGATCAAGACCATCATCATGGCCGATCTGGTCATGAGCATCGACAACGTCATCGCCATTGCCGGGGCGGCCGAGAGCGCCGGTGGCCACCACACCATGGGCCTGGTGATCTTTGGCCTGCTGGTGTCCATCCCCATCATCGTGTGGGGCAGCCAGCTCGTCATCAAGCTCATGGACCGCTTCCCCATCATCATCACCCTGGGCGGCATGCTGCTCGGTTGGATCGCCGGCACCATGGCCCTGGGCGATCCGGCGGTGGCCGACCCGGCGGACTGGACCTGGATGCCCAAGCTGCCGCAAGACGCGACGATCAAGTACGCCATGGGCATGGCCGGCGCGCTGCTGGTGCTGGCCGTGGGCAAGTGGGTGGCGCGGCAGCGCCAGCCCAGCGGCTCCGCGGCCTAAGCCGCCTGGGGGGCGTGCCGCGCGGCCCTGTGGCGCGGCCGCAGCGCCGCGGCCTTCCGGTGGGGGCAGGGTGGGGCCGCCCGCCTTGTGTCGCCGCGGGGGCTCTGCTAACGTGATCGTGCCCGAAGTCGATGCGCCCTGCGTTCGGGCGCACCGGGTTCAAGCCAGCACAGCGTCGCAGAGCAGATCACGCATGGGTCACCACCACCAGGGCAGTTCGCGAGGTTCATTCGTCGGCAGCGCCCGAGGGCGTGCAGGGCCCGCCCCCCCGCTCCAGGGGGCGCGAGACGCACCGTGCCGTGACGACTCACGGCACAATCCGGGCGCAGATCCCGGGGGTTGCCTTTTGCCTGCCTGCCGGAGCTTTTGACGATGCTTCGATCCCTGTCCGGCGCCGTGCCTGCGAGCACCATGTCCTTCGAATTCTTCTGCCTGACCGACCCCGGGCGCTCGCGCGACAACAACGAGGATTCGGTGGCCGTGGACGAACAGGCGGCCCTGGCCGTGCTGGCCGATGGCATGGGCGGCTACAACGCCGGCGAGATCGCCAGCGGCATGGCCACGGCCTTCATCAAGTCCGAGCTGGGCCGCTGGCTGATCGAAGCGTCCGCACAGGCCAGCGATGCCGACGTGCGTCGCGCGATGGACATCTGCGTGGAAAACGCCAACCGCGCCATCTTCAACGCCGCCAACTCCAACCCGCAGTACGCCGGCATGGGCACCACCCTGGTCGTGTGCGTGCTGCGCGAAGGGCGGCTGCTGGTCGGCCACATCGGCGACTCGCGGGCCTATCGCCTGCGCGCGGGCAAGCTCGTGCAAATCACCAAAGACCATTCCTTGCTGCAAGAGCAGCTCGACGCCGGGCTGATCACCCCGGAGCAGGCCGCCTATTCCTCCAACAAAAACCTCGTCACCCGGGCCGTGGGCGTCGAAGACAGCGTCTTGCTGGAAACCCATTTGCACGATTTGCAACCCGGCGACCTCATCCTGCTGTGCTCGGACGGGCTGTCGGACATGATCAGCGACGAGGAGATCGCCGCGGTGTTGCAGTCCACCCACGACTTGTCTGCCGCCGGCGTGGCTTTGGTGGCTGCGGCCAACGCCGCCGGTGGACGGGATAACATAGCCGTCATTCTGGTGCGTGCCGTAGGCGCACCAGCCCCCGCAGGGCGCTCGTGGTGGCCCTTTCGACGTTGACGCACGGCACGAACAACACTATCCGACTAGAGGATCAACATGGCGAAACTCGTGGTGTCACTCGACGGCGTGGTGATCAAGGAAGTCCAGCTCACCAAGGACAAAACCACCCTCGGGCGCCGGCCTTACAACGACATCGTGATCGACAACTTGGCCGTCAGCGGCGAGCACGCGGTGCTGCAGATGGTCGGTGCGGACGTCTTCATCGAGGACCTCAACAGCACCAACGGCACCTACGTCAACGGCAAAGCCGTCAAGAAGCAACTCCTGTCGAACAACGACACCATCGAAATCGGCAAGTACAAGATCAAGTACCTCACCGAAGACGCGGCCGACTACGAAAAGACCATGGTCATGAGGCCCGGCGGCGGTGGCTTTCCAGCCGGGGCGCCGCTGGGCGGGGCCGCGCCGGTCTCGCCGCTGGCCGGCGGTGCGGCCAGCGGCTTTGGCGGCCTGGGCTCGCCTTCGGGCTTTGGCGGCTTGGGCTCTGCAGTGCCCACGGCCAGCATCAAGGTGCTCAATGGCGCGGCCGCCGGTCGCGAGGTCAGCCTCACCAAAGTGGTCACCACCGTGGGCAAGCCCGGCGTGCAGGTGGCCTCCATCACCAAGCGGCCCGGCGGTTATGTGTTTGCCCATGTCGAAGGCGCCATGAGGCCCACCGTCAACGGCACGGCCGTGGGCAATGACCCCGTGCCCTTGAAGAACGGCGACGTCATCGAACTGGCCGGCACCCAGATGCAGTTCGTGCAGGGCTGAGCCCGCGCCGCCACGAAGGCCCCAGGGGCGTGAACAAGCTCACGCCAGCCGCAGGAATCGCGCGGGTATCCCCTCCGTTCGAGGGAGGGTTGTTGGCACACTGCCGAACCAATGTGCGGCACAGTGAGCTCGTGTGATCGCATCGGCCCCAACACCCGCTTTGTCCACCATGAAGATCCGCGTCCTGGGCTGCTCCGGCGCCATTGCCGCCGGCTGCAAGACCACGGCGTTTTTGCTCGACGACGATTTGCTCGTCGATGCCGGCACCGGCGTGGGCGATCTCACGCTGGAGGAGCTGGCCCGCATCGATCACATCCTCGTCAGCCACTCCCACTTGGACCACATCGTGTCCATTCCGCTGCTGGCCGACAGTGTGATGGGGCGGCGCCGGCAGCCCATCGTCGTGCATGCCTTGCCGGCCACGATCGAAGCCTTGCGCCGCCACGTGCTCAACGATGTGATTTGGCCGGACTTTGGCCGGCTGCCCTCGGCCGAGGCCCCGGTGTTGCGCTTCTCGCCGATCGAAGTCGGCCAGCGGCTCGAACTCGGCGGCAAAACCATCGAGGTGCTGCCGGCGCGGCATACCGTGCCGGCCGTAGGCTATGCCGTATGTGCCGGCGTGGGCGCCGCTGCGGGGCGCTGGTGGGTTTACACCGGCGACACCGGCCCCAACCCTGCGCTGTGGCCGCGCCTGGCCGGCCGGCAGGTCGGCATGCTCGTGATCGAGACCGCCTTTGGCGACCAGGAGCGCGCCTTGGCGGCGCTCAGCCAGCACCACTGCCCCAGCAGCCTGCGCCGCGAGTTGCAGCACATCGATCCGCGCTGGCCCTTGTACCTCACCCATGCCAAACCCGGGGAAATGCTGCGCATTGCCGACCAAGTGCGCGCCCTGGACGGCAGCCACCGCATCGCCCATCTGGAAGCCGGGCAAGTGTTCGAGCTCTGAGCTTGGGGGGCGGCTCGGCCCCATAGCAGAAATGCCAAGCCCCTGCAGGCCCCGCGCTCACTGCAGGCTGGGCGCGCTGCCGCTACGCTTGGCAGCCATGAACACTCTGTACGATCCTCTCCAGGCCGGCGACCTGTTCCTCGCCAACCGTGTCGTGATGGCGCCGCTGACCCGCAACCGCGCCCCGCGCGGCGTGCCGCACGACTTGCATGTCACCTACTACACCCAGCGTGCCAGCGCGGGCTTGATCGTCTCCGAAGGCACGGCCATCAGCCCCATGGCCCAGGGCTATGCCCAGGTGCCGGGGCTGTACACCGCCGAGCAGCTGGCCGGCTGGCGCCGTGTCACCGAGGCCGTGCATGCCGCCGGTGGCCGCATCGTGGTCCAGCTGTGGCACGTGGGCCGCGTCTCGCACACCTCGCTGCTGCCCGACGGCCAGGCGCCGGTGGCCCCCTCGGCCCTGCAGGCCCAGACCCGCACCTACCTGATCGGCCCCGACGGTCAGGGCAGCTTCCAGCCGGTGTCCGCCCCGCGGGCCTTGCGCATCGACGAACTGCCCGCGCTCGTGGCCGACTACGCCCGTGCCGCTCGCGCGGCCGTGGAGGAAGCCGGCTTCGACGGTGTAGAAATCCACGCGGCCAACGGCTACTTGCTCGACCAATTCCTCAAGACCGGCGCCAACCAGCGCACCGATGCCTACGGCGGCACCATCGAGAACCGGGCGCGACTGCTGCTCGAAGTGACGCGCGCGGTGGCCGAGGCCATCGGCCCTGGGCGCACCGGCATCCGCCTGTCGCCGATCACCCCGGCCAACGACATCGTCGATGCCGACCCGCAGCCCCTGTTCGAGCACGTGGTGCGCGCGCTCGCCCCCCTGGGCCTGGCCTTCCTGCACCTCATCGAAGGCGCCACCGGCGGCCCGCGTGAACTGCCCGACCGGCCCTTCGACTTCGACGCCCTGCGCCGCGCCTACCGCCACGCCGGCGGCCGTGGCGCCTGGATCGTCAACAACGGCTACGACAAAACCCTGGCCGAAGCCGCGGTGGCCCAAGGCCGGGCCGACGCCGTGGCCTTTGGCCGCCTGTTCATCAGCAACCCCGACCTCGTGCGCCGCTTGCGCGAAGGCGCCCCCCTCAATGCCTGGGACGTGAAAACCTTCTACGGCGGCGGGGCCGAAGGCTACACCGACTATCCGGCGCTGAGCTGACCATTTTTGTCAGCGCGAGGGTGTGCAGTGACACGTCCAGTCGCTCCCCAACCCGCCCCTGGGCCTGAAAACGTTGATTTCATCACGCTGGCGCCCGCCCGCCGGGCTGGCACGGGGCCTGCATGGTGTGGGGCGCACAACCCCCCCTACCTCTTTGGAGAGACTGTATGAAACAACTGCACACCATGAAGCGCGCGGCCCAACAGGGCTTCACGCTGATCGAACTGATGATCGTCGTGGCGATCATCGGCATCTTGGCGGCGATTGCGCTGCCGGCGTATCAGGACTATGTGGCTCGGGGCCAAGTGGCTGCTGGCTTGTCAGAAATCAGCGGCGGTAAAACGAATTACGAGGTGGCTATCAACGAAGGCCGACCCAACGTTTTTTTCACCAATAACAATATGGGCTTGACGGCAACAACCGAACGCTGCACCTTGGCTGTTACTGCACCAGATAACACGGGTGCTTCTGCCACCGCATTGACGTGTACCCTGCGAAATTCGAATCCCCGTGTCAATGGGGCCGTCATTCGATTGGGTCGCGACGCGAACGGCGTTTGGACTTGCACGATTGCAAGCCGACCCAACGGTTGGAAGGACAGCTACTATCCCGCAGGATGCGCGGCTGGCACTTGATCTCGGGCTTTGAACTTCGAAAAACCAGGGGCTTCGGCCCCTGTTTTTATTGCCGCATCGATGCGCAAGCTCCACGAGGCAAGTCTGGCCTGTCTTCGATAAGTGTTTCGCGGATGACTGGGGACAGGCGAGAGTGGATCGGTGGTCCAGGACCAGATTGGTGGATTGGGGGCGAGGCTGGGCGGCGTCGGATGGTGGTCGAGCCGGTGTGTCATTGCGGGCGCTACAGTCCCGCCCATGGTTTATCCGTCTGACGCTTTTGCGGTGACCTCCTGGCTTGCCCTGGCGCTGCTGCCTGCGTGGGTGGTCGGCCTGAGCCAAACGCCGTATTCATCGTTTTACAACGTCATCCTGGCGCTGGCCGGCTGGGGGGTGGTCATGGGCTGGGGGGCGTGGCGCCTGGGGCGTGACCGCGCGGCCGTGCCGCGGCTGGCCTGGGCCGGGGGGCTGGCGGCGCTGGTGCTGGGCAGTGGGGCGGCCGTGCTGGGGTCGCGTGCCGGGGCCGGGCTGGCCGCAGCGCTGGCGGTGGCGGCCTTCGGGGGCTGGCTGGGCGCCGCAGCATCACGGATGCAGGCGTCGGCGCAAGCGGTGTGGCGCGGCGTGGCCTGCGGCGTGTTGCTTGCGGCCCTGTTGAATGTGGGGGTGGCCCTCGTGCAGTACTTCGCCCCGGCCTGGGCCGACGGGGTCTGGATCGCCCGGCCCACCACCGCCGGTCGGGCCTTTGGCAACCTGCGCCAGCCCAATCATCTGGCCTCGCTGATGCTGCTGGGCTTGTGCGTGCTGCCGCTGCTGCCGACGCGGGCGCGTTCCGGGGGGGCCTGGGCGGCGATGCTGGCCTTGACGTTGGGGGTGGCGCTCAGCAGTTCGCGCACCGGCATGCTGGGCCTAGCCGGGCTGGCGCTGTGGGCAGCGCTGGACCGTGGCTTGCCAGGGGGGGGGCGGCGCCTGTTCTGGGCCGCGCCGGCGGCGTTGGCGGCATGGTGGCTGGGGCTGTGGGCCTGGGGCGAGATGGGCGGCGCAGCCTATTACGGCGAGACGCGGCTGGAGGGCGGGGGCGACATCAGTAGCTCGCGGTTTGCGATCTGGTCGAACACGCTGGCGCTGATCGCCGCCCATCCGTGGACCGGGGTGGGCTGGGGGAACTTCAATGCGGCCTGGACGTTCACGCCGTTTCCCGACCGGCCGGTGGCGTTTTTCGATCACAGCCACAACCTGGTGCTGCAGCTGATGGTGGAGCTGGGCATCCCGGCGGCGCTGGCCTTGCTCGGGGGGCTGGCTTGGGCGCTGTGGCGGGCCCGGGGGGCCTTGTCCTTGCAGGGCGAGCCGGGCCTGGCGGCACGCTCGGCGCTGCTGGTGCTGGCCGTGCTGGGCTGGCACAGCCTGTTGGAATATCCGTTGTGGTACCCCTATTTCCTGCTGCCGGCCGCATGGGCCTTGGGGCTGTTCCTGGGGATGGGGAGCGGGCCGGGGCCCGCAGCGCCGGCGCCGGCCTGGACGCGCTGGATCTTCCCCGTCGCCGGGGGGCTGATGGTGGCCGGCTCGTTGCATGCGATCGGGGACTATCAGCGCGTGGTGCACATCTTTGCGCCGTCGGGGCCGGCCGGGCGGGTCTCGCTGGAGGAGCGCATCCGCATCGGCCAGGGCAGCCATTGGTTTGCCGTGCATGCGGATTACGCGGCCGTGACCACGGCGGCGCGGCCTTCGGAGGTGTTCGAGCACTTCGAGCGCCCCTTGCGCCATTTGATCGATGCCCGCTTGATGATCGCCTATGCCAAGGCCCTGCATGAACGGGGGGACGAGGCCGGCTCGCTCCAGGTGGTGCAGCGGCTGCGCGAGTTCCGGCACCGGCTGGGGCACGAGTTTCTGGCGGTGTGCGAGCAGCCGCAGCCGCCGCATTTTCCCTGTGGGCCGGCCCCTGCGCCCACGAGCTGGCAGCGCCTGCTGCGGCGGCCTTGAGGCAGCGCCTGCTGAGGACCGTCGGGCGGCGCGAGATGAGCCAGTGCATCGAGGGCCGCCCGATCCGCTCATGCAGGTCCGTGAATGCGGTGTGCGCAAGGCGTGCTACGACGCGGCCGAAGCTGCGGGTCTCGTCGATTCGTGGTTTCTGATGATGTTCTCGGCGGCTTCATCTGACGAAGTTTCTTTGAGGAACTTCGCCTTGAGGCGCCGCTTTTCCATCGGATCAGCAGCGGCCCGAATCGCATTCTGTTGTTCCTTGCTGAGGAACATGAAGAGCAGGTCGGTTTCGAGGCTGCTGTCATCCTCGTGTGGAAGCGGGATGCCTTTGGCGATCCGTGCCTTGACCCGCTCGATGAAAGCCGGGTCGGCATTGAGGTAGGAGATGTGGCCGACCTGGACGCCGTGCCGCTGGTAAGCCAGCTCGACATCCATGTCCTCTTCTTCGACGAGATGCTTCCACGCGAGGTTGATCGCGTAGGCGACGGCCTTGTTCTGGCTCACGCCGAGGTATTCGGCGATGTCCTTGAGCCGGTCATGGGTGGTCTCAAACCGCGAGACCTGCTTGGAGAATCGAACGACGAGCGACATTACACATCCCCATGTTGCTGCAGACCGCTCACACCAAGCGGGTGGAAGCGGCCAAGGCGGTGGGAATCGATCTGAAGCAGACCTTTGCCAAGGAGGGCCAAGCGTCGGCCAGCAAAGCCTCTGGCAACGCCCATGCCCGGCAGTTTAAGCGCATGCGTCGCGCCCTCCAACGCCAGCGCACCATCCGCCCGAGACCCGTTGGATCGAGTCGAAGGCGGCGCGGATCTGATCGACGGCACTGATCAGGCACTGATCAGGATTTTGGCGCGGTGGTTCATGGTTGCGTGCTTTTTCCCCGTCATCCCGAATGCATTCTGTTAAGATGCATGCATCGAGTGCATTTTGTGGAGGCGCTATCATGGCGATGTTGACCATTCGCAATCTGCCCGACGAGGTGCACCGCGCCTTGCGCATGCGTGCTGCCCAGCACGGGCGCAGCACCGAGGCGGAGGTGCGCGCCTTGTTGGAGGAGGCTGTCAAGCCACAAGGGCGGCTGAAACTGGGCTCCCGATTGGCCGACATCGGCCGCAAGATCAAGCTCACCGACGAGGAGGTGGCGCTGATCCATCAGCGCGACAAGTCGGCCCCTCGGCTGGTGGATTTGGAATGATCCTGCTCGACACCAATGTGATTTCCGAGCCGCTGCGTGCCGCGCCCGAGGCGCGTGTGGTCGCATGGCTCGATGCGCAGCCCGTGGAGACGCTGTTCCTGTCTGTGGTGACTGTCGCCGAGCTGCGCCTGGGCGTGGCGCGGCTCCCCCAAGGCCGTCGCCGAAACGGCTTGATCGACCAACTCGAGCGACAGGTGCTGCCCGTGTTTGCCGGGCGAGTCCTGAACTTCGATCTACCGGCCACCCAGCGCTATGCCGAAGCGATGGCCAGGGCACAAGCGGCCGGTCTGGGCGTAGGCGTGGCCGACGGCTTCATCGCGGCCATCGCGCTGGCCCACGGCATGACCGTGGCGACCCGCGACACCGCCCCGTTCGAGGCGATGGGCGTGGCGGTCATCGACCCCTGGGCGACTTGACCATCATCCCATGCCGCTCAGTTCACGCGGAATGGCCCGTGCCAAGGCCGACCGCGCACGTGGCATGCCACCGGCCAGATTCAGTCGTCGTTTGAGATCGACGCGGCGGACTTCGCGATCCGAGAGCTTTTCTTTTCATATGTGCTCTGCGACATGGCCACCATGCATGGCATTCGAAAGATTCGAACCCCGGTCGGCCGCGCGCTGACTTCGGCCTCAGCTCGGGGTCAACGCTGAGCGCAGACGTCTCAAAGCTGTCAGGCTTTCGACTCCACGGGCGCAGTGGTCTCATCGTCTGGACGAGCGGCACGAGCGTGCATCGTCATGCATGGAGAGCGCGTCGCACAGTCGGTGCTGAGAGCCGGCGAGCTGCGCTTGGTGTTGCTGGCCAAGGGTCCCCATGGAGACAGCGCGGGCCCGCCGACGCCTTGTGTCGCCCGCGGGGCCTTGGGCGCCAGGCGGAGCTTGGATGTCGAGGTGGGGGCTCACTCGGGGCTCGCGCCTGCAGCGCCGCGGGGAGCGCTGCGTGCCGGGGCGGGCGGTGTGCGCAGGCCGGGGGGCGATGCTGCAATGCGTCATGACACGGATCGCACACCCCAGGCGCTGCGGGCTGACAAAGTGTGTCAGCCGGGGCTGTCTGGGCGTGCGATTTCTCCGCATTCGCCCTCGGTGGCCATATTTGGTTACGTTCCGAGGGTTGGCATGAAAGCTGCCATGGAGTGGGCATCGTCGTCTGATGCCCGAAGTACTGCCATGGCCCTGTTTCATGTCAAGCGCCGCGCCGCCAGCCGCTCCCAGGCCGGTGAGGTGGCGCGCCGTGGCCGCCAACAGTGTTGGCCCAACGCCACGCCGCGTCGAGCCGGTGCTTGGTCGTCGATGCTGCGCCTGACGCCTTTGCAAGGCGAGGCTGCGTCGGCGACCCGCTGGCCCAGCTTGGCGCTGGCCCGGTTGGGAGCGTCCGCACCGAGTGCGCCGGTGTTTTTGTGCACCGACTTTGCGCCGAGCCAGTGGTGGGGGGCCTCATGATCCGCCCAAGCACCGCAGCGATTGCCTCCACGGTGCTGGCCCGGCACATGGCCAGTCAGCAAAAGGCGCCAGCCACGCCTGCGAAGCCGACAGCGTCTGCCGGCCGCGGGGGGCTGCGCCAGGTCCAGGTGTTGCAGTCGCGTTCCGAGCCGGCGCAGCTGACGCTGCAGCTGGGTCGCCGCTGACCGCCGTTTTCAGGGACGTCGGGGGAAGAGGGGGCGGCCGGGGTCGGAGAGAGCGAGAGCCCCGGCCGCCTGTCCTTTAACGGAGTCCACCGCCCGCCGTGCTTGGCATGGCGGTTTTTTTTGCGCGGGCCTCTGGTGGGGCAGGGCGCGCTGCTCCTACACTCGCGCACGCGCCCTGCCGGCACGAGGCACGGCGCCTCGATGCAACAACACACGACACGGAGCGTCCTTCCATGAGATTTTTTCCATCCTGGCGCGAGACCACACGGGACGTGGTGGCTCCCGACGAGCGCCTGCCCTGGCCCCAGACGGTGGCCATGGGCATCCAGCATGTGGTGGCGATGTTCGGCGCCACGGTGCTGGCGCCGCTGCTGATGGGTTTCGACCCCAATGTCGCCATTCTGATGAGCGGCATCGGCACCTTGATCTTCTTTTTCGTGGTCGGCGGCAAGGTGCCGAGCTATCTGGGGTCGAGCTTTGCGTTCATTGGCGTGGTGATCGCGGCCACCGGCTACGCGGGCAGCGGCCCCAATGCGAACCTCGCGGTGGCCTTGGGCGGCATCGTCGTCTGCGGCCTGGTCTACGCGCTCATCGGCGTGATCGTGATGGGGGTTGGCACGGGTTGGATCGAGCGCTTCATGCCACCGGTGGTCACGGGCTCGGTGGTGGCGGTCATCGGGCTGAACCTTGCGCACATTCCGGTGAAGAACATGGCGCCCACGCCCTTCGATGCCTGGATGCAGGCGTTGACCTTCGTGTGCGTGGGCCTGGTGGCCGTCTTCACGCGGGGCATGGTGCAGCGGTTGCTCATCCTCGTGGGCTTGATCGTCGCCTCGATCGTCTACGCCATCTTGGCCAATGGCTTCGGCCTGGGCAAGCCGCTCGATCTGTCGGGCATCGTCAAGGCGCCCTGGTGGGGCATGCCCAGCTTTGCCGCGCCGGTGTTCGAGCTCCATGCCATCTTGCTGATCGCTCCGGTGGCGGTGATCTTGGTGGCCGAGAACCTGGGGCATATCAAGGCGGTCAGCGCGATGACCGGCCGGGACATGAACCCGTACATGGGTCGGGCCTTCCTGGGCGATGGCCTGGCGACGATGGTCAGCGGCGCCACGGGGGGCACGGGGGTGACCACCTATGCCGAGAACATCGGCGTGATGGCGGCCACGAAGATCTACTCGACCGCGATTTTCGTCGTGGCCGGCTTGATCGCCATCGTGCTGGGCTTCAGTCCCAAGTTCGGTGCACTGATCCAGGCCGTGCCGCTGGCGGTGATGGGCGGGGTGTCGATCGTGGTGTTTGGCCTGATCGCGGTGGCCGGCGCCAAGATCTGGGTGGACAACAAAGTCGATTTTTCGGACAACACCAACCTGATCGTGGCGGCCATCACGCTGGTGCTGGGCACGGGTGACTTCACGCTGAAGATCGGCGACTTCGCGCTGGGCGGCATTGGCACGGCCACCTTTGGGGCGATCGTGCTGTATGCGCTGCTGAGGAAGCGGGCCTGATCCGGCGGCGCCGTCGCGCCGCAGTATTCAGGCGCCGTATTCGTCGCCCAGCTCGCGTGCGCGCTGCTGGGCGGCTTGGATCGCCCGCACGAAGGCATCTGCCACGCCGTCGGCTTGCAGTGATTGCAACGCGGCATGGGTGGTGCCGCCCTTGGAGGTGACGCGCTCGCGCAGCACCGCGGGGGGCTCGTCCGAGCGGCGGGCCAGCTCGGCTGCGCCGGCAAAGGTGGCCAGCGCCAGCTGTTTGCCCTGCTCGGCGCTCAGGCCCATCGCCTGGGCGGCGGCCATCATGGCCTCGACCATGTAAAAGACATACGCCGGCCCGGAGCCCGACAACGCGGTGACCGCGTCCAGGTCGGCCTCTTGCGACACCCACAGCGTGGCGCCGGTGGGCGCCAGCAGCTGCTCGACGCGCGCGCGTTCATCGGCGCCGACCTCGGGCCGGGCATACAGGCCGGAGATGCCCTGGCCGATGAGGGCCGGGGTGTTGGGCATGGCCCGCACGATGCGGGCGCTGCCCGTGGCGCGCACCAGGGCCTCGGTGCGGATGCCGGCCATCACACTGAGGTGCAAGGCGTGGCCGACGTGGGCGGCGCACGGGGCGGCCGCTTCCTTGAACAGCTGCGGCTTGACCGCCCATACGACGGTGTCGGCCCGGCGCAGTGAGGCATCGGCTGCGGGCAGGGCCGTCAGGCCCAGCTCGCGCTGCAGGCGTTGGCGTTGCTCGGCCCAGGGCTCGATGACGAGCAGTTGCTCGCGAGGGTGCCCGGCGCGGATCAGGCCGCCGAGGATGGCCTGGGCCATGTTGCCCCCGCCGACGAAGGCCAGGGTGGAAGTGGTGCTCATGGTGCGGAAGGTGCTTGCCTCAGAACAAGGTGGTGGCCAGCAGGGTCAGGCTGCGCGCCAGCGCCAGTGCGGCCGAGGGCGGATGATAGGTGGCGCGCGCCCAGCAGTTGAAGCCGTGGTCGGCCTCGGCATAGACATGGACCTGCGCCCGCGGCAGCGCTTGGCGCACGCGCTGCACCGCCTCCAGGGGGATGTGAGCGTCACGTTGGCCATAGTGCAGCAGCATCGGACAGCGCACGCGCTCGGCCAGATCGAGCCGGTCCTGGATGCCGCCGCCATAGTAGGCCACGGCCGCATCGACCTCGGTGTGGGCTGCAGCCAGATAGGCCAGCCGGCCGCCCAGGCAGTAGCCCAAGACGCCCACGCCACCGACGACTTCGGCTCGCCCTCGCAGGGCCTGCACGGCCGCCACGGCGTCTTGCGTGAGTTGGGCCGGGTCTGCGCGGGCCAGCAAGGCGCGTGCGCGCTGCAGGTCGTCGCCGTCATAGCCCAGCTCGACGCGCGGGGCCTGGCGCCAGAACACGTCGGGCGCCAACACCACATACCCTGCCAGCGCGTAGTGCTCGGCCACCGCGCGGATGTGCGCATTGACCCCGAAGATTTCCTGGAACAACACCAGTCCCGGCCCCCGGCCGGCCGGCGGCAAGGCCAGGTAGGCGGCCTGCGACCGGCCGTCGTGCGGCAGATCGATCCATCGGGTGGGCACGGTTTGGGACATCGGCATCCTCCTGTGAACGGCCTGTCGTTTGTATGGATTGCGAGTATGGGGCGAATTACCTAGGATGAAAGTTGCCGATTCGACATCAATTTAGTGAATCATCCAAGATGAAAACCGAGTCCGACGCCCCACGCAGCCTGGACAAGATCGACCGCAAGATTTTGCGCATCTTGCAGGAGGACGGGCGCATCGCCAACCTCAAGTTGGCCGAGGCGGTGCATTTGTCGCCCACGGCGGTGCTGGAGCGGGTCAAGCGCCTGACGCGCGATGGCTACATCCTCGGCTATGAGGCGCGGCTCAACCCGCAGTTGCTGGGCGCAGGCATGATGGTGTTCGTCGAGGTGGTGCTGGATCGCACCACGCCAGACGTGATGAATGCCTTCAAGGCGGCCGTGCAGACCCGGCCCGAGATCCTCGAGTGTCATCTCGTGGCCGGGGGCTTCGACTACCTCATCAAGACCCGGGTGGCCGACATGCAGGCCTATCGCGAGCTGATCGGCACGGTGGTGTGGTCGCTGCCGGGCGTGCGCGAAACCCACACCTATGCGGTGATGGAGGAGGTGAAGAACACGGCCCGGCTGCCGATCTGATCACCGCGGGCCGAAGATGGCCGTGCCCACGCGCACGATGGTGGCGCCCTCGGCGATGGCGGCCTCCAAGTCGGCGCTCATGCCCATGGACAGGGTGTCCAGCGCCAGCCCCTGGGCGCGCAGGCCGGCCAGCAGCTCGCGCAAGGCGCGATGTGGCCGGCGCTGGGCCTGCGGGTCGTCCGACGGCTCGGGGATGGCCATCAGGCCGCGCAAGCGCAAGCGTGGCAGGGCGGCCACTTGCCGCGCCAGCGCCCCCACCTCGGCAGGGGGCAGGCCGCTTTTGCTGGCCTCGCCGCTGATGTTGACCTGCAAGCACACCTGCAAGGGCGGCAGGTGCGCCGGTCGTTGCTCGGACAGGCGCTGCGCGATCTTCAGGCGGTCCACGGAGTGCACCCAGTCGAAATGCTCGGCCACCGCTTTGGTCTTGTTGCTTTGCAGCGGGCCGATCAGATGCCATTCGATCTGCGAGCGCACATCGGCCAGCGCGGCCATCTTCTGCAGCGCCTCTTGCACGTAGTTCTCGCCGAAGCGGTGCTGGCCGGCGGCCAGGGCTTCACGCACGGCAGCCGCGCCGAAGGTTTTGCTGACCGCCAGCAGCGTGACGCTTTGCACGTCGCGTTGCGCGCTTGCACAGGCCGCCGCGATGCGGTCCCTCACTTGTTGTATGTTCTGAGTGATCGTCGCCATAATGGCGCGAGCTTACGGCACATTGCCGCGTCCTCGTACCACTGCGCGCCGTGCGCATCACCTCGGGAGCCTGAAGGGCAGACATGGACATCACGCAACTGCTGGCGTTCTCGGTCAAGAACAAGGCGTCGGATCTACACCTGTCTGCGGGCTTGCCCCCGATGATTCGCGTGCATGGCGACGTGCGCCGCATCAATGTCGACCCGTTGGAGCACAAGCAAGTGCACGACATGGTCTACGACATCATGAACGATGCCCAGCGCAAGGCTTACGAGGAGACGCTGGAATGCGATTTCTCGTTCGAGATCCAGGGGCTGGCGCGCTTTCGTGTCAATGCCTTCAACCACAATCGCGGCGCCGGCGCGGTCTTTCGAACCATTCCGTCGAAGATCCTCACGCTCGAGCAGCTCAATGCGCCCAAGGTGTTCGCCGAGCTGGCACTCAAGCCGCGCGGCCTGATCCTCGTGACCGGGCCCACCGGCTCGGGCAAGTCGACCACGTTGGCGGCGATGATCAACCACCTCAACGAGAACGCATACGGGCACATCCTCACCGTCGAAGACCCGATCGAGTTCGTGCACGAGTCCAAAAAGTGCCTGATCAACCAGCGCGAGGTCGGCCCGCACACGCTGAGCTTCAACAATGCGCTGCGCTCGGCGCTGCGCGAGGACCCGGACGCCATCTTGGTGGGCGAGATGCGCGACTTGGAAACCATCCGCCTGGCGCTGACCGCGGCCGAGACGGGCCACCTGGTGTTCGGCACGCTACACACCTCCAGCGCGGCCAAGACCATCGATCGCATCGTCGATGTGTTTCCGGCTGCCGAGAAGGAAATGGTGCGCGCGATGCTGTCGGAGTCGCTGGTGGCCGTGATCTCGCAAACCCTGTGCAAGCTCAAAGACGGTTCGGGCCGCGTGGCAGCGCACGAGATCATGCTGGGCACCTCGGCCATCCGCAACCTGATCCGCGAAAACAAGATCGCCCAGATGTACTCGGCCATTCAGACGGGCAACAGCATGGGCATGATGACCTTGGACCAATGCTTGGCCGACCTCGTGCGTCGCAACGTGATCTCTGCGGCCGAGGCGCGCAGCAAGGCCAAGTTCCCCGAGAACTTCCCGGGCTGAACCGGACACTCGCACCGCCGCGGCGACGGCCGTCATTGCCATGAAAAAGCTGATCGACAAACTCAAAGTCAAAGGAGGCAGTGGTCCGGCTGCCGACACGGGCAGCGCCGAACCCGACGCGGACTCGCGTTTCTTCTCGACGATGTTCCAAGAGCGCGCCGAGGAGAACCTGCCCCAGGCGACTTGGCGTGAGCGAGCGCAACGCATCGGCGCCAGGCCATACGACCGCGAGCGTGGCGCGCAAAAGTTCGCCCAGCTCTGGGGCGTGGATCGCTACGCGGCGAGTTTGAGCCCGCAGGATCTGGCCCGCATGAGCCAGTATCTCGAGTTCGTCGAGGTCGATGCCAACCAGGAGATCATCGGTCAGGACGAATTGGGCGACTACATGGTCATCGTGCTAGGGGGCTCGATCGCGGTCGACCGCATCCAGCCTTGGGGGGCTCGGGCGCGCCTGGCCGAGGCACGCCCTGGCGACATGTTGGGGGAGATGTCGTTGCTGGATGCCGGGTCGCGCTTCTCGGCCTGCACCACCCTCACCCCTTGCGTGCTCGCCGTGGTCGATGCCCAGGGGCTCGATCGCATGATCATGCAAGAGCCGCGCTTGGGGCTGGCCTTGTTGGCCTCGCTGGCGCGCCGTCTGTCATTGCGCCTGCGCCAAGTCAGTGCACGCTTGAGTGCCCTGCTGTCGCGCGGCTGAGGATCCCATCATGGAAAGAGATCAGGCTTCCAAGTTTGTCAACGACCTGCTGCGCTTGATGGTCGCGCGCAATGGGTCAGACCTGTTCCTGACGGCCGAATTCCCACCGGCGATCAAGGTGGACGGCAAGATCACCAAGGTCTCGCCCCAGCCCTTGACCGGCCAGCACACGATGGCGCTGGCGCGCGCCATCATGAACGACAAGCAGGCCGCCGAATTCGAGCGCACCAAGGAATGCAATTTCGCCATCGCACCGCAGGGCATTGGGCGCTTCCGCGTCAATGCCTTCGTGCAGCAAGGGCATGTCGGCCTGGTACTGCGGGTCATTCCGCAGGCGCTGCCCACCATCGACGGTTTGGGCTTGCCCACCATCCTGAAGGACATCGCGATGACCAAGCGGGGCTTGGTGATCATGGTGGGGGCCACCGGCTCGGGCAAGAGCACCACGCTGGCGGCCATGGTGGACTATCGCAACGAACATTCGCAGGGCCACATCATCACCATCGAAGACCCGGTGGAGTTCGTGCATCCGCATAAAAACTGCATCGTCACGCAGCGCGAGGTCGGCATCGACACCGACGGCTGGGATGCAGCGCTGAAGAACGCGCTGCGCCAGGCCCCCGACGTGATTCTGATGGGCGAAATCCGCGACCGCGAGACCATGGAGCACGCCGTGGCCTTTGCCGAGACGGGGCATCTGTGCATGGCGACGCTGCATGCCAACAGCGCCAACCAGGCGCTGGATCGCATCATCAACTTCTTCCCCGAGGAGCGCCGCGCCCAGTTGCTGATGGATTTGTCGCTCAACCTCAAGGCCATGGTCTCGCAGCGTCTGCTGCCGCGCCAGGAGGGCAAAGGCCGCATCGCGGCGGTGGAGATCCTGCTCAACACCCCGTTGATTTCCGAGCTGATCTTCAAGGGCGAAGTGGCCGAGATCAAGGAGATCATGAAGAAGAGCCGCGAGCTGGGCATGCAGACCTTCGACCAATCGCTGTTCGACCTGTACGAAGGCAATTTCGTGACCTACGAGGATGCTTTGCGCAATGCGGACTCGGTCAATGACCTGCGTCTGCAGATCAAGCTCAACAGCAACCGGGCTCGCAGTGCCGATCTGGCGGCGGGCACCGAGCATTTGACGATCGTGTGACCCCATGAACAGTCCCAAGACCTACGCCCCTGTGGCACCCCACACCGTGGCCTTCCTTGGCCTGGGGGTGATGGGCTACCCGATGGCCGGGCACTTGGCACGAGCCGGCCATCGAGTCACCGTGTACAACCGCACGGCGGCCAAGGCCGAACGGTGGGTCGCCGAATATGGCGGGGCTTGCGCGGCCACGCCCCGCCAGGCCGCGCAAGACGCCGACATCGTTTTTGCGTGCGTGGGCAATGACGATGATTTGCGCTCGGTGGTCTTGGGCGAGGACGGAGCCTTGGCCGGCATGAAGCCCGGGGCGATTTTCATGGACCACACCACGGCCTCGGCCGAGGTGGCCCGCGAGCTGGGGGCGCAGGCCCGCCGTCGCGGGCTGTGGTTCATCGACGCTCCCGTCTCGGGCGGCAACCTCGGGGCCCTCAACGGCACGCTGACCGTGATGTGCGGCGGCGAGGCCGCGGCCTTCGAGCGGGCGCAGCCGGTGGCCATGGCCTACGCCAAGGCCGTGACCTTGCTGGGCGAGCAAGGGGCGGGCCAGTTGGCCAAGATGGTCAACCAAATCGCCATTGCCGGCTTGCTGCAAGGGCTGTCCGAAGCGATTGCCTTTGGTCAAAAGGTCGGTTTGGACATGAAGGCCGTGCTCGAGGTCATCGGCAAAGGCGCCGCCCAGAGCTGGCAGATGGACAACCGCGGCCCGACCATGATCGAAGACCGCTTCGACTTCGGCTTCGCGGTGGATTGGATGCGCAAAGACCTGGGGCTGTGCTTGCAAGAAGCGCGGCGCCATGGCGCGCGGCTGCCGGTGACCGCCCTGGTGGATCAGTTCTACGCCGACATCCAGGCCCAAGGCGGCGGCCGCTGGGACACCTCGAGCCTGATTCGCCGGCTCAAGTGATTCACTGGCCCGGCGAGGCGCCCGCCGGCTGTGGCCGGTTGGGCTGCAGCCGCGCCAGTTCCTCCTCGGTGATGAGCTCGAACACCGTCACCACCTTGTTCACGCCACTGACGCTGCGCGCCAGCTCGGCGGCTCGTTTGGCTTCGCGTTCGGTGACCCGACCCATCAGATAGACGGTGCCGCGCTCGGCCACCACCTTGACCGCCTGGGCCTGCAGGTCGCGTGCATCGACGAAGGTGGCTTTGACCTTGCCGCCCAGGATCACGTCATTGGAGCGCGAGGTCAGCGAACTCACCCCCATGACGGCCAAGTCGTTGACGATGGAGCGCACGTTGTCCACGGCGGCGACGATGCGCTCGGCCCGCTGCTTGTCTTCTTCCGAGGCCACTTCGCCGGTGAGCAGCACCATGCGGTTGTAGCTGGTCACGTTGACATGCGCGCGTTGTTCGTTGAAGGCTTCGCGCAGGCGGTTCATGGCCTTCAACTCGATGGCCTGGTCGTCGAGTTGGGCGCCGGAGCTGCGGCGGTCGGTGGCCACCATCACGGTGCCCACGACGGCCCCCCCCACCAGCAAGGGGGCGCAGGCGGACAAGGCACTGACCAAGCCGGCGGCGGCCAGCACGGCCGCCAGCGGGCGCAGCCGACGGAAAAGAAAGGCTTGCGATGTCATGAATGATCCTCTTCTCCAAGCAATTGGGTGTCCACGGCATCGCACAGACAATACATGGCGAGCAAGTGGACCTCGTGAACCCGCGCCGGGCGTTCGTGCGGCACGGCGATGTGCACGTCGGTTTCGGCCAGCATGTCCTTGAGCTTGCCGCCGGTTTTGCCGGTGAAGGCAATGACGGTCATCTCTTTGTCATGGGCCGCCTGCACGGCGGCCAGCACGGTGGGTGCGCTGCCGCTGACCGACAAGGCCAGCAAGATGTCGCCGGGCTGTCCCAAGGCTTGCACTTGTTTGGCATAGATCAGTGTCGGGTCCTCGCCGAGGCCGCCGAGATGCGCCGCCTCGGGGCTGAGCGCCAGCGCGGCCAAGCCGGGACGCTCACGCTCGAAGCGGTCCACGAACAACGAGGCCGCATGTCGAGCCAAGCCGGCCGCGCCGTCATTGCCACAGGCCAGCACCTTGGCCCCGGCGGTCAGACAACCCACCACGGCTTGCGCGGCTTCGGCAATCGGCCGGGCGAGCTGGTCGGCGCACTGGTACTTCAGATCGGCACTTTCGAAGAACTGATGCTGGATGCGGGTTTCAAGCATGGGCGGCATCATACGGCAGCCCCATGGATGCCTGCTGCCGGGCGAAGGTTCCGTGGCCGCGCGGCCCAAGGCATGCCGGGCGGCGCGCCGCTGGCGCTCACCAGGCTTCGAACGCGGCTTTGATCCATTGCAGTTGCGGCCCCTCGAAGGCCACCACGTCGAAACGGCAGGCCGGTGGCGAGCCCAGGCGCAGCAAATAGTGCTGGGCGGCCCGCACGATGGCGCGCCGCTTGGCCGCGCCGATGCTGGCCGCCGCGCCGCCATGCGTGGGGTGGGTGCGGCTGCGCACTTCCACGAACACCAGCGTGCCGTCGCGCTCTCGCATGATGAGGTCCACTTCGCCGGCATGGGCATGCGGGCCGCGCGCCACCCGATAATTGCGCTCGACGAGTACCAGGCCGGCGCGTTGCAGATGCGCCAAGGCCCGCTGCTCGGCAGCGTCTCCTTTGTGCTTGGCCGTGAACACTTCTTCTTCCTCCTATGGGTCCGATGCCGCGCTGTGGTGCGCGGCGGCCCAGCGTGCTGCCGGGGCCCAGCAGTATCCTGCGGGCGCACTGTATGTGGTGGCCACCCCCATCGGCAACCTGGCCGACCTTGGCCTGCGCGCGCTGCATGTGCTGCATACCGTGGAGGCGCTGGCCTGCGAGGACACACGCCACACGGCCGCGCTGCTGCGTCACTATGGCATCGACAAACCGCTGCTGGCCGTGCACGAGCACAACGAGCGCGAGGCGGCGCAGGCGGTGATCGCGCGGCTGCATTCGGGCCAACGGGTGGCCTATGTCAGTGATGCCGGCACGCCGGCCCTCTCGGACCCCGGGGCCCGTCTGGTGGCGGCCGTGCGGCAGGCCGGTTGTGGCGTGGTGCCGATCCCGGGCCCCAGCAGCGCCACGGCCGCCTTGAGCGCCGCTGGCGATGTGCACGCCACGGGCTTTCATTTCGTGGGTTTCCTGCCCACACGCCCGCGTGAGTTGGAGCATGCCGTGCGGGCGATCGCAGCAAGCCCCGTGAGCCAGGTGATCTTCGAGTCACCGCACCGCATCGAGACGCTGGCGCGTGCTTTGGCCCAGGCTTGTGGGTCGCGCCCGCTGACCGTGGCTCGCGAGCTGACGAAGCAATTCGAAACCATCGTCACCTTGCCGACACACTCCCTGCCGCAGTGGCTGGCCGAGGACCCGCACCGCCGCCGCGGCGAATTCGTGCTCGTGCTGCATGCCCAGCCGCCTGAGGCCGCAGCGCAGGACGACCAGGCGCTGGCACGCGCCGAGCCCTTGTTGCGCGCGTTGATCGAGGCATTGCCTCTGAAGCAGGCCGTGGCCTTGGTGGCCGAGCACACCGGCGCGCCGCGCAAGGCGCTGTACGCCCGCGCCTTGGCGCTGCGCGGATCGGAGGGCGGCTGAGTCAGCGCTGCACGATCACCGGCACCAGTTGCAAGGCCTCGCGAATGCGCTCGGCCGCAGCCAGCGCTTCGTCGCGGCTGGCGTAGGGGCCGGCTTGCAGCCGGTGCAACGAGGCGTCGGTGACGATGGTCAGGCGCGTGGCCAGCCAGGCCACCTGGGCCCTGACCTCGCTCATGAAATGCTCGGCCCCCTCGCGTTGACGGAACGCGCCCAATTGCACCCAGTGGGCGGTGGCCTCGGCCGTGGGCGCGGGCCGATCCGGCGGCGCCGGCTCGGGCCGGGGGGCGTCTGCCGGGCGGCCTGACCAGCGCCCGGCGCGGATGTCGGCATGGGTGATGCGTTCGATCTCGACGTCGGCTTGCCCCTCTTGGACGAAGCCCAGGCGGTGCGCGGCCGCATAACTCAGGTCGATGATGCGCTCGCCTCGGAAGGGGCCGCGGTCGTTGATGCGCACGATCACTTCCCGGCCGTTGCCCAGATGGCGCACGCGCACATAGCTCGGAATGGGCAGGGTGGGGTGGGCGGCCGTCATGGCGTACATGTCGTAGGGCTCGCCGCTGGAGGTGGGGCGGCCATGAAACGCCCGGCCATACCACGAGGCCAGGCCACGCTGCCGGTACGGCAGGTCGGCCGTTTGCGGCACGTAGTACCGGCCGAACATCACGTAGGGGCGGTTGGGGCCGCTGGCCAAGGGTTCGATGCGCGGGACGGCATCGGGGATGCGATCGAGCTCGGCGGCCGAGCGCTGGCCGGGCCCGTCCTGCGTGACGGCGCCGCCACGCGGCGTGGATGAACATCCGGCCAGCACCGCCAACATCACGGCCAGGGCGGGCAGCCCCATGCGCAGGGGCCCTCCGCCCCACCCAGTGCAAAGAGGGGCAGCACACATGGGGGCCTAGGTTAACGCATGTCCTGCGCGTCGGCGGCGGCGACGCCACCATACGGCCAGCGTCCCCAGCACGTCCGACGCAGCAACGGGCCCCTCCAGCGCAGCCCTGGGTGCGTGCGCAGACGGTCTTCGGCGGGCAACCACTGGCGGAGAAATTGGCGCATGGCGGCTCGATCCTGCCATCGGCTCGGCCTGCGCACACAGCCAGCCTGAGTCGTTCGAGGGGCATGGACCCCGGCCTTGCAGATGCGCATGCGACGCCGCAGACTCGTACTTGAAGCCCCACTCACAAGGGGGCGCATCGTCATGCGCGTGGTGAATTTCTCTGAGGCACGCAACAAGCTCAAAACCGTGATCGATCAGGTCATCGACGATGCCGACCACACACGGTCGTCGCGCGCCGGGATGCCCCCGATGCGGTGGTGATGTCGCTGGACACCTTCAACAGCCGGGTGGAGACCGCCCATCTACTGAAGTCGCCGGCCGATGCCGCGTGCTGGGGGTTTCCGTCGCCCTGTCCGAGGCCGAGGTTCATTGGCGCGCCCTCCTCGGCGGCCTGAGCCGGCGGGGCCGCTCGGGCGTCGAACTGATCCTCTCCGACGACCCTGTCGGCCGCAAGGCCAGGCTTTGGGCGGTGGCTCGCGATGCCCTGGGCGATGGGGGGCACAGATGGGCCATGAACCATGACGCGCCAAAGGCACGGCCACGAGTCAGCGGGCACGGCCACACGTCAGCGGCGTTGCCATGGCCCAATTCGGGCCACGCGTGGCATCTCGGAGTCGGCTGCAACCCAACCCGATGCGCTCTCGGAAAAGCGCCAAGTCATCGATGTGGCGCGGCTGGCGGGGATCGAACCCACGACCTTCGGCTTCGGAGGCCGACACTCTATCCACTGAGCTACAGCCGCGAGAACTCCGCATTCTAGCAGCCTTCGGTGCCAGGGCATGAGCAGGCCCTGGGCTCGCATATAATCGATAGGTTTTGCGCTGCCGCGCCGCTGTGGCGGGCGCAATGACGTCCGGTTCAAAGCCGAGGATTTCTTACATGAGCGACAACGCACACGCCCACGACGAACACGCCGCCCATGAAGGGCCGGTCAAGACGCCCAAGCAGCTGGTTCTGGCGGTGATCTTTGCCTTCCTGGTGCCCATCGTGGGCATCATTTTGTTGGTCAATTTCGTGGCCTCGGGGACCAAGTCGGGGGCGGGCAGCGATGGCTTAACCGAAGAGGCGGTTGCCGCGCGCATCCGGCCGGTCGGCACCGTCGAGCTGCGCGATCCTTCGGCCCCGCGTGTGCTCAAAACCGGCCAGGAGGTCTACCAAGCCCAGTGCGTGGCCTGCCATGGCGCAGGCCTGGCTGGCGCGCCCAAGTTCGGCGATGCGGCTGCCTGGGCGCCGCGGGTGGCGCAAGGCTACGAGACGCTGCTGAACTCCGCCTTGAAAGGCAAAGGCGCCATGGGCGCGCAAGGGGGGGGCGAGTTCAGCGATCTGGAGATTGGCCGCGCCGTGGTGTACATGGTCAACAACTCGGGCGGCAACTTGCCCGAGCCGGCCGCACCGGCGGCCGCCGCAGCGGCTTCGCAATAAGCCGCGCGCCCGATGCGGCAGGGCAACGCAGGCCCTGCTGGAGCCGAGCCGGCCGCTGGCCGGCTTTTTCATGCCTGCGCGGCGGCGGCCTGGGGGCTGAGCACGTAGCCGTAGCGTTCGGGCAGCTCGGTCGATCGCACCTCCCGGGGCTGCCACCAGCCGTCTTCGATCGCCTGTGAGGCATCGTGCATGTCTTGGCTGTGCACCAGCCCCACGCCCAGCTCGGTGGCCAGGTACAGCCGGCCGGCCTCGTCGAGCAAGCAGTCGCGCACTTGGGTGGCCGCCAGGCCGGTGTGGCTGGTGATGGAGGGGGGGCGCTCGGACCCGTGGCTGCGCACGCGCCACACCCAGGGCGTGCATTCCAGCTCCACGTAGACGCGCTGCGGGCCGTTTTGGAAATACCACTGGCCGCGTTCATCGGCCTCGTAGTTGCGGTGGATGAATTCGCGCAGCTTGTCGTGCGTGATCAGACTGCCTTTGACCCGCGGGAAGGGGCCGGCTGCCTGGGTGCGCTCGTCACGCATGTACCACTGACCCCGGGCGTCCAGCGCCAGCCAGCCTCGGCAGGCGGGCACGTTGGGCCATTTCTTCAGTGCAGCTCTGACGATGTCATCCATGCGGCAATCATCACTCAAAGCCGTTGGTGCAGCCAGTCCGTCACCGCCTGCGGCAGGGTCATCACATGGCCGGGCAGCGGGCCGGCGGCAAAGCCGACATGGCCGCCATGCGGGGGCTGCCACAGTGTCACGAAGCGGCCGACCTCCTGCGGCCGGGGCAGGCTGGCTGCCGGCACGAAGGGGTCGTTGAGGGCATTGAGCACCAGCGCCGGGATGCGGATGCGATGCAAATGGGGTTTGGCCGAGGCGCGCGACCAGTAATCCTCGGTGTTGCGAAAGCCATGCAGCGGGGCGGTGAAGACATTGTCGAACTCGTAGAGGTCGCGCGCGGCCAGCAGCCGCTGGCGGTCGAACAGCCCGGGATACTGGGCCAGCTTGCGCAAAGCCTTGGGCTTCATGGTGCGCAGGAACATGCGCGTGTAGACCAGCCGGTTGAAGCCGCGGCCGATGGCCGCGCCGCCGGCGGCCAGGTCCAGCGGCGAGCTGATGGCGCATACGGCGCGCACGGTCTGCGCGGCTGTCTCACCGGCTTCTTCGGCCCAGCGCAGCAAGGCATTGCCCCCCAGCGACACGCCCACGGCCAGCAGCGGGCCGCGGTGCGAGCCGCGCAGACGCTGCAGGATCCAGCCGACTTCCTCGTAGTCGCCCGAATGGTAGGCCCGTGGCGCGAGGTTGAGCTCGCCCGAGCAGCCTCGGAAGTGCGGCACCGCATAGTGCCAGCGACGCTGCCGCGCCCAGTGCGCGAATGCCTCGGCGTAATGGCTGCGTGAGGAGCCTTCCAGACCGTGAAAGAGCACGAGCAAGGGCGCCTCGGGGGCCGGGGGTTCGGCCGTCCAGGTCAGGCGGTCCACGTCGATGAAATCATGGTCCGGGGTGGTCCAGCGCTCTCGGGTGTACGCCGGCCGCGGCCCCAGGAAGCGGCGTGAGAACAGCGCCGGCCAGATGGTTTGAGCATGGCTGCCGAGCGGACCGGCGGCGGCGAGCCAGCGCGGGGCGCGGTAGGTCTCCATCGGCGGTCAGTGCAAGGTGGTGGGCGCTTCGCCCGCCTCGGTGGGCTCGTGCGGCGAGCCGGGGCTTGCATGGTGGCACACCATGCGCCAGCCCAGGGCGGTCTTCACGTAGACGTTGGTGGCCACCACCAGCACCGACCGCGGCCCGTCTTCGGTCATGACGCGCACTTGCTCGATCACGCTGTGCACCGCGCTGTCATGGGCGTGCATGCGCCGCACGCGTTCGGGTTGGGCCTGGATGCTGCCATGGGCGAACAGGGCTGCGAACTGGGCCCGGATCGCGCTGAGCCCCACCAGCCGCGGCCCACCCGGGTGGATGCACACGACGTCTTCATCGTCGGCCCATACGGCCATCAGCTTGTCGATGTCGCCTTGCTGCAGGGCCTCGTAGAACTGGGCCTCGGTATCGTCGGGAGAGGCCAGGGGCGCGAGCGGGCGGGGCATGGGTGTTGCGGGTTTACTTGAACACGACGGTCTTGTGGCCGTTGAGCAGCACGCGGTGCTCCACATGCCAGCGCACCGCGCGGGCCAGCACCACGCATTCGACGTCGCGGCCCACGGCGGTGAAGTCCTCCGGACTGAGCGTGTGGTCCACGCGCTCGACGTCTTGCTCGATGATGGGGCCTTCGTCGAGGTCGGCGGTGACGTAGTGGGCGGTGGCGCCGATGAGCTTCACCCCGCGGTCATGGGCCTGGTAATACGGCTTGGCCCCCTTGAAGCTGGGCAGGAAGCTGTGGTGAATGTTGATCGCCCGACCTTTGAGGAATTCGCAGAACTCGGGGCTGAGGATTTGCATGTAGCGCGCCAGCACCACCAGATCGATGCCGTGTTCGGTGATGAGTTGCTCGATCTGACGCTCTTGCGCCCGCTTGGTGTCGTGCGAGGCCCCGGTGGGCAGCGGCAGGTGGTGGAAGGGGATGCCGTAGCTGGCGGCCAGTTCCGCGAAATCGGGATGGTTGGAGACGATGGCCGGCACCTCGATGGGCAGCAGGCCCGAGCGGTGACGGAACAACAAGTCGTTGAGACAGTGGCCGTGCTTGCTCACCATGATGAGCACGCGCGACTTGCGCGACAGCGCATGGAAAGCCGCTTGCATGCCGAACTGCTGGCGCACGTGGGCAAACAGCTTGTCCAGCGTGGCCACGTCGGCCAAATGTTCGGGCGCTTCGAAGTGCACCCGCATGAAGAACAGGCCCGTGCCGTCGGGGCTTTGCACGTCGCCGAATTGCTGGGAGTCCAGGATGTTGCAGCCGGCCTGGTACAGCAGACCAGAGACCGCATAGACCACGCCCTTGGTGTCTTGACAGGACAGGGTGAGGATGAATTCGCGGGAAGTGTTCATGATGGCTTTCAGACCTTGCCGATTGTACGGAGGCTGTACGCTGGCCGTCGGCGACGGCACAATGCGCCGCCATGACCATGTCGTTGCCGGATTCGCCTTGGAGTGAGCGCAGCCAGGAGCTGGGCCGCCTGCTGGCGCAGACCGCCTTGGGTCAACGGGCCGCCTTCGCGCAGCTGTACCGGCTCACCGCGGCGCATCTGCTGGGCGTGATCCTGCGTATCACCGGGGAACGCAGCCAGGCCGAGGACGTGTTGCAGGAGGTCTACCTGGCGGTCTGGAAGGCCGCAGGCAGTTTCGATGCCGCGCGCAGCCAGCCGATGACTTGGCTGACCAGCATCGCCCGACATCGGGCCATCGACAGCCTGCGGCGAGCCCAGGCGCGACCGCGCTTCAGCGATGAGGGGGCGGTCGATGATGAGCAGGATCCCAGCGGCGTGTACGACGAGCATCCCGACCCTCACCCCGGCCCGTCCGAGCTGCTGCAGCGCGCCGTCGAAGCGCGGCTGCTGCGGCACTGTCTGGCCGAGCTGTCGCCCGAGCAGCAGCACAGCTTGGCGCTGGCCTATTACCAGGGGCTGTCGCACAGTGAGGTGGCCCGGCAGTTGGGGCAGCCGCTGGGGTCGGTGAAGTCATGGATCCGACGGGCGCTGCTGTCGCTGAAGGGCTGCTTGGAACGGCTCGCGCCAGGAGGGCTGGCATGAGGGCTCTGCGTGCGGAGGTGGTCGAGCGGCTGGCGGCCGAGTACGTGCTGGGCACCTTGCGCGGTGGTGCGCGTCGGCGATTCGAAACCCTGATGATGGCGCATCCGAGCCTGCGCGAGGCCGTGGCTGGCTGGCAGGACCGGTTGCAGCCGCTGTCCGAGGCGGTGCCGCCGGTGGCGCCGTCCGAGCGGGTATGGCGCGCCATCGAGGCCCGGCTGGACGGCGCGGCGCCCGCGGCCGATGCGCGCCGCAGCCCGTGGGCGCGGCTGAACTTCTGGCGTGGCTGGTCGGTGCTGGCCAGCGCCGCCGCAGTGGTGATGGCCGTGCTGCTGCTGCGGCCCACGCCGATGCCGCCACCGCTGGTGGTGGTCTTGGCCGCGCCGCAAGGCCCCAGCACCTTCGTGGCCGGACTCAGCCCCGATGGCTCGAGCCTGGTCGTGCAGCCGGTGGCGGCCGTCCCCGTGGAGGCCGGGCGGGTGTTGGAACTGTGGGCCGTGCCCGGGCAAGGGGCGCCGCGTTCCTTGGGCGTGATCCGGGCCGACCGGCCCACGCGGCTGCAGCGCCGCCTGGAACTGCCCGGCACCGCGGCGCTGGCGGTCAGTCTGGAGCCGCCCGGCGGCTCGCCCACCGGCGCGCCCACCGGGCCCATTCTCTACACCGGCCGCGTGTCGTTGTGAGCGTTCTCGCGCATCCGGAAGGCGGTGCGCTGCGTATGGAAGGCAAGCCGGGGCGAGACCCGGTCCCGGCGTCCTGAACCCCTCTGACCGATTGGAGACTTCCATGCACAAGACCGTTTTGTCCAGCCTGGCTGGGTTGAGCCTGGCTGCCTGTGGATCGATGACCTCCGCGCCCATGGCCTCTGCGCCGGTGGACAACATGAGCCTGCCGCCGGAGATCCGTGTGCCCGCCGGTGTGCGCCAGACCCTGCACACCGTGGGCAGGGGCGAGATCACGTATGAATGCCGGGCCAAGGCCGGTGCGAGCGGCGTTTACGAATGGGTGTTCGTCAGCCCCATGGCCACGTTGTACGACCGCCAGGGCAAGGTGGTGGGCAAGTACTACGGGGGGCCGACCTGGGAGGCCCAGGATGGTTCGAAGGTCACGGGCAAGCAAGTCGCGGTGGCACCGGCCGGCGCCGGCCACATTCCTTTGCAGCTCGTCCAGGCCGAGCCGTCCATGGGCATGGGCTTGCTGCAGGGCACGGCCTACATCCAGCGCCTCAATACCCGCGGTGGTGTGGCGCCGGCGCCCGCCTGTACCGCGGACCAACAGGGACAGCGCCGCCAAGTGCCTTACCAGGCCGACTACGTGTTCTACGCTCGCTGAGTCAGGGCCGCAGCACGATGGCGCTGGAGTCGCAGCCGCGTCCTGCGGCGATCCAGCGCTTCAGCCACGGGGCGATCCAGGGCCATAGCGGCTGTGCAACCCGGGGCAGGTGGCGCCCAGGCTGCGTCAGGGCCCCACAGCGGTACCTTTGCTCGGCGGGCTCCCAGTGCAGGGCCCGGCAGCGGCCGCGGCGGCGCCGGCTGAGCACTTGCCCCAGGGGGCAGGGCTCGGCGGCGCAGCACACGCCGCAGCCATTGCACGGCTGTCCGGGGAGGGGTTTGCTGGGAGCTCGAGCTTGCAACAGGATGACGCGCGCCATGCTGGCATCATCGCGGTTGGAACGCCGGTGCGATCGATGGATCAACCCGACGCCACCGGCTCAAATCACAAGGAGAGCGACCGCATGACGCAGATCCCGACCCTGGAAGTTGCGCCCAAGTCCATCATCCACCTGGTCGGTGGTGAGAAAGGCGGCGTGGGCAAATCCCTCGTCTCGCGCCTGCTGGCTCAGTACTTCATCGACCACAACCTGCCGTTCGTCGGCTTCGACACCGACCGCTCGCATGGCACGTTCATGCGTTTTTATGCGGGCTATGCCTCGCCGATGGCGGTGGAGCGCTACGAGGCACTGGACGCCATGATCGAGTCGGCCATCGAGCAGCCCGGCCGGCGGGTGCTGGTGGATCTGGCCGCCCAGACCCATGCGCCGCTGGTGAAATGGATGGACGAATCCGGCGTGCTGGACTTGGCGGATGTCTCGGACCTGGCCATCCACTATTGGCATGTGATGGATGCCGGCAAGGATTCGGTGGACTTGCTGAAAAAACTGCTCGACCGCTTTGGCCGTCGGTTGCAGTATGTGCTGGTGCTCAACCAGCTGCGCGGTGACGACTTCAGTCAGCTGGAAAGCTCAGGCGAGCTGGAGCGCGCCCTGGCGCTGGGGGCGCGACAGATCACGCTTCGCAAACTGCACGAGTCGGTGGCGCAGAAGATCGATGCGGCCAACATGAGTTTTTGGTCCGCCCGCAACACCAGCGGCGGCGACGGCAGCAGCCTGGGCCTGATGGAGCGCCAGCGGCTGAAGCTGTGGATGAACCATGCGTATGCCGAGCTCGACACCTTGCGCATCTGAGCGTCTCCTCGGCATGGCACCAAGGCCCCATGCGCGTGCATGGGGGCGTCGCCGGCCGGCGATGGCCGCTTCAGGCTCAGTGGCCGTGGACTTTCTCGCCGGCCTTGAGCCGGTAGACCGTGCTGCAATAGGGGCACTTGCCCTCGCCGGTGGTGGCCACGTCGATGTACACCTTGGGATGGGCGCTCCACAGCGGCATTTTGGGGTGGGGGCAAAACACCACCCCATGGCCCTGGAGATCCCGGGCCGACAGTTCCACGACAGGGAGGGGTTGGTTGCTGCTCATCACTGCGACCTCAGACCCGTGTCAGCCATTGCGCGTACTTGGGATTGCGGCCATTGACGATGTCGAAGAAGGCCGTTTGGATCTTTTCGGTGATCGGGCCGCGCTCGCCGGCACCGATCTGGATGCGATCGAGCTCGCGGATCGGCGTGACCTCGGCGGCCGTGCCGGTGAAGAAGGCCTCGTCGGCGATGTAGACCTCGTCGCGCGTGATGCGCTTTTCGATGAGGTCGATGCCCAGGTCGCGGCAAATGGCGAAGATGGTGTTGCGCGTGATGCCATTGAGCGCCCCGGCTGATAGATCGGGCGTGTAGACCACGCCGTTCTTGACGATGAAAAGATTCTCGCCAGCGCCTTCGGAGACGAATCCGGCCGCATCGAGCAACAGGGCCTCGTCATAGCCATCGTCGGTGGCCTCCATGTTGGCCAGGATGGAGTTGGTGTAGTTGCTCACCGTCTTGGCCTGCGTCATCGTGATGTTGACGTGATGACGCGTGTAGCTGCTGGTCTTGACGCGAATGCCGCGCTTCAAGCCTTCTTCGCCCAGATAGGCGCCCCAGGCCCAGGCGGCGATCATCAGGTGGATGGTGTTGCCCTTGGGGCTGACGCCCAGTTTTTCCGAGCCGATCCAGGTCAGTGGGCGGATGTAGCAGCTGTCGAGCTGGTTGGCGCGCACGACTTCTTTCTGAGCCTCCATCACCTGTTCGACGGTGTAGGGGATCTTCATGCGCAGGATCTTGGCGCTGTTGAACAGGCGCTCGGTGTGCTCGCGCAACCGGAAGATGGCCGTGCCTTGGGCGGTGTGGTAGGCACGCACGCCCTCGAAGGCGCCGCAGCCGTAGTGCAGCGTGTGGGTCAGCACATGGATCTTGGCGTCGCGCCAGTCCACCAAGCGGCCATCCATCCAGATTTTGCCGTCGCGGTCTTCCATGCCCATGCAAGGCTCCTCGGAAATTCGGGGTAAAACGGCGATTTTACGGGGGTGAGGGCGCATCCGCGCCGGCGCCGTCGGGGCGCCACAGCGTCCAGCGCACGAGCTTGCCGCCGCGCAGCTCCAGCGTGACATGGGAGCCGCCGGGGTCGGTCCAGCGGTAGGCTTCCGGCTCGTCGCTGACCTTCTGGCCCAGGCTGCGCGTCATCATCACGATCTGGAGCATCGGCAGGCCCTTGCGTAGCTTGGCATTGAGCATCACGGCGCTGTCGATGTAGCCGATGGGGGCGCTGCCGGCCTGGCGCATCACGCGCACGGCCTTGTTGAACTGCAATAGCAGCCAGAAGGTGATGGCCGAAAAGGCGAACAGCAGGCCTTGCCAGCCATACTGTTGCCACGCCAGCAGGGTGAACAGGGCCGCCAAGCCCCAGCCGATCCAAGGATTCATGGGCGTGATCTTAGGGGCTGCGCCCCGGCGGCGGCTGCGTAGTGTCCGCAATCTCGGCCGCTGAGGGCTGGCCGGCCAGCTCCCGCATGCGCTGGCGCAGGGCGCGTTCGCGTCGTTGTTCCGAGCGCCAGTCTTGGCGCACCGCCAGCCACAGCGACACCGCCATGCCCACGATGACCACGGTGAAGGGCAGGGCGAAGACGATGGTGGCCGTCTGCACCGCTTGCACCCCGCCGGACATCAACAGCGTGATGGCGATGCCGGCCACCAGCACGCCCCAGATCAGCTTGACGCGGGCGCTTGGATTGGGCTGGCCCTGGGTGCTCATCATGCCCAGCACCAGCGTGGCCGAGTCGCCCGAAGTGACGAAGAAGATCAGCACCAGCACGGTGGCCGCCAGCGACATCACCATGCCCAACGGCAGCGCGTCGAACATGGCGAACAGGGCGGTGGAGACATCGGCTTTGACCGCCTCGGCCACCGGCACGCCCTGGAAGATCTCCAGGTGCAAGGCTGTGCCGCCGAAGACGGCGAACCAGACGAAGCCGGCCAGCGTGGGCGCCAGCACGGTGCCGATGACGAACTCGCGGATCGTGCGCCCCCGCGAGACCCGCGCGATGAACAGGCCCACGAAGGGGGACCAGCTGACCCACCAGGCCCAGTAAAACACCGTCCAGCTGCTCACCCAGTTGCTGTCGCGAAAGGGCGTGGTGCGCAGGCTCATGCGGACGAACTCGCTGAGATAGGCTCCCAGCGTGGTCGTGAAGGTGTCGATGAGCGCCACGGTGGGCCCCAGCAGGAAGACCATCAGCGCCAGCGCGCCGGCCAACACGAGGTTGGCGCTGGACAGCCATTTGATGCCGCGAGTCACGCCGCTGAGTGCCGAGGCAAGGAAGATCGCCGTCACCCCCAAGATGATGGCCACCTGCACGGCCTGCCCCACCGGCACACCGAAGACGGTGTGCAGTCCGCTGTTGATCTGCAGCGCGCCAATGCCCAGTGAGGCCGCCACGCCGAAGGCCGTGGCCACCACGGCCAGCACGTTGACCACGGGCGACAGCCGCCGCAACGGCTGCCAAGGCAGGGCGTCGGTGGACGCACTCACCAGGGCGGGCGCCCCACGGCGAAACTGGAAGAAAGCGATGCTCAAGCCGACCACCGCATACACCGCCCAGGGGTGCAGGCCCCAATGGAAGAAGGCGTAGCGCATGGCTGCATGGGCGGCCTCGGGGGTGCGCGGCGCGATGCCCGGCGGCGGCGAGGTGTAGTGGGAGATCGGTTCGGCCACGCCCCAGAACACCAGGCCGATGCCCATGCCCGCGGCAAACAGCATCGCAAACCAGGCGCCGATGGAGAACTCGGGCTCGTCATCTTCGGCGCCGAGCTTGAGCTCGCCATAGCGGCTGAAGGCCAGCAGCATGGCCAGCGTCACCAGTCCCAACACCACCCACAAATAAAACCAGCCGAAGTTGTGGGTGATGCGGCTCAGGGCGGTGTCGAAGAATGCGCCCAGCGAGGTCGGCGCCAGCAGGCCCCACAGCACGACGGCCAGGATCAGTCCGGCCGAGACGATGAGTTGCATGGTGTGTCCTCCGCAGAACCGCAAAAAGGGCGCGATCCTAGGCGCTTCGTTACATTGAGACAAATGTATAGCCCGAAAGCCGCACCGCCGTACTGCGAATTGTGTCCCCGGCCAGCAAGGACATCTTCAGCACAAATATAGCTTGAAGGCTAAGTGAGCGTTCGCACCAGTTCGATGGCCTGCTCGACGCGCTCCACCGGGTGGATGGTCAGGCCCTCGATGGGCTTTTTCGGCGCATTGGCCTTGGGCACGATGGCCACCGAAAAGCCGAGTTTGGCCGCTTCCTTGAGCCGTTCCTGCCCGCGCGGCGCGGGGCGCACTTCGCCGGCTAAGCCGACCTCGCCGAAGGTGAGGAAGCCACGCGGCAGCGCCTTGCCACGCAGCGAGCTGTGGATGGCCAGCATCACGGCCAGGTCGGCGGCCGGCTCGCTGATGCGCACCCCGCCCACGGCGTTGACGAAGACGTCTTGGTCGAAGCAGGCGATGCCGGCATGGCGGTGCATCACGGCCAGCAGCATGGCCAGACGGTTTTGCTCCAAGCCCACCGACAGCCGCCGCGGGCTGGGAATGGGGGAGCTGTCCACCAGGGCTTGCACTTCCACCAGCAAGGGGCGGGTGCCTTCGAGCGTGACCAACACACAGGAGCCGGGCACCGGTGCGCCATGGGTGGACAGGAAGATGGCGCTGGGGTTGGCCACGCCCTTGAGCCCGCGCTCGGTCATCGCAAAGACGCCGATCTCGTTGACCGCGCCGAAGCGGTTCTTGATGGCGCGCACCAGGCGGAAGCTGGAATGGGTGTCGCCTTCGAAATAGAGCACCGTGTCGACCATGTGCTCCAGCACGCGCGGGCCAGCCAGCGCCCCTTCCTTGGTGACATGGCCCACCAGCACGATGGCCGTGCCGCTGGCCTTGGCGCTGCGGGTGAGATGGGCGGCACATTCGCGCACCTGGGCCACCGAGCCGGGGGCCGAACTCAGCTGCTCGGAATACAGCGTCTGGATGGAGTCGATGACCGCGATGGCCGGGCGTTCGGCGGCCAGCGTGGCCAGAATCTTTTCGAGCTGGGTTTCGGCTTGCACACGCACCTGCGAGGCATCGAGCCCCAGCCGCCGGGCGCGCAGCGCCACTTGGGCGCCGGATTCTTCCCCGGTGACGTACAGCGTGGGCAGCGAGCGCGACAAGGCATCCAGCGCTTGCAGCAGCAGGGTCGATTTGCCGATGCCCGGGTCGCCGCCGATGAGCACCACCCCCCCTTCGACGATGCCGCCGCCCAGCACGCGGTCGAGTTCTTCCAAGCCGGTGGGGGTGCGCCGCACCTCGTTGGCCTCGATCTGGGCCAAGGGGGTGACCGGGGCGCTTTGCGCCCAGGACTGGAAGCGGTTTCTGGAGGCCGAGGCGGTCTGCGCGAGGGTTTCCTCCAACGTGTTCCAGGCGCCGCAGTGGGGGCATTTGCCCAGCCACTTCGGGCTCGTGCCGCCGCACTCGCAGCAGGTGTAGATCGTCTTGTCCTTGGCCATGGGGGGCGATTGTGGCCCCGTCTCAGCGCAGGAAGAACAGCGCGACCACTGCGCCGGCCAGCAGCGCGCTCACCCACATGAGCACCCGGGTGCGCAGCCGCAGGGTGTCGACGGCGGCCACCAGGCGTTCGTTGTGCTGGGCCAGGGCCTGGATCAGCTCGCTGGAGGCCACGGCCTCGCGGCTGAGTTCGGCCACGCGCTGTTCGAGCTGGGCCAGCCGGGCTTCGGGGGAGATGGGAGTGGCGGCCGCATCTTGCATCGCCGAGGCGGCGGCGGAGTCGTCCTGGCGCACTTTGCTCCACAACTGCTTGGCCCCCCGCACGATGGTCGGTGTGGCTTCGATGACATCCTTCCAGGGGATGATCTTGAAGGCGGTGATCCAGGGAAAAGCCATGGCAAGCTCCGCTCAGGCGTTCTTGATGCCCAGGTAGCGCTGCTCGAGCTCCCGGCGCAGCTGCTTGCGCAGCAAGGCGGCCTGGTGGCGGCGCTGTTCGTCCGGCGTGGTCGGGGTCAAGGGCGGCACCGGCGTGGGCCGGCCTTGGTCATCGACGGCCACCATCGTGAAAAAGCAGCTGTTGGCGTGGCGCACGACCTGGGTGCGAATGTTCTCTGCCACCACCTTGATGCCGACTTCCATCGAGGAGTTCCCGGTGTAGTTCACCGACGCGAGGAAGGTGACCAGCTCGCCCACATGGATGGGCTGGCGAAAGATCACCTGGTCGACCGAGAGGGTGACCACGTAGCGTCCGGCGTAGCGGCTGGCGCAGGCATAGGCCACTTGGTCGAGCAGTTTGAGGATGGTGCCGCCGTGGACATTGCCGGAAAAATTGGCCATGTCCGGCGTCATCAGCACGGTCATCGTGAGTTGGTGGCTGGGCAGGTCCATGCAGTCAGTGCGATCGCGAGGAGGAGGGGCGACGAATCACCATCACCGCCAGGGTGACGATGGTCAGGGGGATCACGAAACTCATCATGACGGTGGAGTAGGCCGCCAAGGCCTCATGGTGTTGGGCTGCCAGAACGAGGTAGGCCGTGTAGGCGCCATAGTAGGCCAGCAGCACACCGCCTTCCCAGCGCGCGATCTGGCGGTCGGTCATGAAAATCGGCAGGCAGGCCAACAAGGTGGCCATCATCACCCACAGGTCGAAGTTGCGCACGGCCTCGGGAATGGGCAGGCCGCCGTCGGCCACGACGCCGGCCAGGCCCAGGCAGCCCAGGATGTTGAAGAGGTTGCTGCCGACCACATTGCCCACGGCGATGTCGCGCTGGCCACGCAAGGAGGCGGTGACCGAGGCGGCCACCTCCGGCAGCGAGGTGCCGGCGGCCACGATGGTCAGGCCGATGACCACATCGCTGACGCCCAAGGCGCTGGCAAAGGCGGTGGCCGCCTGCACGAGCCAGCGCGAGCCCAGCACCAACGCGGCCAGTCCGACCAGCACCAGCAGGATCTGCACGCTCCAATGCCGATCCCACTGGCTGGCCGGTGCGTCGGCCGCGAACTCGCTTTGTTCTTGCGCCGGCGCGCGGCGTGCCTGCACGATCAGAAAGATGGTGTAGCCCAGCATCAGCGCCAGCAGCAGCGCCGCCTCGGGCCTCGAAATGACGCCGTCCAGGGCCATGGCGACCAACACGAGCCCGGCGGCCAACATGAGGGGTACTTCTTGCCGAATGACTTGCACGTGCACGACCAGTGGCGCGATCAAGGCCGACAGGCCCAAGATGAACAGCACATTGAACACGTTGCTGCCCACGACATTGCCCACGGCCACCTCGGTGGCGCCTTGCGCGGCCGCGCCGACGGAGACGGCCATCTCGGGTGCGCTGGTGCCGAAGGCCACCACGGTCAGTCCGACCACCAGCGGGGAAATGCCCCAGGACAGCGACAAGCGCGAGGCCCCGCGCACCAAGGCTTCGGCGCCCGCGACCAAGGCCATCAGGCCGGCGATGAAGGTGACGATGGACATGCTCCTGCCTCCATGAGTTGCCGCCATGGTGCCATGACCGGCGGCCCCCCGGAGGCATCCTTGCAGGCCAGGCCGTTCGATATAATGGACGACACGCGCCGGCTCAGGGGGGCGAGTATTCACTCAGGGAGGGCGACATGGCATCGGTGCAGACGATCGGCCGCGCGCTGCAGCGCTTTCGCCACCAGCGCGGGCTCAGCCTGGCGGGCTTGTCCGAGCGCAGTGGTGTGGCCAAATCGACGCTGTCGCAGCTCGAAAACGGCGAAGGCAACCCCACGATCGAAACCCTGTGGGCGGTCGCCAATGCCTTGGGCGTGCCTTTCGGTGTGCTGATCGACGACGGCGGCGGCGAGCAGCCCGCCTTGGGCGGCCCTGGCGTGCATGTTCGATTGATCGAACGATCGCGCGACGATCCCGAGATCGAGGTCTACACGATCGAACTGTTGCCGGGTTGCCGTAAGGAGTCGGCTCCGCATTTGCACGGCGTGAAAGAACGGGTGACGGTGCTGGCCGGGACGATGTTGGCCGGGCCGGCGGATCGCCCGCGCTTGCTGCGTTCGGGCGAAACCCATGTGTTCGAAGCCGATGTCCCCCATGTGTATGCGGCCCATGAGCATGGTGCGCGGGCCTTGGTCTTGATCGAGTATCCGCCCAAGGCCTATGGCGGCTGTGCCTCCACGCTGTACGTGCCCCAGCCCGCCGATGCGGCGGCGTGGGAGGGCTTGCTCGGGGTGTTGGAGCGGGCCTTGTTGGAGGTGTCCAATGGCTTGGGCATGCGCTTGTTGCGCTTGCGCGGCGAGCCCGAGCCCGGACGGGACGGGCGGCAGCTGTGGGCGCAGGCCCTGGCCGAGCTGCAAGCCGGTCCGTGGCCTTGGCCGGTGCATGCCTTCGTCGAGGAGGATGCGCAAGGGCCGTTCATCGGCCTGGTGCCGATGCTGGCCTGTTCGGCCTTTTCCGGCGAATGGGCGCCGCAGGCCTGGTCGGCCCAGCCCTTGCCCCAGCGATGCCTGCGTTTGGCCCGGTGGGCGCAATCGCCCACGACCCCTTTGGGCGAGGACGATGTGCGTTCGTTGCTGGCGGACCTGGAGTCGCCCTCGTGGGTGCTCAATGGGTTGGCGCTGGAGGTGTCGCTGCAGCGTGGCCAACGGCGCTTGCCGCGCGTCTTGCGGGCCGGCTTGCCCGAGGGGGCGTCGTGCCCCGAGCGAAGCGGGCCGCTGGGCAGCCGCATCGATGTCGAGCAGTACGATGCCTTCGAGTTGCTGCACCCGGCCTATGCGCGTCAGGTGGTGGCCGCCGCGCAGGACATCGCCAGCGCGGCATCGGCGCCACCGTCGGGCTTGGTCATCGACGTGGGCAGCGGCCCCGGGCTGCCCTTGTTGATGTTGCGCGAGTTGCACCCGTCTTTGGAGTTCTTGGCCGTGGAGCCCGATGAGGCGGCCTATGCCTGCTTGCAGCGCCGCACCGGCCAGACGCCGGGCATCGAGACCCATCGGGGCGATTTCCTGGCCTTGGAGTGGCCGGCAGCGCGCACGTCCTTGATCACGTCCTTCGGGGCCTCGCATCACTTGAACACCGCCTTCATGTTGCACAAGGCCGCGGCGTTGTTGCAGCCCGGAGGCTTGTTGGTGGTGGCCGATGAGTTCCTGCCCGAATTCACCAGCGTCGAAGAACGCCATGCGGCCTTGGTGCGGCATCACGGGGCGTATTTGCTGGCCAGCATGGCCTGGGTGGGCGAGCCGTGGCCCCAGGCCCATGGGGAGGACGCGCGGCTGTACCGGGACTTCCGTCGCACGGTGTTGATGGCTTCGATGGCCGCCGCCGAAGGGCGGGGCGCCCAGGCCGTGGGCATGTGCCGTCAGCTCTACGCCCGCCTGTGCGACTCCGAGGTGCGCCGCTGGCCGCAAGACGAGTTGGGCGCCTTCGTGCGGTTTTATTGGCTGGAGCTGCAAGCCATGGTGGCCGGCTTCGACTATGAAGTCGAACGCAAAACCTTTGCGCGGCGCTTTGCCGGTTTGGCGGCTTTGGCCGGTTTGGAATTGGTGCGTCACCGCCGGGTGTTCGCGACCGTGGGGCAAGACGATTGGGGCGGTGGCACGCATGTGTTCACGTTCCGCAAGCCACAGACCGCATGAGATCAGGGGTGTTCAGCGGCTTGGCCGACAGCGTGCCGATCGCGGCCGGCTATGTGCCCGTGGCTTTTTCTTTCGGCTTGGCGGCGGTGCAGATGGGACTGGGCAGCGCTTGGGCGGTGGCCATCTCGGCCTTGGTGTTTGCCGGGGCCAGCCAGTTCGTGCTGCTGTCGTTGTGGGCCGCGGGGGGCACGCCACTGGCGGTGGTGCCCACGGTGTGGCTGCTCAATGCGCGCCACTTGCTCTATGGCCAGGTGGTGGCCGAGCAGCTGGCGCAGGGGCGGTCGGCCCGGGTGTCGTCCACGCTGGCGTTTGGCTTGACGGACGAAGTCTTCGCCTGCGCAGCCACGCGTCTGCCCGGTCTGCCCCCCGAGCGACGGGCCGGCTGGCTGGCCGGTCTTCAGGCCGGGGCCTATGGGGCCTGGATCGCCGGGACCGCGCTGGGGGCCGCCGCAGGGGCTCAGTGGATCGATCGGTTCCCCTTGCTGCGCGAGGCCTTGCAATTCATGTTGCCGGCGCTGTTCCTGTCTTTGCTGTTGCAGATGGGCATGCGGGGGCGGGCCGTGGCGCTGGGGGCGGCCGCAGGGGTGACGCTGCTGGGGCTGGCGCTGGCGCCGGTGGCCGTGGCCCTTCCGGCGGGCATGCTGGCCGGTGCGGGTTTCCAGCTGTTGCACGCAGGCCGCGAGCATGACTGAGGCGGGCTGGACGTTGCTGCTGACGGTGCTGGCCTGCGGGCTGGGCACCTTCGTCCTGCGCGCCTTGCCGTTTTGGTGGCGCTTGCGGCGCCGCGGCGCGTCGGGCTCGCAGTCGATCCGCCGCTGGTCTTCGGCCATGGGCCCGGCGGCCCTGGCGGCTTTGCTGGTGGCCTCGCTCCATCCGCTGGTGTGGCCGGCGGCCGGCCCGACTCGAATCCTGCCGGTGGCCGCCGCCGTCGCCGCGGTGGTGGTCTGGCAGCGTCTGTGCGGGGGGCTGGTCGGTCCCACGCTGTGGGGGACGGCGGTGTATGCCTGGATGGTGTGGGTGGACGGCGGGCCTTGAGTCGGCTGATGCTCGGCTTACGCGGCCTGCGGCCCCAGATCGCGGACCGTCACCGGCACGCGCGCAGCCAGCGCGCACATCAATTCATACGCCACGGTGTGGGCCGCCGCAGCCACTTCGTCGATGGGCAGCAGGCTGCCGTGGGGGCCCTGGCCCCACAAGGTGACTTCCGCGCCGAGGCCGGCGTGGCGACCGGCTTGCTCGACCGGCGTGAGATCCACCGTGAGCATGTCCATGGACACGCGGCCCACCACACGGGTGCGCACCCCATCGACCAGCACCGGTGTGCCGGTGCCGCAGTGGCGCGGGTAGCCGTCGGCATAGCCGCAGGCCACCACACCGATGCGCATGGGCTGCGGCGCGGTGAAGGTGCTGCCGTAGCCGACGCAGTCGCCCGCCTCCAAGGACTGCACGGCGATCAGGCGCGATCGCAGAGTCATGGTGGGCAGCAAGCCCCAGTGGCGAGCGCTATGGGCGGGGAAGTCGGGGGCCGAGCCGTACACCATGATGCCAGGGCGTACCCAGTCGGCGCGCACGTCGGGATGGTCGCCCGCATAGCGCAAGGTGGCCGCGCTGTTGCAGAGTGAGCGCTCCCCGGGCAGGTCGGCCGTGGCGGCTTGGAAGGCCGCCACCTGATGGGCGATGCCGCGTTCGTTGTCGGCATCGGAAAAATGGGTCATCAGCGAGATTTCCTCGACTTGCGTGAGGCCGCTCAAGCGCATCCAGGCCGTGCGGAAGGCGTCGCGCTTGAAGCCCAGCCGATTCATGCCGGAGTTGAATTTGAGAAAGACCCGGTGCGGCCAGGTGGTTTTGTGGGTGGCCAGCCAGTCGATTTGCTGCTCGGTGTGCACCACATGCCACAGGTTCAGGCGCGAGCAGGCTTCGAGGTCGCGGGCTTCGAAGCAGCCTTCGAGCAGCAGGATCGGGCCGCGCCAGCCCAGGTCACGCACGCGTTGGGCCTCGGCAATGTCCAGCAGGGCGAAGCCATCGGCCCCTTGCAGTGCGGCGTAGGCGCGTTCGATGCCATGGCCGTAGGCATTGGCTTTGACCACGGCCCAGACCTTGGCGTCGGGGGCGCACAGGCGGGCGCGTTGCAGGTTGCGTGCGAGGGCGTCGGGGTGGATGATGGCTTCGATGGGACGGGGCATGGCCGCTAGGCTCCGGGGCAATCCCGCCGATTCTGCCAGCCGGGCGGCCGCATCCGATGCGATGTCAGGCCGTCTTGGGCGCAGCATTCACGGGTTTTCCGGTCGGCGCCGGGGGATCGCCGCATGCTATAAACCCGCTCGCTTCCCGCGACGAGGAAGCAAGCGTTGTCTGTCGTTTCAAGGATGTCACCCTGCCCGGAAGCCGGCGCCCAGCGAGCCCAGTGAATGAAAAAAGGCTTCTACACCATCATGTCGGCGCAGTTCTTCAGCTCGCTGGCCGACAACGCATTGTTCGTCGCGGCCGTGGAGCTGTTGCGGCTGTCGGGCGCTGGGGAGTGGCAGCGCGCGGCCTTGGTGCCGATGTTCGCGCTGTTTTATGTGGTGTTGGCGCCGTTCGTGGGGGCGTTTGCCGATTTCTTGCCCAAGGGCAAGGTGATGTTCGTCTCCAACAGCGTCAAGGTGCTGGGCTGCCTGATGATGCTGTTCGGCACCCATCCGCTGATGTCGTATGCGATCGTGGGCTTGGGCGCTGCGGCCTATTCGCCGGCCAAGTACGGCATCCTCACTGAGCTGCTGCCGCCTTCACAGCTGGTCAAGGCCAATGGCTGGATCGAGGGCCTGACGATCGCCTCGATCATTCTGGGGGTGTTGTTGGGCGGGCAGTTGGTCGGCCCGGTGTTGGGACCGTGGCTGTTGTCGGTGGACTTGCTGCCGGGCTGGGACACCGGCATCGAGACCGCGCCGCAGGCGGCGATCGCCTCGATCATCGTGTTGTACGTCTTGGCCGCGGTCTTCAATTGGTTCATCCCACGCACCAGCGCGACGCTGCAGCCGCTGCCGGCCTCGCCGCTGGAGCTGTGGCGAGACTTTCGCACCTGCAATCGCCGGTTGTGGCGCGACCGGCTGGGGCAGATTTCTTTGTCGACCACCACGCTGTTTTGGGGGGTGTCAGGGAATTTGCGCTACATCGTGCTGGCCTGGGCTGCGGCCGCCTTGGGCTATTCGACCACGCAGGCGTCTTCCCTGGTGGGGGTGGTGGCCGTGGGCACGGCGGTGGGGGCGATGGTGGCCTCGGTCTACATGCGCTTGGATCAGGCCACGCGGGTCATTCCCTTGGGCATCGCCATGGGGGTGTTGGTCATCGGCATGAACTTCATCGACAACGTCTGGGTAGCTGCGCCTTTCTTGATCGTGTTGGGCGGGCTGGGCGGCTTCCTGGTGGTGCCGATGAATGCGCTGCTGCAGCATCGGGGCCACAACCTGATGGGTGCGGGGCGCTCGATCGCGGTGCAGAACTTCAATGAGCAGGCCTGCATCTTGGGGCTGGGCGCGTTCTACACCGGGATGACCAAGCTGGGCTTGTCGGCGTTTGGGGCCATCACGGCGTTCGGGTTGGTGGTGGCCGGCACGATGTGGGCGATCGGGCGCTGGCATGCGCACAATCTGCGCCACCATGCCGAGGAGGTGGAGCACTTGCTCGAGATCGCGCGCAGCGATCGTCATTGAGGGCCGCGGCATGGTGTGGCCCACGCTGGCGTTGCTGTTCAATGCGGCCGTTTGGGGCCTGTCGTGGTGGCCTTTGCGGCTTTTGCGCGACATGGGCGTGCATCCGCTGTGGGCCAATGTCGGGCTGTTTTCGATCGGCTGCGCGGTGCTGCTGCTGTGGCGGCCGCAGGCCCTGGGACAAGTGCGGCGCACGCCGGTGCTGTGGGCCATGGCCTTGGCCTCGGGCGGGGTCAATGCGGCCTTCAACTGGGGGGTGAGCATCGGCGAGGTGGTGCGGGTGGTGTTGTTGTTCTACCTGATGCCGGTGTGGACCGCGCTGTTGGCTTGGCTGTGGCTGGGCGAGCGGCTGGGGTCGGGGGGGCTGCTGCGGGTGGGGCTGGCCCTCGGCGGCGCGGCCCTGGTGTTGCAGCCCGAGGGTGGGGCTTGGCCGCTGCCGCGCAGCCTGGCCGACGTGCTGGGGCTGTTGGGCGGCCTGGGTTTTGCCTGCAACAGCGTGCTGGTGCGGCGCTTTGCACCGGTCACGCGCGACGAAGGCCGCGCCTTGGCGATGCTGATGGGCTGTGTGGGTGTGTCTTTGGTCTTGGCCTTGGCGTTGGGGCCGCTGACCGGGATGCACTGGGTGCCGGCGTTGCCGCCGGTGCAGCCGCCGTGGATGGCGCTGCTGGGGCTGACGGCCTTGGCTTTCTTGGCCGGCAATTTGGCCTATCAGCATGGGGCGTCGAGGCTGCCGGCCAATGTCACGGCGGTGGTGATGCTCACCGAAGTGGTGTTTGCGGCGCTGTCGGCGGTGTGGATCGGCGCAGAGCCGCTGTCGGGGCGCACGCTGCTGGGGGGTGGGCTGATCGTGATGGCCGCTTTGCTGGCCACGCTGGCTCCTGCGCGGGTCGGTCGGGGTGCTCAGCCTGCGGCGAAGGCCAACCGGCGCACTTCGGCCAGCAGCTCGGCTTCTTCGTAAGGCTTGGTGAGGAAGACATCCACGCCAGCGTCTTCGGCGCTGCGCACATGCTTGGGGGTGGCGCGCGAGGTGAGCATGACCACCGGCAGGGTCTTCCATAGGCGCGATTCGCGCAGACGGCGGGTCAGCTCCAGGCCGTCGAGATTGGGCATTTCCAGGTCGGTGAGCACGACGTCGGCCTGGCGACGGATCAGCGCATCGAGTGCCTCGAAGCCGTCGCGCGCCGTGGTGACCTCATAGCCCGCATCGCCGAGGAGCTGGGCCAGGGTCTGGCGCACCGACAGGGCATCGTCGACCACCAACACATGCTTGCGTTGGACCTGCATGCGCCGACGCAGGCGCTCGGCGGCCTGGCGGCGCACGGGCGAGGCGTACGCTCGCTCCAGGGCTTCGAGGTCGAGCAGGAACACGAGCCGGCCGTCGGCGCGAAACGCGCCGCCGGCCACGCCGCGCAAACGGCGCAAGTAGCGCCCGATGTCTTGCAGGATGAGTTCGCGCGAGTCGAGGATGCGGTCCACTTCGAGCGCGAGGTCGCGTCCGCCCACGCGCGCCAGCACCACCGCAGGGGTCGCGACGGTGGACTCCGGCGGCGGCAGGCCCAGCCAGGCACCGAGCCGTTGGTAGGGGTACAGGCGCTGCGCATGGCGGAACTGCGTGCCTTGGGGGCCGACGACGACTTGCCCTTGGCCCGGGGCCAGCGCCAAGCTCAGGCCCTCGCTGGGCAGGGCATAGACCTGACCGCTGACTTCGACCATCAGCGCGTGTTGCAGTCCGGTGGTGGCTGGCACCGTGAGCACGAAGCGGCTGCCCGAACCCGGGCGGCTGTCGATGTCGATGCGGCCCTTCATCGCACGCAGGCGGTCGGCCACGATGTCCAGGCCCAGGCCGCGACCGGAAATTTCGCTGACCTCGCTGCGGGTGGAAAAGCCCGGCAGCAGGATGAGCCGGGCCAGCTCGGCCTCGGTGATGGGATCGTCGCGGCGCAACAGCTCCAGCTCCAGTGCGCGGGCATGGATGGCCGCCAGGTCCAGGCCGCGGCCGTCGTCTTGGCATTCGACCGTGACGGTGCGGCTGTCGCGTGCAAAGCGCAGCCACACGGTGCCGCAGGGCGGCTTGCCGGCGGCCAGGCGTTCGGCGCCGGGCTCGATGCCGTGGTCGACCGCATTGCGCAGCAGGTGCAGCAAGGGCTCGGTCAGGCGGTCTAGCACCTCGGTGTCCAGCGGCATGTCTTCGCCCTCGATGCGCAGCTCGACTTCTTTGCCGGTGAGGCGTGCGGTTTGCGCCACGTTGCGCTTCAGCCGCGCGACGATCTGACGCACGGGCACCAGGCGCGCGCTGATCAGCTCGCGGTGCTGCTCGACGAGCTCGTGCCCTTGTTTGCGCAGGGCCTGCACGGCGGCTTGGGCCTGGGCCCGCGCGGCGCGGGTGTGTTCGGCCTCGTCGGCCAGGGCTTCCGTGGTGAAGCGCACGAGCGATTGCAATTCGTTGTAGCGGTCCAGCTCCAGGCTGTCGAAGCCCGCGGCCGGGCTGGGCGCCGCAGGCGATCGCGCATGCACGTGTCGGTCGATGGCCAGCTCGAGGTCGCGCAGGCGGTCTTGCAGCGCGCGTTGGGCCCGATCGATCTGTGCCAGCCGGTCTTCGACCTGACGCACCATTTCCTCGGCGCGCCCTTGGTGCACCAAGGCTTGGGCGGCTCGCCGCACCAGGCGGTCCAGCCGCTCGGCGGGGATGCGCAGCGTGGCGCGCACCGTCTCGTCTGGCGTGGGCACGTGGAGGGCCGGCGCGGCCGGCGGGCCACCGGGGGCCGCAGGGGGAGCCAGCGGGATGGGCTGGGTCGGCTCGGCCAGGGCCTCGGCGCAGCCGTCGTGGAGCGCCTGCACCCAGCGTTCCAACCGCTCCAGGCAGTGTGGCGCGTCCAGAGGCGGGTCTTCTTCGCCACGCAGGGCGTAGACCATCTGGTCCAGGCAGGCGACGGCCTGTTCCAGGTCGCGCGCCACGGCGTGGGGCAAGCGGCCTTCTTGCTGGACGGCATGGTCCAGCACGTCCTCGATGCGGTGCGCCAGCCGCCCGATGCCGCGGATGCCGATGATGTGGCCACTGCCTTTGAGCGTGTGGGCGACGCGCCGGGCTTCGTGCAGGCAGGCCGCATCGGCACGGCCGGCGGTCAAGGCGCGCACGGCCTCGGCCAGCGTGGCCACTTGGCCCGGGGCGTCGTCGAGAAACGCTTCGTACAGCGCGGCGTCCACGTCGGCGGGCACTTCGAGCGACATTGCATCGGCATCGGCGGCGTGCGGCACGGGCGCGGCGAGCGCGTCCACGCCCGCGTCCGCGGGGCGGTGGAGCAGCGCCTCGCGCAGGGCTTGCAGCGAGTCCGGCGGCAGCCCCAGCGGTCCGCTGCGCAGAAAGTCGATCAGCGCCTGGGTGGCTGTCGTGCTGGCCGGCTGATCGAGGTAGTCCTGCACCGGCGGCTGCCACTGCGCCAGCCAGCCCAGGGCGGTTTGACGGTCGAGCCGGTCCAGGGTGGCCAGGGTGCTGATGCCATCGCGCAGCAGCTCCAACACCGCGGCCAGTCCGTCCAGGCCGACGACGCGGCAGGCTTGGTTCAAGCGGTCGAACAGCGTGGCTGCCTCGGCCGCCGCAGCCGCATCGTCCGGGTTGCTGAGCCAGCGCAGCAAGGCGTCGTCGACGTCGGGGGCCGCCAGCGCGAATTCCTCGCGCAGCACCTCGAGCAAGTCGTCGGTCTTCATGGGGGGGCTCAGGGGTGTTGCGCAGGTGGCAATCGGAACTGTCCGACGGCTTCGGACAGGCGTCGGGCGTAGTCGACCAGGGTGGCCGTCGATTCGGTTTGCTGTTCGATGGCCAAGATGGTTTGGGCCGATCCGCGGTCGAGCTGCTCCACCGACAGGCGCAGCTCTTGGGCCAGCGTGCTTTGGGCCTGCGAGAACGCGGCGATTTGCTGCACCAGGCTCACCAGCTGGGCCGTGGTTTGCCGCGTTTGCGCCATTTGCGCGCCGGCTTGGCGGGCTTGTTCGGACTGGCGCACCACTTCGGCGATGAGGCGGTTCATCGTCAGCAAGGTGTCGCCCGTCTCGACCTGGATGCTTTGCACGAGCTGGGCGATTTGCGCCGTGGCTGCCCGCGCGGATTCGGACAGGCGCTGCACTTCTTCGGCCACCACCACGAAGCTGCGTCCGGCTTCACCCGCGTTGCTGGCTTGCATCGAGGCATTGAGCGAGAGGACGTGGGTGCGCTCGGCAATCGCATGGATGAGGTTGACGATGGTGGAGATCTCTTGGCTGCGCTCGCCCAAGCGCTTGAAGCGCTTTTCGGTCTCGGCCATGGTGCCGCGCAGCGCTTCCATGCCACGCACCGTGGCGTCCACCGCATGCAGGGCAGCGTCGGTGGCGGCACTGGCCAGCTCGGCGGCTTCGCTGGAGGAGGTGGACAGCGCAGCCATCTGGGCGAGCTGGTAGGTGGCTTGGCCGAGATGGGCGGCCATGCCCTCCAGCGCGGCGCGTTCTTGCTGGGCGGTTTCATCCACGCGCAGCGCTTGCTCCCCGACGAATTCGCAGGCGCTGCGCACTTGATCGGCGATGTCTTGCACTTCTTGCAGGGTGCGGCTGGTTTCTTCGCCGAGTTGATTGATCGAGGCCGACAGGGTGCCGATGATGTCCTCGGTCACCTCCGCACGGGCGGTGAGGTCTTTGTTCGACATCTGGAACACCGTGTGCAGCAGGCCCACGACCGAGCGATTGAGGCTTTCGTTTTCCTGCGCGATGCGCTGCAGGCGTTGGCCCCGCTCATCGAGCACGCGGTCCAGTGCGGCGCCCAGAGCGCCCCATTCGTCATGGCGCTGCAGCCGGGCGCGGATCTGGGTGTCGCCGCCGGCGGCGCGCTCCAGGGTGTGGCGCAGCTGGTGCAAGGGCGCTTGCCAGCGCCGACCGAGCTGCGCCATCAGCAGTGCGCCCAGCAACGCGGCCAGCCCGAGGGCGAGCACCAGGGGCCAGGGCATGCCTTGCCCGGGCGGGGGCGCCCAATGCAGGGCCGCCCAGGCCGACACCCCGCCCAGCACGGCGGTGAGGGCTCCGCCCAGCAGCAGCTTCAGGCTCAAGTTCACACGAGGCTCCTGAGTGAGTCCATCACGCGCAGGTCGGCTTCACGCCAGACTGAGCTCGGCCGCCCAGGCTTCGAGCAGGGCGGCCGCGTCGATCACCGCCCAGGGCTGCCCTTGGGCATCGACGGCGGCGCCGCGCACGAACTCGGCCAGGGCCGGCGGCACCCCGGGGGCGGCGCCGGCGACGGGGTGCACCGGGGTGGGCAGACCGCGGAAGATCAGGCCGGCCACCTGGTCACCGTCGCCCCCCAGGAGCATCCGGCTGCCGGGGCCGGTGGGCGTGCCTTGCGCCGGATCCAGCCAGCGCAGCAGGTCGAACACCGGCACGACCGAGCCGTCCACGTTGGCCGCACCCAACAACCAGGCCGGCGCGTGCGGCACTTCCGACAGCTCGATGTCTTCGACGAACGTGCGCGCCCAGCTGTAGGGGAAGGCCAGCGCCCAAGGGCCGCAGCGCAGGCCCTGGGCCTGGGCGGGGGCAGTCGCGTGGCGGGAGGGAAGGTCGGCGGGCGGGCTCACGTCGAAGGCATCGGTGTCGGGCTAGTGTAGAGGCGCATCGGCTTCGAAAGAAAGCCCGGCCTGCCCGGTGCGGCGCCGACACGGGGGGAGACCGACGGCGTTGGCGGTTCGTCGGCGGTTGTCGGTGGTCCGTGGGCGGTCAGTTGGCGGCGGTGTTCTCGAACCCCCGCTGGAAGGCCGCGTCATAGCGGCTGATGACCCGCACCAGTTCGTCCTCGGACAGCGGTTTGGTCAGGTAGGCATCGCAGCCGGCCAGGGTGCCACGGATGCGATCGACCGGCCCGGCGCGGCTGGTGAGCATCACCACCACCGGCACGCGGCGTCCCGGCGACGGGGGCTTGCGTTTGATGGCCTTGCAGGTCTGGTAGCCATCCATCCCGGTCATCATCACGTCGAGGAAGACGAATTCGAATTGTTGTTGGGCGATACGCTGCAGCGCCTCCTCGCCGCTGCGCGCCAGATGGACCTTGAAGCCGAAGCGCTTCAGGCGCGCTTGCATGAAGCGCAGCGCGATGTCGGAGTCGTCCACCACGAGGATGTGATCGAAGCGCTCGTCCCCATCGACGGTGACGGAATTGGAGAAATCACTGCTGCCGGAAAAATCAGGCCGGCTGGGTGACATGGCGCGGGCGCGGCCCGAGGCGGCCGCCGGCATGGCCTCCAGCGCCAAGGGGGCGGCTGCGGCCGGGCGAGAGGGGGCTGCGGACAGGGCCGAGCGCTGCGGCGCGGCACCGGGCTGGCTCATTTCGTCCAGCATGCGCAGCACGTTCATCAGGTTGATGGGGCGCGGCAAGCGGCCCAGTCCGGCGCCCACGTCGTGCGCGCCGATGAACAAGCAGCGTGGCAGCCGGCCGGCCTCGCGCACGGCCGACACCGCCGCCGGCTGGTCGGCGTCGGCGATCACCAAGTCGGCGCTGCGCAAGTCCTCGACCAGGTCGTAGGCCGGCTGGCGTCGGGCGGCCAAGCGGAAGAACGACTGAAAGGTGGAGCGTTCGAAGGCGCTGAAGCCTTGGAGGGCCACCCGATATCGCATGCTCATGGGAACAAGGCTCCTGACGGCCGCCTCGGCACCCCGGGCCGGGAGCGCCGAGGCACGGCTGCATGCGACGATGTTCGGCCCCGCCTGTGGGGGCGTCAAGCCCGGAAACGTGGGGCGATGGGCTGGCGCAGGGGGGCGATGCGCCGGCCGTGCTTGGGCCCACGGCGGGCTCGGCGTACCATGTGCGGCTGGTTGACCCCGCTGAGTTGCGACATGACTTCGCCCCAGACCCGCAGCGTGTATGACTTCGAAGCCCAGGCCATCGACGGCCGCGTGGTGCGGCTGGCCGACTACCGCGGCAAGGTGCTGTTGATCGTCAATACGGCCAGCCGGTGCGGCTTCACGCCCCAATTCGCTGGGCTGGAGGCGCTGTGGCGCAAATATGCGGTTCGCGGCTTGGTGGTGCTGGGCTTTCCGAGCAATGAGTTCGGCGCTCAGGACCCGGGCAGCAACGAGGAGATCGCCAACTTTTGTCAGGTGAACTATGGGGTGAGCTTTCCGATGATGAGCAAAATCAAGGTCAACGGTGCGCAGGCGCATCCGCTGTACCAATGGCTCACCGCCCAGGCGCCGGGCTTGCTGGGCACCAAGGCGATCAAATGGAACTTCACCAAGTTCCTCATCGATCGCCACGGCCAGGTGCTCAAGCGCTATGCGCCCACGGACCGGCCCGAGGCCATCGAGCGCGACATCGAGGCGGCGCTGGCGGCCGACTGAGCGGCAGGCGATCGATAATCCGGCCATCGCGCATCGAAGGAGCTCTCATGTTTCAACACGTCGACCCTTATGGCGGCGACCCCATCCTGACCCTGAACGAGAACTTCCAGAAGGACCCCCGGCCGGGCAAGATCAACCTGAGCATCGGGGTGTATTTCGACGACGACGGCCGTCTGCCGGTGATGCGCGCGGTGCGGCAGGCCGAAGCGGCCCTGCTGCAGGACATCGGGCCACGGCCGTACCAGCCGATGGAAGGAGCGGCCAATTACCGGCAAGCCGTGCAGCACTTGATCTTTGGCGCCGACCATGAAGCCGTCCGCAGCGCCCGCATTGCCACCATCCAGACCCTGGGAGGCTCCGGCGGGCTGAAGGTGGGGGCGGATTTTCTGAAGCGCTACTTCCCGCAGTCCGAGGTATGGGTCAGTGACCCCACGTGGGACAATCACCGCGCCATGTTCGAAGGTGCGGGCTTCACCGTCCACACCTATCCTTACTATGACGCGGCCAGCGGCGGCTTGCGCTTCGACGCGATGCTGGCGGCACTGCAGGACATGCCCGAGCGCAGCATCGTGCTGCTGCATGCCTGCTGCCACAACCCCACGGGCGTGGACCTCACGCGCCAGCAGTGGGCGCAGCTCGTCCCGGTGATCCAGTCGCGCCGGCTCATTCCCTATGTGGACATCGCCTACCAGGGCTTTGGGGATGGCATCGAGGAGGATGCCCATGCCATTCGCGCGCTGACCGATGCGGGCGTGAGCTTCTTCTGCGCCAGTTCGTTTTCCAAGAGCTTTTCGCTGTACGGCGAGCGCTGCGGCGCGCTCAGCGTGGTCTGCCCCTCGGCACACGAGGCCGAGTTGGTGCTGGGTCAGCTCAAGGCGGCGATCCGTCGCAATTACTCCAGCCCACCCACACATGGCGGCCAGATCGTCGCGCGCGTGTTGCAAACGCCCGAGCTGCGCCAAGCCTGGGCCGAGGAGCTCGACGCGATGCGCGCACGCATCCAGCAAATGCGCCGTCGCTTGCATGCGGTGCTGTCGGCCCAGCTGCCTGGGCGCAATGTCGATTACTTCCTCACCCAGCGCGGCATGTTCAGCTACACCGGCCTGAGCCCCGAGCAGGTGGACCGCTTGCGCGAGGAGCATGGGGTCTACCTGGTGCGCACTGGCCGCATGTGCGTGGCCGGGCTGAACCAGCACAATGTCGAAGCCGTGGCCAAGGCCATGGCCGCCGTGTTGGCCCAGTGAAGTCACGGCCTTGGGCGCCTTCTTGCTCAAGCGCTTGGTCAGTGGCATCGCCACCTTGCTGGCGGCCTCGGTGGTGGTGTTCGTCGTGCTGGAGGTCCTGCCGGGCAATGCCGCCGAAGTGCGCTTGGGGCCCACGGCCACGCCCGAGCAAGTGGCCGCGCTGTCGGCGCAGCTGGGGTTGGATCGTCCGGCGTGGGTGCGCTATGTCGAATGGGTGGGCGGCGCCTTGCGCGGCGATTTTGGGGTGAGCGTGGCCTATGACACACCGGTGTGGACCCTCATTGCCGAACGTCTGCGCGTGAGCCTGCCACTGGCCCTGTTGGCCATGGGGCTGACCGTGGTTGCGGGCCTGTGCCTGGGCGTGTATGCGGCCGCGCGTCACAATCGCTTGGGCGACTTGGGTGTGATGACGCTCAGCCAGCTCGGCTTGGCCATTCCCAATTTCTGGCTGGCCATCTTGCTGATCCTGGTCTTTGCGGTGCACCTGCAGTGGTTTCCGGCCGGCGGTTTTCCGGGCTGGACGCAAGACGAAGGCGGCAGTCTGTGGGCTGGCCTGAAGGCCCTGGTGCTGCCGGCCGTGGCGCTGGCGGCCGTGCAGTCGGCCATCCTGGCGCGCTTCACGCGTTCGGCCGTGCTCGACACGCTGCGCGAAGACTATGTGCGCACCGCCCGCGCCAAGGGGCTCAGCCGCCGCGCCACCTTGTGGCGCCATGTGCTGCGCAACGCGATGATTCCGGTGCTCACCATCATGGGCCTGCAGTTGGGCAATTTGCTGACCGGCGCCATCGTGGTGGAGAACGTCTTCGTGTTGCCCGGCCTGGGCCGCCTGGTCTTTCAGGCCATTGCCAACCGCGATCTGGCCGTGGTGCGTGACGTCATCCTGCTGTTGGTGGCGGCCGTCATTCTGATCAACTTCGTCGTCGACGTGCTCTATGCCTGGATCGATCCGCGACTGAAAGGGGTCGATGCATGAGGGCCGCCTTCGGGCACCGCAGCTTCGTCTTGGGGGCCGTGCTGGTGCTGGCCTTGCTGCTGGCGGCCGCACTGTCGCTGGTGTGGACGCCCTATCCGCCCGAGGCCATCGATATTGCCCAGCGCTTGCAGCCGCCGTCGGCCGCTCACTGGCTGGGCACCGACAGCCTGGGGCGCGACATCGCCACGCTGCTGCTGGTGGGGGCGCAGAACTCCATCCTCGTGGGCGTGGTGGCGGTGGGCATGGGGCTGGTGTTCGGCGTGAGCCTGGGCCTGTTGGCCGCGGCGCGGCGCGGATGGGTGGAAGAAGTGGTGATGCGTGTGTCCGACTTCGGCTTCGCCTTCCCGGCCTTGCTCACGGCCATCATGCTCACCGCGGTGTATGGACCCGGGCTGTTCACTTCCATCGTCGCGATCGGCCTCTTCAACATCCCGGTGTTCGCCCGACTGACGCGCGCTGCGGCCAAGGCCGTGGGCGCGCGCGAGTTCATTGCGGCTGCGCGCGCCTGCGGCAAGGGCAGCTTGCGCATCACGCTGGAGCACGTGCTGCCCAACATCGCCTCGGTGATCATCGTGCAGGCCACCATCCAATTCGCCACGGCCATCTTGGCCGAGGCGGCGCTGTCTTACCTGGGCCTGGGCACCCAGCCGCCCCAGCCGTCCTGGGGGCGCATGCTCAGCGAGGCACAAACCCAATTGTTCCAGGCGCCGCAACTGGCGCTGTACCCCGGCATCGCGATCGCGCTGTCGGTGCTGGGGTTGAACCTCTTGGGCGACGGGCTGCGCGACCTGCTCGACCCGCGTCTGGCGAGGCAGCGATGAGCCGCAGCCTGCTGGAGGTGCGCGATTTGCGGGTGACGCTGCGTACCGCGCGCGGGCCGGCCGAAGCGCTGCGCGGCCTGAGTTTCTCGCTGCAACGCGGGGACACGCTTGGCGTGGTGGGCGAGTCGGGCTGCGGCAAGAGCCTGCTGGCACTCACGCTGATGGGCCTGCTGCCCGATGGCGCCCGGGTGTCGGGCTCTGTGCGCTTGGACGGCCGCGAGCTGTTGGCGCAGGACGAAGCCGCCTGGTGCCGGCTGCGGGGCCATCGCATCGCGATGGTCTTCCAAGAACCCATGACGGCGCTCAACCCGCTGCAGCCCATCGGTCGCCAAGTGGCCGAGCCGCTGCGCCTGCACCGCGGCCTGGATGCCAAGGCCGCGCGCGCCGAGGCCCTGCGTCTGCTGGAACAGGTGCGCATGCCGCAGGCCGCACGCCGGCTCGATGCCTATGCGCACCAGCTCTCCGGCGGCCAGCGCCAGCGGGTGCTCATTGCGATGGCCCTGGCTTGCCAGCCCGACCTGCTCATCGCCGACGAACCGACCACCGCGCTGGATGTGACCTTGCAGCGCGAGATCCTGCAACTCATGGCCGACCTGGTGGCGCAGCGCCACATGGCCCTGATGCTGATCTCGCACGATCTGGCGGTGATCGCCCGCAATGTGCGCCGCGTGCTGGTGATGTACGGCGGCCTGGGCGTGGAACAGGGGCCGGTGGACCAGGTGCTGCGCCGACCCCTGCATCCCTACACGCGCGGTCTGCTGGCCGCCCGCCCGCGGCTGGGCGCCTCGCGCAGTCAACGGCTGCACACCATCCCCGGCCGCGTGCCGGAGCTTGCGGACCTGCCGCGCGGCTGCCCCTTTGCCGACCGTTGTGCGCATCGTGCGGCGGTGTGTGACGATCGCCCCATGCCGCAGGCCGCCTCCCCACAGCACGAGGTGGCCTGCGTGCGCTGGGCAGAATTGATGGCCTGACGATGTCCCCAGCCTTGCTCGTGGTCGATCATCTCAGCCAGCGCTACCGCCTGCCGCGCACATCGCTGTGGCAGCCGGCCGAGACCGTGCTGGCGCTGGACGATGTGAGCCTGCGCATCGAGGCCGGCCGCAGCCTGGGCGTGGTGGGCGAGTCGGGCTCGGGCAAGTCCACGCTGGCGCGCTTGGTGATGGCGCTGGAGCGGCCCACCGCGGGCACCGTGCGGCTGCTGGGCCGGGACTTGCACCGCCTGGCCCCGGCCGAGCTGCGCCGGGCGCGGCGCGACTTCCAAATGGTGTTCCAAGACCCCTATGGCTCGCTCGATCCGCGCCAGACCGTGGAGCGCATCGTGGCCGAGCCGCTGTCGGTGCTGGACGAGGTGACGCCCACCGAGCGCCGCCGGCGCGTGGCCGAAGCGCTGGAGGCCGTGGGTCTGCGCCCAGCGGACAGGGCCAAATATCCGCACGAGTTCTCCGGCGGCCAGCGCCAGCGCATCGCCATCGCGCGCGCCTTGGTCACACGGCCCCAGCTGATCGTGGCTGACGAGCCCGTCAGTGCACTGGACGTGTCGGTGCAGGCCCAGGTGCTCAACCTGATGCGCGATTTGCAGCGCGACTTCGGCCTGACCTACCTCTTCATCAGCCACGACCTGGCGGTGGTGGACTACCTGTGCGACGAGGTGGTGGTGATGCAGCATGGACGCATCGTCGAGCGCGGCGAGGTGGCCACCGTCTTTCGCGCCCCGCAGTCCGACTACACCCGGGCCTTGCTCGCTGCAGTGCCCACGCTGTGAGGGGCGCTGGCGATTGCCCGCTCGCACCATTCATGGTGGAATGGCAGCGCAGGCATTGCTTCCCGTTCGTTCCAGGAGGGTCTCCATGAAGTGGCATCTTCGCCTCGTCGGCGCCTTGGCCCTTGGTGCCTGGGCGGTGTGCGCCACCGCGCAGGCGCGCAAGGACGGCGTCGTCATCGGCATGACGCTGGAGCCGCCAGGGCTGGACCCGACGACGGCGCCAGCGGCGGCCATCGGCGAAATCGTCCACTACAACATCCTCGAAGGCCTCACCAAGATCCACATGGACGGCAAGGTGGGCCCGCTGCTGGCCGAAAGCTGGACCATCTCGCCCGATGGGCGCAGCTATGTCTTCAAGCTCAAGCGCGGCGTGAAGTTCCACGATGGCGAAGACTTCGACGCCTCCGACGTGAAATTCAGCTTCGAGCGGGCCAAGGCCGAGGGCAGCACCAACAAGGCCAAAAAAGCGGTGTTCGACAACATCACGCGCATCGACACCCCCGATGCCTACACCGTCATCCTCACGCTGGACAAGGCCGACGGGACCTTTCTGTTCCGCCTGGGCGAGAACACCGCCGTGATCCTCGACCCCAAGAGCGCGGCCACCACCAGCACGCGCCCCATCGGCACCGGTCCGTTCAAATTCGACAATTGGGTCAAGGGCTCGTCGGTGACGATGAGCAAATGGCCGGGCTACCGGGATGCGGCCAGCGTGCGACTGAACCGCGTGACCTTCCGCTTCATCAACGATCCGGCCGCCCAGGTGGCCGCGTTGCTGGCTGGCGATGTGGACGCCATCCCGCGCTTCCAGGCCACCCAAAGCGTGGGCCAGTTCCGCAACGACCCGCGCTTCAAGGTCGAAGTCGGTGGCACCGAGGGCAAGACCATTCTGAGCATCAATCATCGCCGCAAGCCCTTCGACGACGTGCGCGTGCGCCGCGCCGTGGCCCATGCCATCGACCGCCAGGCGCTCATCGCCGGTGCGATGGACGGCTTCGGCACCCCCATTGGCAGCCACATGGTGCCCAGCGATGCCGGCTACGTGGACCTCACCGGCATGTATCCCTACAACCCCGAGCGCGCGCGTGCATTGCTCAAAGAGGCCGGCGTGAGCACCCCCTTGAACGTCACCCTCACGCTGCCGCCACCGGCCTATGCACGGCGCGGCGGCGAGATCATCGCGGCCCAACTCGCCCAGGTGGGCATCCATGCCAAGATCGAGAACGTCGAGTGGGCGCAGTGGCTCTCGGGCGCTTTCAAAGGCCAGTTCGACCTGACCATCGTCAGCCATGTCGAGCCCTTGGACATCGCCATCTATGCCAACCCCGACTACTACTTCGGCTACGACTCCAAAGCCTTCCGCAGCCTGCTGGCCAAGTTCAACGAAACCACCAGCGACACCGGCCGCCTGGCCGTGCTGGGCGAGATGCAGCGCCTGCTGGCCACCGATGCCGTCAACGCCTTTTTGTTCCAGCTGCCCCACATCGCCGTGAGTCGCCGCGGCCTGCAAGGCATCTGGAGCAGCTCGCCCATTTTCGCCAACGACATGGCTGCGGTGCGCTGGCAATGAAGTCCGAGACCCCGACCGCCCTGCACGACCTCTCAGCCACCGAGCTGCTGCGGCAATACGCCCGCGGCGCGCTGTCACCGGTCGAAGTGACCCGCGCCCTCATCGCCCATGTCGAGCGCTGGGAGCCGCACCTCAAAGCCACCTATGCCTTCGACCCGGACGGCGCGCTGGCGATGGCGCGCGCCTCGGAAGCACGCTGGCGCCGTGGCGAGGCCCGGGCACTGGACGGCGTGCCGGTGATGATCAAAGAAAACATCGCCACCCGGGGCGTGCCCACCCCGCTGGGCACGGCGGCCACCGAGCTCGTGCCGGCCGAAGACGACAGCCCTCCTGCGGCGCGGCTGCGCGAGGCCGGCGCGGTGTTCCTCGGCAAGACCACCATGCCCGACTACGGCATGCTGTCCTCGGGCTTGTCGAGTTTCCATCCGCTCACCCGCAACCCCTGGGACTTGCGCAAAAACCCGGGCGGCTCCAGCGCCGGGGCCGGGGCGGGCGTGGCCGCCGGCTATGGCCCGTTGCACCTGGGCACCGACATCGGCGGCTCGGTGCGCCTGCCTGCGGGCTGGTGTGGCATCGTCGCGCTCAAGCCCAGTTTGGGGCGCATCCCCATCGACCCGCCCTATCCGGCCCGCGTGGCCGGGCCCATGACCCGCAGCGTGACCGATGCGGCGCTGATGATGGGCCCGCTGAGCCGACCCGATGCGCGCGACCACATGAGCCTGCCTTGGCAGGACCTGGCCTGGCTCGACCTCGACCGCGACCTCAAAGGCCTGCGCCTTGGCTTGCACCTGGAAGCCGGCTGGGGCCAGCCCGTCGATCCCGAGGTGCGTGCCGCGGTGGAGGCCGCGGCGCGGGCCTTCGAAGCGGCTGGTGCCCATGTCGAGCCGCTGGCGCCGTGGTGCGACCGCGGCATGATCGAAGGGGTGGACCGCTTCTGGCGCACCCGGTTCTGGGTCGAGATGCGCAAGCTCACGGCCGAACGGCGAGAGCGCATCCTGCCCTTCGTGCGTGCCTGGGCCGAAGGCGGTGCCGGCTGGAGCGGCGAAGACCTCTACGAGGCCTACAGTCAAACCCTGGTCCTTCGCAAAGCCACGGTGGACGCCACCCAGCCCTACGACTATGTGCTGTCGCCGACCGCGCCGATGGCGGCTTTCGAGGCCGAGCTGCCGTGCCCAACCAACGACGTGAGGCGACCTTTCGAGCACATCGCCTTCACCTTGCCCTACAACATGAGCGAACAGCCGGCGATCTCGATCAACGCGGGCTACACCGCCGAGGGCTTGCCGATCGGCCTGCAAATCGCCGGCCGCCGCTTCGATGATCTGGGCGTGTTGCGCATGGCCCGCGCCTGGGAGCGCCTGCGGCCGGCCCAGCGCCCCTGGCCGCAGCCGCCCGCCTGAGGCCATGCGAGACCATCGCGGCTGCCCGGTCGGCACCGCCAGCGCGGCGGCGCTGGATCATCTCGAACAGGCGCTGTGGCGCCTGTCGTCCTTCTACGGCGACCCCTTGGCCGATTTGGAGGCCGCCAGCGCAGCCGACCCTGACTGGATGCTGCCGCACGTGATGCGCGCCGGCTATCTGCTCACACTGACCGAAGCCCCCCTGCGGGGCCCGGCCCGCCAGGCCCTGGAGACTGCGGCGCGCTGTCGCGGCCACCCCCGCGAGCAGGCCCACCTCGGGGCCGCGTGGCGCGCCTGGGCGGGCGATTGGCAAGGCGCGTGCGCCCAGTGGGAACAGCGGCTGCTCGAGCACCCCTGCGACCATTTGGCCTTGCAGCTGGCCCATTTGTTCGATTTCTATCGGGGCGATGCGCGCGAACTGCGGCTGCGCGTGGCGCGTGTGCAGCCCGAATGGCCGCGCGACGACGCGCTCTATCCCTATGTGCTGGGCATGTACGCCTTCGGGCTGGAAGAAAACCATCTCTACCCCCAGGCCGAGGCCGTCGGCCGCCAGGCCCTCGAAGGCGGCGCCCGCGTGCCCTGGGCCGTGCATGCCGTGGCCCATGTGATGGAGATGCAAGGCCGCCATGACGAGGGCCGCGCCTGGTTGCAGTCGCAGCGGCGCAACTGGTCGGACGATGGCAACGGCCTGCGCGGTCACAACGCCTGGCATCTGGCGCTGTTCCATCTGGAAGCGATGGACCTGGACGGGGCCTTGCAAATCTACGACCTCGAGCTCGCCCCGCTGATCGAAGGCGGCCTCACGCTCCAGCGCTTGGATGCAGCTGCGCTGCTGTGGCGACTGCACTTGTTGGGGGCCGAGGTCGGCCACCGATGGCACGTGCTGGCCTCGTGCTGGGCCGGTCAGCCCCAGGGCACCGGGTACTACGCCTTCAACGACGTGCATGCGCTGATGGCCTGCCTGGGAGCCGCAGACAGGGCCGCAGCCCAAGCCCTGCTGGATCGCGCGAGCGCGCAGGCCGAGGTCGCCGCCCCCTTGCAACGCGCCATGGCCCGCGAGGTGGGCCTGCCACTCATGCGCGGGCTGATCGCCCATGCCACCGAAGACTGGGACGCCGCCGTGACCCAACTCGGCCCCTTGCGCGCCGTGGCGCACCGCTTCGGCGGCAGCCATGCGCAACGCGACCTCATCGACCTCACGCTGCTGAGCGCCTGCGCGCACGGCAGCCACCGCGCCTTGGGCCGCGCCCTGTTGAACGAGCGGCAGCTGGCCAAAGGACCCACGCCGCTGATCGCCCATTGGCGCAGCCGGCTTGGCTGCTGATCCTGCGCCCAGACGGCGCCTCACAAGCCAGCCATCTGGACTTGCTGGAAGAAGCCACGTATCAGCGCCATGCAAAACGGCGGCACCAGCGTGCCGTGGTATTCGGCGGCGACATTGTCGGATTGGGTTTTGGCGTTTTGGAAGCCGGCATAGAGTGCGTCGCCCACCGAGCCGGCCGGCAAGGTGTCACGGTCTTCCAGGTCGAAACTGATCGCTTGCAGCGAGGCGGGCAGGCGGCTGTTCAGGTCGTCACGCATCGCAAACTGGTTGATGCTGGCGGGCACCACCGGGTCTTGCGAACCCGTGCACATCGCCACCGGGCGGGTGGGTGTCCAGCCCAGCAAGGTGTTACGCGCCATCGCACGCCGAAAACCGTTGTTGGCATTGTTGACATAGTCCTGCCGGTAGCTGTCCAGGATCAGGCCGTCGGGGTGGGTGTCGTTCTGGAACAGCTTGGCCGTGAACGTGGGGTCGTTGGGCAGGCGGCCTTGCATCACCAGGGTGTCGATCGAGGACGTGCTGGGCAACAGCGACTCGATGGTTGCTGCATACAGCGCGTTGTAGGCTTGCGCCGGGCTGGTGTAGAGATCGCCATAGGAGCGCTGATAGCTCGTCAGCAACAACGGCGTGAAGAGCACGGCGCCCGCGTTGATCACCAGGTCCTCGTTGATCCGGCGTCCGAACTCGGCCAGGTTGTATGGCCCGGCCATCGGCCCCGAGGCGGCCACCGTGAACTCGCCGGCATGATCCCGCTGCAGGGCGCGGTGGGTGGCCATGGCCACGTGGCCGCCTTGCGAGTAGCCGGTGACGAACAGCGGGCCGGTTGGCTGCGCACCCCCGGCAGCCTGCAGCGCCCGGCGCGCCGCGCGCAGACCGTCGATCATGTCCACCGCCTGCGCCTCGGCATTGAGATAGGGGTGCCAGCTCAGCGAAGAGCCGGCGTAGCCCAGGTAATTGGGCGCCACCACGATGTAGCCCTGGGCGGCGAACATGGCCAGCACCAGCTGCACCTCGGGGTCACCGAGATTGGCCATGTTCTTGTTGCGATCGACGCTGGTGCCGTGCGCATACAAGACCACCGGGCGGCTGCCGGTGCAGGCCGCTGCAGTACCCGTGGGCACCAACACGCCGGCCGAGGCCTCGGCCTCGTCACCGTGCGGGTCGCGCGTGACATACCGCACTTGCAGCGCCGACACGGCGCATTGCGCCGCGCCGGACAAGGCTTGCAAGCCCGAAGACTGCGTGGCCGCGTCGATCTGCGCGGCGCTGAGGCTGCCTGCGGGCGTGGACTGCAGCAAGGCCCCGCGCGGCGCATCGCCCCCGCCGCAAGCCGACAACAACAACGAAGCCGCCACAGCCAAGGCGGTCAGGGATCTCGACAGCATCATCAAAGGCCTCCTGGACCAACAGTCACACGACGGGATTGACGAAAACGAACGACCGTTCACAATTCCAGGCCTCACTATAGAAACCGCGCTGCCGCGCATCCACCGGGCAAAACCCTGCCCAGGGCTTGCCCTAGGGGCCCCCGGTGGGCGCAGCTCCTGCCCCGGTCTTGCGCTTGGCCGGGGCCTGGCCGTCCCAGGCCTAGACGCTCAGTTTTCCACCATTGCCGAACGCAATCCCAGATACTCAACGAACGGATCGAAATCCCGATCGCTGTAAAGCAAAGGCAGGTCGTCCTCGATGCACCGCGTCGCGATGATCTTGTCCATGGTTTTGCGTATCGTCACGCCTTGCGCTCTCAGTGCGCGGCAGTTCCGGGCAGCCTGCAGCGCGACCTCTTGCCCGCCCAGCGTGATCACCTCCAGGGATGTCATCAGCCTTCGGGCCTGGTTGAAGTCTTTCTCCGTGCTAAAGCCCTGCAGCACTTCGGACGGGATTAAATCCCCAACCGCGAGCGGCTCGATACCCAACAGCGAATCGAGCCGCTCGGTCTGCGGCGTCACCACCCCGCGGAAGAAATCAATCCAAACGCGAGAGTCCACGACAATCACTCGTCGGTCCTCATGGCGTTCAGGTCGCCCTCCCACTGCAGCTTGCCGCGGAAGCGCCGCAGCTCTTCTTGCTGGCGCAGTCTCACCAGCGTGCGCAGCCCCAACTCGACAGCCTCCTTCTTGGTCTTCAGGTCAGTCAAGCGAAGGGCATCGCTCATCAACTTGTCGTCGATCTCAATGTTTGTGCGCATGATGTGTACCAATCGTGCATTTGGTACACACCCTAGTTAGTACCTTGTCATCATCGCTGCAAACGTCTTTGACCGCAGCTGCGCCAAAGGATTGGCGCCAATTCTTCAAGAGGTTTCGAGGAACCGTGTTCCCCCAAAGGGGGGGCGCAAGCGCCTCAATGAAAGTGGTCGCTACAAACGTGACGAGATGCAAGTCGTCTTGAAATCGTTACCCTGTTTGGCGCAGGCCTTCGTCGAGGCTTGCGAGGGGCGCGGGGCGCTGGGTATGGTAAGGAAATACCTCGGAATACTTCGATGAAGTCCGTCATGACTGCTGCCGTTCGTCCCGTGGCCATCAAGCTCGACGAGGACACCAAGGCCCGCGTGAAGCGCCGCGCCGAGGCGCGCCGTCGCTCGTCGCACTGGCTGATGCGCGAGGCGATTACCCAATACCTTGAACGGGAGGAACGGCGCGAGGCCTTCCGCCAGGACACGCTCCAAGCCTGGGAAGAGTACCGCACCACCGGCCTGTATGCGCCGGCTGAAGAGGTCGAGGCCTGGCTGGCGAGCTGGGGCGCGGACAATGAGTTGCCTGCCCCGACATGCCGCAAGTGAGGTTTGCACCGGCCGTCATCCGCGACCTGGAGCGCCTGCGCGAGTTTCTCCGGCCCAAGAACCCCATCGCTGACCAGCGCGCGGGTGAGGCCATCCTCCATGCCGTGCGGGTGCTCGGCCTGCAGCCTCAGATCGGCCGCCCCATCGAAGACCTGCCCGACGAGCTCCGCGAGTGGGTCATCGATTTCGGCGACAGCGGCGACGTGGCCCGCTACCGCATTGGCCCGGATGCCGTCACGATCCTCGCGGTGCGGCACCAGAAGGAAGTGGGCTTCTGAGTGCCCAGGTTTCTCCAATGAGGCCCAAGGCGGGGGCATTCACCGCCCTGCTCGAGTTTCGCGCCGACACCGCGAAGTGTTCGCCAAAGACCGAGAGGCGAATGACCTCCCGCCACGCGCCTCGGTCTCGACGTGGACAACGTCTTGAGAAACTACACCCAGAGGGCCTGGCCGCTGGACAGCGTCGCCGCCCAGAAAGATTCGCTTACCCATCCGCCGCGCCGAGCCTTTACAGTGGTGCGCTATGTCGATGCTGCCTTTGCGTCTGCCGTGGTCCAGCCCGTGGGCAGGGCTGGCTGCGGTGGTCCTGCTGGTGGGCTGTGCCACGCCGCAGATCCGCGGCGTCTCCAGCTTTCGCGTTCCGCCCGGCCAGGTGCCGCCGCTGGGCCAATGCGCCATTTGGTACCCGGGCATTCCCTCGGCCCATCAACCACCGCCCATGTCGTGCAACAAAGCCCATGCCGAGGCCGAGACCTGGGGCGGTGTGGTGATTTGGGCCGAATCGGCCGCAGCGCGCTTCAGCGGCGAGGTGGCCTATGTGCGCTACGGCCCCCATCGCCTCCATGGTGTGCCGCCAGCCATGCTGCCCCCGCCCGGTCGTTGCCGCCTGTGGCTGCCCGACCGGCCCGATGGGCAGCAACCGCCACCGGGTGATTGTCGCCGCATCGAGGCCGAGCAACGCGTGCGAGGAGGGCGGGTGCTCTACATGCCCGGCAGCGACTTGCGTTGAGGGCTGCCACTGACCGGCCGCACAGCGGGGGCTGCGGGACATCCCTGGTTAGAATTTTCGCGGCGGTGTGCCGAAATGGCACAGGTCACGGTTTTGGAAGTTGATTCAAGACATGAGCTTGCAGCAGGCCACCATCGGCGAATTACTGCGCACGTGGCGAGAGGACCTGCTCAGCGGCCGGCTCAGCCCGCGGGGCTTTCGTGAGGCGGTCACTGGCCATGTGCTGTCGCATATCCGTTGCACCGAAGTCAGCATCTGGCACTTCACCGGTGCCCCAGGGCGGCGGCAGTTGGTGCGCGTGGCTGCGTGCCACCACACCGTCGGCTGGCACGACGAGCCTTGCGAAGACTTGCTCGAAACTCAGCTGGGGGCGTATTTCGAGGAGTTGTCCCGCGCCCGGGTGGTGCGCAGTGACGACGCGTGGAACGACCCGCGCCTGGCGGGCTTCCGTGACACCTTGGTGGCCCGTGACGTGCGAGCCTTGCTCGATGTGAGCTTTGCAGTCAATGGCCGCATCTACGGCGTGATTTGCTGCGAGCAAATGGGCGTGCCGCGCATCTGGACCGCCGCCGAAGCCCAATGGCTGCGGCACTTTGCCACCGCCCTGAGCACCCAGATCGCCCGCGCCAGCGGGGCGGACCGATGGGAGGCGCCCCTGCCGGCAGGGCTTGCGTGAACCCATCGTGGCCCATCGCTTGCGTCTGAGCGGGTCCGGGTTGGGCAGAGCGACGCCCTGCGATCGGACATCCGCACGGAAGGTCCGTGTGGCCTGACTTCGTGGCCGCGTCGTGATGCGCGGGCCCTGTCTCAGGGTGCGCAGGCCCCCCTGATCAAAGGGGACGATCCCAAGGCTTCAATTCCTACAATGCCGGCCTTCGAAAACAACACAGGGAGGCTTGCATGGCAAGCATGGCAGGGAAATGGCGAGCGCTGCCTTTCATGGGCAGCTACGTGCTGCTGGCCGCCGTGGTGCTTGGCTATTCGATCCAGTTGCTGCACGCAGGCCAGTGGTCTGGCCCGGACATCAAGCACCTGCAAGTCGCGGGCAATATCGGCTATTTGAGTCTCTCCACTGAGCCCTGGAGGCTGCTGACCAGCGTCTTCATGCATGGCGGGTGGACCCACATGCTGATGAACGTGGCCTTTCTGGCGCAGGTCGGGCTGTTGGTCGAAAGCCTCTTCGGAACGGGGCGCTTCTTGCTGATTTTCTTGGCGGGCGGCGTGCTGGCCGCATTGGGCAGCGCGGTGGGCAGTTTGTCGAGCACGGTCGAGCTGGGCCGGTTCGGGCCGATGGTGACAGTGACCGTGTCGGTCGGGGCGTCCGGGGCCTTGATGGCGATGTGCTCTGCGCTGGTGGTGGGGGCCGCGATGCAGAGCAAGGCATCCAAGCCGGTGATCAGCCTCGACGATGCATTCAAAGTGGTCTTGCCTGCCGTGGGTTTGACGCTGGCGCAAGGCCTGTTCATCAAGGGGATCGACCAAGTCGCCCACGTGGTCGGCTTGCTGGCCGGTGCGGTGCTGGGGGCGCTGGCCTATCTGCCCGAGCAGGCGCCGTCGCTGCTGCGCCGGGGGCTGGCTTGGCTCGGCGTGCCCTTGGTCACGGCCCTCGCCGTGGGCATGGCGGTGCCTTCCTCCGAAGCCTATGAGATCCGGGATCTGGTGGCCAAGATCGAACGAGAGCGAGCAGCCCGGGCGGCAGCGCCCGCGCCCCGGCCTTTCGGCGGTTTGTATCTCGATCAGCAACGGCTTCTTGATGAGCTGATGCGCAAATATCTGTCTGGGGGCGTGTCGCCGGATCGGTGATGGCGATCGTCATGGTCTGCGGTGGGCAGGGCCGCGCAGCCGGCCGAAGTCCCGACCCCGCAGCCGGATGAGGCGCACGAGCCTCTGGTGGCCCGGGGTCCTGTCGTACAGGCGGCCCAGCGGCAGCCGGGCGGGGCCAGCCGCTCAGAGGCACCTCATGGACCCCCGTGGGGGCCTGCCGCTGCAGGGGGAAGGTGCCAGCCGGTGCGGGCTCATTCCAAGGTGGCCTGGCGCACCGCATGGTCCCAACGAGCCATGAGTTCTTCGGCCCGGTGGCGCGGCATCGTGGGCAGGAAGCGGCGGTCCACTTGCCACAGGGCGGCCAGTTCGTCCAGGCTTTTGTAGACGCCGCATTGCAAGCCGGCCAGGTAGGCCGCCCCCAGCGCGGTGGTTTCGATGACTTTGGGCCGCACGACGGGAATGCCCAGCAGGTCGGCCTGGAATTGCATCAGCAGGTTGTTGACGCAGGCGCCGCCGTCCACGCGCAACTCGGCCACGGCGCTGGCGCCGCCGGCTTGCGCGTCACGGCTCATCGCCTGGAGGAGTGCGGCACTCTGGAAGGCGATCGATTCGAGGGCGGCGCGGGCAATATGGGCCGCGGTGCTGCCGCGGGTCAGGCCCACGATCGCACCGGTGGCCCGCGGCTTCCAGTACGGTGCCCCCAGGCCGGTGAAGGCGGGCACGAACATCACGCCGCCGGAGTCGGGCACGCTGGCGGCCAGGTGTTCCACTTCGCCCGAGGTTTGGATGGCGCGGATGCCGTCGCGCAGCCATTGCACGACCGCCCCGCCGATGAAGACGCTGCCTTCCAGGGCGAATTCGGGGTTGGCCGAGGGTTGCGCGGCGCTGGTGGTGACCAGGCCGTTGCCGGAGAGCTGGAAGCGCTGGCCGGTGTGCATCAGCATGAAGCAGCCGGTGCCATACGTGTTCTTGGCCAGCCCTGCTTTGAAGCAGGCTTGTCCAAAGAGGGCGGCCTGCTGGTCGCCGGCGATGCCGGCAATGGCCAGATGCGTGGGGCCGCCGTCGCCCAGCAGGCCGGGTTGCACCTCGCCATAGTGGTGGCTGGAAGGATGGACTTGCGGGAGCAGCTCGGCGGGGATCTCCAAGGTGCGCAGCAGCTCTTCGTCCCAGCGGTTGTCGCGCACGTTGAACAGCATGGTGCGCGAGGCATTGCTCACATCGGTGGCGTGCACGCGCCCGCCGGTGAGCTGCCACACCAGCCAGCTGTCCACCGTGCCGAAGGCGAGTTCACCGCGCTGGGCCCGCTGGCGCGCACCGGGCACGTGATCGAGGATCCACTTGAGCTTGGTGCCCGAGAAATAGGCATCGATGCGCAGCCCGGTCTTGGCTTGCACCACGGGCTCCAGGCCGGCGGCGCGCAGGGCTTCGCAGGTGGGCTCGGCGCGTCGGTCTTGCCAGACGATGGCGTTGTAGATGGGCTCGCCGGTGGCGCGGTCCCACACCAATGTGGTTTCACGCTGGTTGGTGATGCCCAGCGCGGCGATGGCCTGGGCCCGCGGCCCCAGCTGGGCCCACACCTGGCGGGCCGTGGCCCGTTGGCTGTCCCAGATCTCGCGTGGGTCATGCTCGACCCAGCCGGGTTGTGGGTAGATCTGGCGGAATTCGCGCTGCGCCATCGCGACGATCTGGCCGTCGCGGTCGAAGACGATGCTGCGCGAGCTGGAGGTGCCTTGATCGAGTGCGAGCAGAAGGCTCATGGCGTGTCCTCAGGGGCGATGATGCATTGCACGTCGGCCTCGGCCAGCAAGGCGGGAAACGGCTCGGGCGGGGCGGCGTCGGTGAACAGGCGATCGAGTTCGCTCAGATGCCCGAGCTCGACCATGGCGGGCCGATGGAACTTGCTGTGGTCGGCTGCCAGCCAGATCTCGCGCGAGTGCTCGACGATGGCGCGCGAGACCTTCACTTCGCGAAAGTCGTAATCGCGCAGCGTGCCGTCGGCCTCGATGCCGGAGATGCCGATCAGGCCGATGTCCACGCGAAACTGGCGGATGAAATCCACCGTGGCCTCGCCGATGATGCCGCGGTCGCGCGAGCGCACCACGCCGCCGGCGACAAGGACTTCGCAGTCGGGGTTGTCGCTGAGGATGGCCGCCACATTGAGGTTGTTGGTGATCACGCGCAGGCCGCGGTGGCGCAGCAGTTCGTGCGCCACGGCCTCGGTGGTGGTGCCGATGTTCAGGATCAGCGAGCAGCCTTCGGGCACGGCCTGCGCCACCGCGCGCGCGATGCGGCGTTTGGCTTGGGCGTTGAGGCTTTGGCGCTGGCGATAAGCGATGTTCTCCACCGTGGAGCTGGGCACGCGCACACCGCCGTGAAAGCGCGCCACCAAGCCGGCTTCGCTGAGCAGCTTCACGTCGCGCCGCACGGTCTGCAAGGTCACGCCAAAGCGCTCGGCCAAGGCCTCGACCGAGACCGAACCCAGCCGGCGCACTTCCTCGAGCAGCTGGGACTGGCGCGGATTCGGAGTCATCGTGGGTAAGTGGGGCATGCCAGACATTGTCTCCCCTGCGGCGGCCGGTGGCGTCGCGAACCTTAATCGAAGCAAAACGAAAAGAAATGAGGGTTTACCAGGGCTTGAACTCGGCCCTGATTCGACCTAAAACGAAAAAAGAGGAGCAAAAAGGAACATAATCGAACAATCGGGGACGCAGCAGGCGTCCGAGCCCTCTCTGGAGATGCCCTTGAACCGCGAGCCTAGCGCCAGTGTCGATCGATCGGATGCCGCCTTGGCCGGCGCAGTGCCTTCGTCATGCGACGTGCTGGTCGTCGGCGGTGGCATCAATGGCGTGGGCATTGCGCGGGACTTGGCCGGCCGCGGCTTGAAGGTCGTGCTGTGCGAGAAGGACGACTTGGCCTCGCACACCTCGTCGGCCTCGACCAAGCTGATCCATGGCGGGTTGCGCTATCTCGAGTATTACGAGTTCTCGTTGGTGCGCAAGGCGCTGCAAGAGCGCGAAGTGCTGCTCAGGAGTGCGCCGCACATCATGTGGCCGCTGCGCTTCGTGATGCCGCACGACCCGGCGATGCGGCCGGTGTGGATGATTCGTGCCGGCTTGTTTCTCTATGACCATTTGGCGCGCCGCGAGGTGCTGCCCGGCTCCGAGACGATCGATTTGCGTGCGCATCCGGCTGGCGCGCCCCTGAAGGACCGCTACACCAAAGGCTTCGTGTATTCCGACGGCTGGGTGGACGATGCGCGGCTGGTGGTGCTCAATGCCTTGGATGCGCAAGCCCATGGGGCCACGATACTGACGCGCACGTGCTGCACCGAAGCGCGCCGCGATCCGCAGGGCTGGCATGCCACGCTGCAGCCTGTGCGGGGGCCTGCGCTGCAGCTGCGGGCCCGGGCCTTGGTGAATGCCGCTGGCCCTTGGACCGAGGACTTCCTGCGCCGCCAGGCGGCCCAGCCTCACACCAAGTCGCTGCGGCTGGTCAAAGGCAGCCACATCGTGGTGAAGAAGATGTTCGATCACCCGATGGCTTACATCTTCCAGAATCCCGACAAGCGCATCATCTTCGCCATTCCCTACGAAGGGCAGTACACGCTCATCGGCACCACCGACGTCGAGCACCTCGGTCCCATCGGCAGCGCTCGCATCGACGAGGACGAGATTGCGTACTTGTGCGAGCAGGCCAGCCGCTATTTCGCCAAGCCGGTCACCCGTGCCGACGTGGTGTGGACGTATGCCGGGGTGCGCCCCCTGCTGGACGATGCCTCGGGCGATCCTTCGGCCGTCACGCGCGACTATGTGCTGGAGCTGGATACGCGCCAAGCGCCTTTGCTGTCGGTGTGGGGCGGCAAGATCACCACGTTTCGCAAGCTGGCCGAAGAGGCGGCCGATTTGTTGGGACGGGCGCTGTCGCATGCGGCGGCCGGATGGACGCGCGGGCAGTTCCTGCCCGGCGGGGATTTGAGCGCCTACATCGGCGCGCCACAGCGGCCGGATCTCGATTTCGAGCGCTTCGATCGGGTCTTGGCGCAGCGCCATCCCTGGCTGGACGACGCCTTGCGCCGCCGATTGGCGCGCGCCTATGGGGCACGCATCGACGCCGTGCTGGGTGATGCGCGGCGCGCCGACGCCCTGGGCCGGGAGGTGGCCCCCGGGCTGTACGAGGCCGAGCTGCACTATCTGTGCACCCACGAGTGGGCCACCGAGGCCGAGGATGTGCTGTGGCGCCGCAGCAAGCTCGGATTGCACTACAGCGAGGCCCAGCGTCAGGCGGTGGCGCAGTGGTTTGCCGAGCAGGCCGGCCGCCTCGACCGGCCCAAGCGGGCCTCGTGCTGAGCCGCTGCGGCGACGACGAACGGCAACACAGGATGGAGACGACATGCAGTTGGTGCTCGAAGGCATCGAAAAGCAGGTGGGCGGACAGACCCATCTGTATCCCTTGAACCTGAGTTTGGTGCCCTCGGCCGTGACGGTGCTGCTGGGCGCCACCCAGGCCGGCAAGACCTCGCTGATGCGCGTGATGGCCGGGCTGGATGCGCCCACGCGCGGGCACGTACGGGTCGATGGCCGGGACGTGACGGGGCTGGGCGTGCGCCGGCGCAATGTGGCGATGGTCTATCAGCAGTTCATCAACTACCCCTCGATGACGGTGTTCGACAACATCGCCTCGCCGCTGAAGCTGCGGGGGGAAACGCACATCGAGGCGCGCGTGCGGGCCTTGGCGGCCAAGCTGCACATCGAGCCCTTCTTGCAACGTCTGCCGTCGGAGTTGTCCGGTGGCCAGCAGCAGCGCGTGGCCCTGGCGCGTGCGCTGGCCAAGCAGGCGCCGCTGATGCTGCTGGACGAGCCGCTGGTGAACCTGGACTACAAGCTGCGCGAAGAGTTGCGCGAAGAACTCACCCAACTCTTTGCTGCCGGGGACTCGACCGTGGTGTATGCCACCACCGAGCCCACCGAAGCCTTGCTGTTGGGCGGCTACACCGCAGTGATGGACGCCGGTGAGTTGCTGCAATACGGACCGACCGCCGAGGTGTTTCACCGCCCGCAATCCATCCGCGTGGCACGCGCCTTCAGCGACCCGCCGATGAATCTGCTGCCTGGCGAGGCCGCCACGCTGGGCGTGCACTTGCCCGGCGATGTGCGGGTGGCCGTGCCTTTGCCCGGCAGCGGTACACGCCGCGTGACCCTGGGCGTGCGTGCCAGCGCCTTGCGCGTGCAGCGCCGCGAGGGGGACGTGGCTTTGCCCGGCACGGTGGAGCTGGCCGAAATCTCCGGCAGCGACACCTTCGTGCACGTGGACACGCCAGTGGGCGAAGTGGTGGCACAACTGACCGGCGTGCACGACTTCGAGCTCGGGGCATCGATCACGCTGTACCTGCACCCCTCGCAGGTCTATGTGTTCGACGAGGCTGGTGCGCTGCTCGTGGCGCCCGAACGCGCAACCCGGAGGGATGCCTGATGGCCCGCATCGATCTGGACCTGGCCCATGCCTACAAGCCGAACCCGCGGCAGGACAGTGACTACGCCTTGTTGCCGCTGAAGATGAGCTTCCGCGACGGGGGGGCTTATGCCTTGCTCGGCCCTTCGGGCTGTGGCAAGACCACCATGCTCAACATCATCTCCGGCTTGTTGACGCCTTCGCAGGGCACGGTGACGTTCGACGGCCGCGACGTCACCCACCTCAGTCCGCAGGCGCGCAACATCGCCCAGGTCTTTCAGTTCCCGGTCGTCTACGACACGATGACCGTGGCCGAGAACCTGGCCTTTCCCTTGCGCAACCGTGGCCTCGGCGCTGAGCGGATCCGTCAACGGGTCGGGCAGATCGCGGAGATGCTGGACCTCAGTGGCCAGCTCGATCAACGTGCCGCCGGCTTGAGCGCGGATGCCAAGCAAAAGATCTCGCTGGGCCGCGGCTTGGTGCGCGAGGATGTCTCGGCCGTGCTGTTCGACGAGCCGCTCACCGTGATCGACCCGCACTTGAAGTGGCAGCTGCGGCGCAAGCTCAAGCAAATCCATCACGAACTCAAGCTCACGCTGATCTACGTCACGCACGACCAGGTCGAGGCGCTGACCTTCGCCGACGAGGTCGTGGTGATGACGCGCGGCCGGGCCGTGCAGGTGGGCACGGCCGATCAGCTGTTCGAGCGCCCACAGCACACCTTCGTCGGGCATTTCATCGGCTCGCCGGGCATGAATTTTTTGCCGTCGCGCTGTGCCGACGGTCGCTTGTGGGTCGGCGATCACGCGCTGGAGCTTCCGCCGGACAAGGCCGCGCTGTTGAACCAGGCGGGCGAATTCGTGCTCGGGGTGCGGCCGGAATACGTCGAGCCTGCCGCGCAGGGCGACCCCGGGGCCGTGCCGGTGCGTGTGGCCCAGGTGCAAGACATCGGCACCCACTGGCTGCTGAGCGGCCGGCTGGGCGAGCACCTGATCAAAGCGCGGCTGGACCCCGAGACCTGCGCCCCTGCCGTGGGCGCCACCGTGTGGTGGCGGCTGTTGGGGCCGCACACCTGCTACTACAAGAACGAGGAGCTGCTGGCATGAATGAGGCGCTCAAGCCCGTCAATCAAAAGGCCTGGCTGCTGGTGCTGCCGGTCATCGTGTGTGTGGCGTTCTCGGCGGTCTTGCCGCTGATGACCGTGGTGAACTATTCGGTGCAAGACATCATCTCGCCCGAGCGGCGCGTCTTCGTCGGCACCGAGTGGTTTGCGATGGTCATGCGCGACGAGGAGCTGCACGGGGCGCTGCTGCGCCAGCTGGGCTTCTCGCTGGCGGTGTTGCTGGTGGAAATTCCCTTGGGTATCGCCTTGGCGTTGTCGATGCCGGCGCAGGGCTGGAAGGCTTCGGCCGTGCTGGTGATCGTGGCGCTGTCGCTGCTCATTCCCTGGAACGTGGTGGGCACGATCTGGCAGATCTATGGCCGCACCGACATCGGCTTGCTCGGCGCGACGCTGCAGTGGCTGGGCTTCGACTACAACTACACGGGCGATGCCACCGATGCTTGGCTGACCGTGCTGGTGATGGATGTGTGGCACTGGACGCCGCTGGTGGCGCTGCTGTGCTACGCCGGCCTGCGCAGCATCCCGGATGCCTATTACCAAGCCGCGCGCATCGACGGGGCGAGCAAATTTGCCGTCTTTCGCTACATCCAGCTGCCCAAGCTGCGCGGCGTGTTGATGATCGCGGTGCTGTTGCGCTTCATGGACAGCTTCATGATTTACACCGAGCCCTTCGTGCTCACTGGCGGCGGGCCCGGCAATGCCACCACGTTCTTGTCGCAGTACCTGACGCAAAAGGCGGTCGGCCAGTTCGATCTGGGCCCGGCGGCGGCCTTTTCGCTGATCTATTTCCTCATCATCTTGCTGCTGTGCTTCATCCTCTACAACTGGATGCAGCGTGTGGGCACCACGCCGAAGGAGGGGGGGCAATGAACCCGACCCGACGCTTGCGCAAGCGCACGTTCTTTCTAATCGCCTACTTGGTCTTTGCCATCTTGCCCATCTACTGGATGGTCAACATGAGTTTCAAGACCAATGAGGAGATTCTGTCGAGCTTCACGTTCTGGCCGCAGGACTTCACCTGGGACAACTACCGAACCATCTTTACCGATCCGTCGTGGTACTCGGGCTACATCAACAGCTTGATCTACGTCGTGATCAACACGGTGATTTCGGTCACGGTGGCGCTGCCGGCGGCCTATGCGTTTTCGCGCTACCGCTTCCTCGGCGACAAGCACGTGTTCTTCTGGCTGCTGACCAACCGCATGACGCCGCCGGCGGTGTTCCTGCTGCCGTTCTTTCAGCTGTACACGACCCTGGGGCTGATGGACACCCACTGGGCGGTGGCCCTGGCGCACCTGGTGTTCAACGTGCCGCTGGCCGTGTGGATCCTGGAAGGCTTCATGAGCGGCGTGCCGCGCGAGATCGACGAGACCGCCTACATCGACGGCTATAGCTTCCCGCGCTTCTTCCTGACGATCTTCCTGCCGCTCATCAAGGCCGGGGTGGGCGTGGCGGCCTTCTTTTGCTTCATGTTCAGTTGGGTGGAGCTGCTGCTGGCGCGCACGCTCACCAGCGTGAACGCCAAGCCGATCGTGGCCACGATGACGCGCACCGTCAGCGCCTCGGGCATGGACTGGGCCGTGCTGGCGGCCGCCGGGGTGCTCACCATCGTGCCCGGGGCCATCGTGATCTGGTTCGTGCGGCACTACATCGCCAAAGGCTTTGCGATGGGGAGGGTGTGAGATGTTGGCTTGGATGGTCTGGACCACCCCCGTGGCGGTGTTTTTCATCTGCATCGCGTTGATGCTGGTGGGCATGACGATTTGGGAAATCAAGTCGCCCACCACCTTGCGCAAGGGCTTTCTGCCGATTCCCACCACCCGCGGCGATCGGCTGTTCATCGGCTTGCTCTGCGCCGCTTATGTGAACTTGGCCTGGGTTGGCCTGGGCGAGAGCTTCGTCCAGTGGTTTTCGCTCGAAGAGCCGCCTTCGGTGTGGATCAGCTTCGTGCTGTCGATGGGGCTGCTGGTGCTCATCATGCGCAAAGGCTGAATGCATTTTCCGGTGTCGGCCCGCTTTGCCCCCCGGGCCGGCACCCCCGACGAACGAGGGGCGCGCTCATGAGGAGACCCGTGATGAAAATTCATTTGAAGGCGGTGGCCTTCGCTGCGATGGCCTTGGCGCTCGGACAGGCGGCCTGGGCGGGCGAGGCAGAGGCCAAGCGCTGGATCGATACCGAATTCCAGCCATCCACGCTGAGCAAGGATCAGCAAATGGCCGAGATGAAATGGTTCATCGAGGCGGCCAAGAAGCTGCAGGCCAAGGGCGTGAAAGAGATCTCGGTGGTGTCCGAGACCATCACCACCCACGAATACGAGTCCAAGACGCTGGCCAAGGCCTTCGAGGAAATCACTGGCATCAAGGTCAAGCACGACTTGATCCAGGAAGGCGATGTCGTCGAGAAGCTGCAAACCTCGATGCAGTCGGGCAAGTCGATCTATGACGGCTGGATCTCCGACTCCGACCTGATCGGCACGCACTGGCGCTACGGACAGATCATGAACCTGACCGACTACATGGCCGGTGCGGGCAAGGAATGGACCAATCCGGGCTTGGACTTGAAAGACTTCATCGGCCTGAGCTTCACGACCGCGCCCGATGGCAAGGTCTATCAATTGCCCGACCAGCAGTTTGCCAACCTGTACTGGTTCCGCGCCGATTTGTTCGAGCGCAAGGACTTGAAAGAGCGCTTCAAAGCCAAATACGGCTACGACCTGGGCGTGCCGCTGAACTGGAGCGCCTACGAGGACATCGCCGAGTTCTTCACCAACGATGTCAAGACCATCGATGGCAAGCCCATCTACGGCCACATGGACTACGGCAAGAAGGACCCGAGCCTGGGGTGGCGTTTCACCGATGCCTGGCTGTCCATGGCTGGTGCGGCCGACATTGGCATCCCCAATGGCAAGCCGGTGGATGAATGGGGCATCCGCACCACGCCCGATGGCTGCCATCCGGTGGGGGCCTCGGTGGCGCGCGGCGGAGCGACCAATTCACCGGCGGCCGTCTACGCGCTGACCAAGTACGTCGACTGGATGAAGAAATACGCCCCCAAGGAGGCCACGGGCATGACCTTCAGCGAGGCTGGCCCGGTGCCGGCCCAAGGGCAAATCGCGCAGCAGATCTTCTGGTACACGGCCTTCACCGCCGACATGACCAAGCCGGGCCTGCCGGTGGTCAATGCCGACGGCACGCCCAAGTGGCGCATGGCCCCCAGCCCGTATGGCCCGTACTGGAAGCAAGGCATGCAAAACGGCTACCAAGACGTGGGCTCCTGGACCTTCTTTGCCAAGCATGACCCCGACCGCACGGCGGCGGCCTGGCTGTATGCACAATTCGTGACCTCCAAGACCGTGTCGCTGAAGAAGTCGATCGTTGGTCTGACCTTCATTCGGGACAGCGACATCCGCCACGACTATTTCACCAAGAACGCTGCGAAATACGGCGGACTGATCGAGTTCTACCGCAGCCCGGCGCGCGTGGCCTGGACGCCCACCGGCACCAACGTGCCCGACTACCCCAAGCTGGCTCAGCTGTGGTGGAAGAACGTGGCGGTGGCCGTCACCGGCGAGAAGACCCCGCAGCAGGCCATGGACAACTTGGCCGAGGAGATGGACCAGGTGCTGGCCCGCCTGGAGCGTGCGGGCATGGCTCGCTGCGCGCCCAAGCTCAACAAGAAGGAAGACCCCAAGAAGTGGTTGAGCGACAAGGGTGCCCCGTGGGCCAAGCTGGCCAACGAGAAACCCAAGGGCGAGACCATCGAGTACGAGAAGCTGCTGGCGGCTTGGCGTGCCGGCCGGGTGCGCTGAACTTCCACGAAGGGGCCGCTCTGGGCACCTTCCCTTCCATGGCCCTGCGGCGCCGCCCCGCAGGGCTTTTTTCATCCGCCGTGCAGCGCCTCGTCGATGAGCTCGATCCAGTGCCGCACCGGCGTGGTCGTGCCGGTTTGCAGGTGTTGGATGCAGCCGATGTTGGCCGAGACAATGGTCTGCGGTTGCAGCGGCAGCAAATGGGAGAGCTTGCGGTCGCGCAGCGAGTAGGCCAGCTCGGGTTGCAGCACCGAATAGGTGCCGGCCGAGCCGCAGCACAAATGGGATTCGGTGGCGGCCAGCTGCACGTCGAAGCCCAGCTCGCGCAGCACCTGCTCCACTGCGCCGCGCAGCTGCTGGCCGTGCTGTAGCGTGCACGGCGGATGGTAGGCCAGTCGTTGGCCTGGCGCGGTGTGCCGCAGGCGTGACTTCAGCGCCGGCAGCAGCGGGGGCAGCACTTCGCTCAAATCCCGGGTGAGGGCGCTGATGGCTTGGGCGCGCTCGGCGTACTCGGGGTCGTGTCGCAAGGCGTGGCCGTAGTCCTTGACGGTCACGCCGCAGCCCGAGGCGTTCATCACGATCGCCTCGACCTCGCCGCGCTCGACCAGCGGCCACCAGGCATCGACATTGCGACGCATGTCGGCCAAGCCGCCCTCGTGGTCGTTCAGGTGGGTGCGGATGGCGCCGCAGCAGCCCGCCCCGTCGGCCACCAAGGTCTGCACGCCGGCGGCATCCAGCACGCGAGCCGTGGCGCTGTTGATGTTGGGCATCATGGCCGGCTGCACGCAACCGGTCAGCAGCAGCATCTTGCGTGCATGGTTGCGCGTGGGCCACTGGTGGGCGCGCGGGTGGGTGTCGCGCGGTGGCACTTTGTGCTTCAGCACGCTGGGCAACAGTGGGCGCAGCAGTTGACCGAGCTTGAGCGCCGCTGCGAACAGCGGGGAGGTCAGCCCTTCACGCAACAGGGCGCGCACCAGTTTGTCGCCCGCGGGCCGCTGGACGCGAGCTTCGACGATCTTGCGGCCGATGTCCACCAGGTGCCCGTATTGCACGCCCGAAGGGCAGGTCGATTCGCAGTTGCGGCAGGTCAGGCAGCGGTCCAGGTGCAGCTGCGTCTTGCGCGTCACCGGCTGGCCTTCCAGCACTTGCTTCATCAGGTAGATGCGACCGCGCGGGCCGTCCAGCTCGTCACCCAGCAGTTGGTAGGTGGGGCAGGTGGCGGTGCAAAAACCGCAGTGCACGCACTTGCGCAGGATGGCCTCGGCCTCCCGGCCCTCGGGCGTGTCGCGGAATTCGGGGGCGAGATGGGTCTGCATGCGTCAAGACTCGAAGCTCACAGGCCGCGGATCAAACGGCCGCGGTTGAACAGGCCCTGCGGGTCGAAGGCGGCCTTGAGGGCGCGATGCAGTCGCTCCAACACCGGCGGCAGGGGCGCAAAGACCGGGGCATCGGTCGGGCCCAGCCAGCGCGTGGCGTGGCCCCCGGCGCGGGCGGCTGCCTCGCGCACGGCCGCCGCTGGCGCGGGTGTGCACCACCAGCGCTGCGCGCCCCCCCATTCGATGAGCTGTTCGCCCGGCAGACGCAGCGGGGCGGCCGTCGGCGGCACGGACAGACGCCACAGGCCAGCGCCGCTGCGTACCGCGGCGCGCGCTTTGACGAAGAACTCGTCGCGGTGATCGCGCAGCCCCTCCCAGAAGGGGTCGGCTTGTACCGCGGCGATCGCTTCGCCGCCGAGCTGCCGGCTGGCGGCGGCCACCGCGGCTTCAGCGCCGCGCAGCCTCAGCAGCAGGCAGCCGTCCCACCAGGCGCTCGCGTTCAGCGGCAGGGGCTGCGCGGCCCATTCGTTGAGCCGTTGCAGCGCGGTGCTTTCGTCCATTTCGAAACGCAAGGTGGCACGGGCCGGGGCGATCGGCAGCACTTTCAACGAGACTTCCAGGATCACCCCGAGCGTGCCCAGCGAGCCAGCCAGCAAGCGGGCGATGTCGTAGCCGGCCACGTTCTTCATCACCTGGCCGCCAAAGCTGAGCACCTGGGCCCGCCCGTTGAGCATCGTGGCTCCCAGCACGTAGTCGCGCACCGCACCCACGGCGGCCCGCGCAGGGCCGGACAGGCCGGCGGCCACCATGCCGCCGACGGTGCCGCCGGCGGCAAAGCGCGGGGGCTCGAAGGGCAGGCATTGACCTTTGTCGGCCAAGGCGGCTTCCAGCTCGGCCAGCGGCGTGCCGGCGCGGGCCGTGACCACGAGTTCCGTGGGCTCGTAGCTGGAAATGCCGGCCAAGGGGCGCAGGTCCAAGGGCTCGCCTTCCAGGGGCTCGCCATAGAAGGTCTTGGTTTGGCCCCCCTGGATGGCCAAGGGGCGGCCGTCGGCGAGCGCGGCGCGCACCTGGTCGATCAGGCGGTCGAGGACGGGATCGGGCTTCATGCGCAAGGACGGGCCATCGAGGATCAGTAACGCTCCAGCTCGGGAAAGGGCAGCAGGCCCTTGCGCACGTGCATCTTGCCGTACTCGGCGCAGCGGTTCAGCGTGGGCACCACTTTGCCGGGATTGAGCCGCTCGGCCGGGTCGAAGGCCCGTTTGAGCGCACGCATCTGCTCGAGCTCCTCGGGCGAAAACTGCACGCACATCGAGTTGAGTTTCTCCACGCCCACGCCATGCTCGCCGGTGACGGTGCCGCCCAGGGCCACGCTGGTTTCGAGGATGTCGGCGCCGAAGCGCTCGCAGCGGGCGAGCTGGTCGGGGTCGTTGGCATCGAACAGGATCAACGGGTGCAGGTTGCCATCGCCGGCATGGAAGACGTTGGCGCAGCGCAGGCCGTATTTCTTTTCCATGTCTTGAATCGCCAGCAGGATGTCGGCCAGGCGCTTGCGCGGAATGGTCGAGTCCATGCACATGTAGTCGGGGCTGAGGCGCCCACTGGCGGGAAAGGCGTTTTTGCGGCCGCTCCAGAACTTCAGCCGCTGGGCCTCGTCTTGGCTCACTTCGACGCGGGTGGCGCCCGAGGCGATCAGCACCTGCCGCATGCGTTCTATTTCTTCGGCCACTTCTTCGGGCGTGCCATCGCTCTCACACAGCAAGATGGCTTCGGCACTGAGGTCGTAGCCAGCGTGCACGAAGTCTTCGACCGCGGCGATCATCGGCTTGTCCATCATCTCCAGTCCGGCCGGGATGATGCCGGAAGCGATTACGTGGGCCACCGCCTGGCCTGCTTTGCGGATGTCGTCGAAGCTGGCCATGATGCAGCGCGCCAGCAAGGGTTTGGGGATCAGTTTCACAGTCACTTCCGTGACCACGCCGAGCATGCCCTCGCTGCCGATGAAGACGGCCAGCAGGTCCAGCCCCGGGGCATCCAGCGCATGGCTGCCCAGCTCCAGCGGCTCGCCTTCGACCGTGTAGCCGCGCACCCGCAGCACGTTGTGCACGGTCAGCCCATATTTCAGGCAGTGCACGCCGCCGGAATTCTCGGCCACGTTGCCGCCGATGGTGCAGGCGATTTGGCTGCTCGGGTCGGGCGCGTAGTACAGGCCGTAGGGCGCGGCCGCCTCACTGATGGCCAGGTTGCGCACACCGGCTTGCACCACGGCGATGCGCGCGTGCGGGTCGATGCGCAGGATGCGGTTGAACTTGGCCAGGCTCAGGGTCACCCCCAGCCGATGCGGCAGGGCGCCGCCAGACAGTCCCGTGCCCGCGCCGCGGGCCACCACCGGCACTTGCAGCCGGTGGCAGGTGCGCAGCACCGCGGCCACCTGGTCCTCGGTCTCGGGCAGGGCCACGGCCAGCGGCTGCTCGCGGTAGGCGGTCAGCCCGTCGCATTCGTAAGGCGTGGTGTCTTCGCGGTGCCACAGCAGCGCATGGGGGGGCAGCACCTCGGACAAGGCCTGCACCACCTCGGCTTGGCGCCGGCTGCGGTCGGCCAGGTCCTCGGAGGCGGCCAGCGGGTCGGAACGCAAAGGGGCATTCATCGGGGGGGCGGTCTTTTCGTGTGCCGACAATGTAACGTGCGCGGCTGAGCGCGGCCTGAACACCCGAGCCGATCAGGCATCATTTCGGTTTTACGCAGGACGCAAAAATGACCCTTTCCGTCATGGCGCGACGGCCGCATGCCGCGGTCTGGTTGGCCCTGGTCTTTTTGGGCTTGGCGCATGGGGTGTGGCTGGCCTTGCCGGCGCCGCTGACGATGGCCTTGATGAGCGAGCACGGGCCGGTCGAGGGGCTCAATGCCGGGCTTTACGTTCTCGGGGCGGTCTTGATCGTGGCTTGGCGCCGGCCCGAGGACGACTGGCGGCTGTGGACGGCGTTGGTCATCGTGATGCTGGCCTTTGCAGCCCGCGAGATGGACTGGCACCGGGCTTTCACCGGCACCAGCGTGCTGAAGTTCAGTTTTTTCCTGCGCGACGGGCAGCCGGTGCACCGTGTCGTGGCCGCGCTGGTGCTGGCGCCGGTGGCCTGGGCGTGTGCGCATCTGTGCCTGCAGCAGGGCCCGCGGGTGCTGCGCGGCCTGCGTCGCCGCGACCCGGTGGCCGTCACGGTGCTGATCTTCGCGCTGACGCTGGTGGTGGCCAAAACGGCCGACCGCGCCCCAGCGATCCTGGCCGAGTCGTGGGGCATCGTGCTGTCGCCAAGCGTGCGGGCCTGGCAGACCTCGGTCGAGGAAGTGATGGAGCTGGCCTTGGCGTTTCTGGTGGCCTTGGGCGCTTGGCAGCACCGCAGCCGCACGGGCTGAGCCCCCCGTGGCGTTTCAGCGTGCCGGGGGCTGGGCCTTGCGCCGACGCCGCGGGGCGGCCGTCGGCGTCGGGGCCGGGGCCTGGGGCGCGGTGGGCGAGCCAGCCGCTGCGGCGGCTCGGGCGGTGCGGGCCCCGCTGTTGCGCAAGCTGTCTTCGGCGGCCGAGAAAGAGGCCGGCCCCGGTTCACCGGCCGTCTGGCGCGCCGATGCGTTGGCGGCATCGTTCAGCGCCGCGGAGGCCAGGCTGGTGAACTGACGGGTCAATGCGCCCCACCATTGCAGCGGATCGACCACCGCCGAGGCGGCGGCGCCAGAGGGGGCTGCTGACTTGGCCGCGGACTTGACTGTCTTGCCCGCCTTGGAAGGTTTTGCGGCGGCTGGCCGGCGGGTCGATGCGTCTTCGGTCGCCGCCGCAGCAGCTTCGGGTGTGCGCAGCATCAGCGACTCGCGCAAGGCCTCCACCGGGACGTTCATCGTCTTGAGCGTGGACAGCGTCATGCGCTGCACCTCCAGGGCCTGGATGGTGGCGCCCAGCATGCGCGCGTTCTGTTCCAACCAGAACTGCACGGTGCGCAATTCCTCGATGCGCTTGTCCAGCTCCTCGGGGTTGAGCGTGGGGGCGACCCACTGGCTGAAATGGGGCAGGGCCGTGCCGGCGTTCTTGACCAGGCCTTGCAGGAAATCGAACCCCGGCACCAGCTGGCCGAGACCTTGCAGAGGGTCGCTCATCGTGAGGGCTCCAAGAGAACGGTGTCGTCGGGCATTGTGCGCCGCCGGCGCGCGCTGGCCAAGCGCATCGGCCGGGCGGTTTTGCGGCGGGGCTTGCCCTCTTGCCCGGCGGTGGTAGTAGGCTTTGCCTCATCGGCACGGAGATTGCCGCACTGCGAGGATCGTTCATGTCATTCATCCGGCTGGCGTCTCACACCAAGGACCTCGGCGATGGTTTCATGGTGCGCCGCGTGCTGCCGGCGGCGGCCGTGCGGGCGGTGGGGCCCTTTGTCTTCTTCGATCATCTGGGCCCGGTCGATTTTCAGCCGGGCCAGGGGCTCGATGTGCGACCGCATCCTCACATCGGGCTGGCCACGCTGACCTATCTCTTCGAGGGGGGGCTCACGCATCGCGACAGCCTGGGCACGGTGCGCGACATCCGGCCGGGGGATGTCAATTGGATGGTCGCCGGACGCGGCATCGTGCATTCCGAGCGCACGCCGCAGGCACTGCGGGCGGCCGGACATGGCTTGCACGGCCTGCAGACCTGGGTGGCGTTGCCGCTGGCCGAGGAGGAGGCCGAGCCGGATTTCGTCCATGTCGAGGCGGCCGCTGTGCCCGCAGTGCGCTCGACCGGCGTGCACCTGCGCGTGATCGCGGGCGAGGCGTTCGGCCAGACCTCGCCCGTGCCGGTGCGCAGCCGCACGTTGTATGTGGCCGGTGAGATCGAATCGACCGCCCACATGGAAGTGCCCCTGGAGCACGAGGAGCGGGCGCTGTACGTCGTGTCGGGCTCGCTCACGGCCGATGGCGAGCCGCTCAACCCCGGGGACATGCTGGTGCTGCCGCCGCGACCCGTGCGCCTGCGCGCGCTGGAGGCCGTGCGTTTCGTGTTGATCGGTGGCGATCCGCTGGATCTCGGCCCGGAAAACACCCCTGAGCATCCGCGCCACTTGCGTTGGAATTTCGTGGCGTCGCGGCAGGACCGCATCGAGCAGGCCGTCCAGGCCTGGGCCCGCCAGGACCCGCAGGCCTTCCCGCCGGTGCCCGGCGAGACCGAGCACATCCCTTACCCCTGAGCGGGCAGCTCGCAGTCGATGGCGCCCATCGGCAGGCTGCCATCGTCGGCGTGCAGCTCGATGCGCACGCGGTCGCCCGATTGCAGCCAGGGGCTGCGCGGCTCGCCATGCTGCCGGGCTTCGTGGGCGCGTCGCTCGGCCAGGCAGGCCACCCCGCCAGAGGGCTCGGCCGGGCTGAGCGGTCCGCTGTGCACCACGGTGCCGGCCGGCAGGGCCCGCTGGCGGGCGGCCTGGGCCAGCCAGCGGCCCACATGCCAGGTCATCGCCGCAGCAGCGTCGCCGCGGCCCAGCCGCCGGCCCTGGGCTTGCACCGTCAAGTCCAGGTGCACCCGGCCGCGCCGCCAGGCGTCGCCCAATTCATCGGGCGTGACCGCCACTGGGCCATAGGAGGTCGCCGGCCGGCCCTGCAGCAGCCCCAGGCCCTGCGAACGGTCCTCCTCCAGCCGGGCCGGCAGCGTCCAGGGGCAGGCCAGCATCAACAGCCGCACGCCCTCCAAAGCCTCGGCCGGGCTGCATCCGGCCGGCACATCGCCGGTGGCCACCGCAACGGCGGCCCCGAGATCCAGCCCTTCACGCACCATGGCGGCGGAGGGTGCATCGGTCGGCCCCAGCACGTCGCCGGCCCAGGGCTGCGCCAGCGGGCCTTCGGACTTGGCCGGTGGCGGCCAGCCTCGGCGTTCCAGGTGCGGGGCGCAGGCCCAGGCGTCGTAGGCTTGCACCGGGCGCGGCAGGGGGGCCATGCACAGCGCCGGGTCGAACGCAAAGGCGTGGCGGGCGCGCCCCTGGTTGAGGGTCACGTACAAGTCCTGCAGCTGCGGCGACAGGAAATTCCAATCGTCCAAGACCTGCTGCAAGCGGGTGGCGATGCCCACCGCATAATGGGCCGTCGTCAAATCGCGCGAGACCACGACGAGCATGCCGTCGCGCGAACCATCTTTGTACGTAGCGAGTTTCATGCCCTCGGAGGTTGAGGTCAAAATGAGCGATTGTAGGCAGCGTCCTTGCACGGACCGGGGCGGTCATGGCGCTTGAGCCGGGGCGCCGCCGGTTCCTGCTGGCCCTGGCTTGGGCGGGGCCCTCGGTGGCCGGGGCGGGTTTGCCCGAGCCGGGGAGGCCGGCGCGCGCCGTCTGGCCGCCGCCGGTCACGTTGGACTACCAGGTGCGCCGCGGGTTGTTGTCCGGGCAGGGGCGCCTCATCTGGGACCCGCGGCCGCCGCGCTACCGGTTGCGGTTGGAGGCCCGCGTGGCGCTGCTGGGGACGGTCTTGACGCAGACCAGCACCGGCACGCTGGAAGACGGGGGCTTGGTGCCCGAGCGCTTCACCGACGAACGCTTCCGTCGCCCGTTGCGGGTGGCTGATTTCCAGCGTCCGAGTGGCCCGATCGTTTTCAGCGGCCGCCAGGACACCCAGCCCCTGCAGCCGGGCATGCAAGACCGTCTGAGCTGGATGATCCAGTTGCCGGCGCTGGTGCAGGCCGATCCCGGCTGGCAGCACAGCGGTCGAGAGCTCGGCCTGGTCGTGGTGGGCGCGCGCGCGGACCTGGATCGCTGGGTGTTCCGCTCCCATGGGCAGCAGACGGTCGCGCTGGCCGACGGCCGCAGCCTGCAGGCCTTGCATTTGGAGCGTTTGAACCCGGCCTCCGGCGGCACCCATGCCGAGGTGTGGCTGGACCCGGCGCGTCACCACCTGCCGGTGCGCGCCCGTTTGGTCGAAGGGCGGGACGAGCCCTTCGAGCTGGTGCTCACGGGGGGCTGAGCCCCGCGTCTCAAGCCGGCCCGCGCAGCGCCGATACCCCCGGCATCTGGGGGGCGTTCGGCAGGCTTGAAACTTGCAGAGGCGCCCCCAGATCTCAAGCACAGCAGGGACCGTGCGGCACTGCCACCCAGGTCGCACCGGGACCGGCCCGTGAAGGAGAGTGCTCCATGCAAATGGTCTACAACTCGGACAATTACGCCGTCGTGGCATTCGAGGTGCCCACGCAAGAGTCGGCGGCCCAGGCGGGGCAGCCGGGCGGGGCGCTGACGCGCGGGGGCTACGAGATCGTGGACAAGTTCGCGCGCAAAGAAATTTATCTCGAGGGGGCGATGGCCGAAAGCTTCAAGGCCGGTGTGGAGGCCCTGATCCAAACGTCGCCCAGCGTCGAGGAGATCGACGCCTACATCGAACGCTTCACATCGCTGGCGCACCAGCCCTTGGTGCTGCACTGACTCCTCCCCCCAGCCCGCCGCGGGGGGTGGGCTTCCCATGCCGCGTGGCCTGCGCTATGGTGGCCGCACATCCGTCCTTGGCGACCAGGAGGTGCGCATGGCTCGACGTCTGGCGCAGGCACGCCAATGGCCTTCCCCGGGGCTGCACGAGGCCCCCGTGCTCGACCGCATGTGTTCGCACTTCGTGCTGACGCTCACGCTGCGTCATCCCGGGCGTTTCAATGTGCGGCGCGACTGGAACGCCCTGCTGGGGCTGACCGGGCGCCATCTCGTCTGGCCCGATCCGGTCTTGCAGCGGCTGCGGGCTTATCTCGGCCGTCGCTGTGTCGGCAATGTGCTGTGGCGCGGACATGAACGACTGGACGACGCCACCTTCTTGCAACGGCACGGCGCCTGGCGCGGCCCCTACGAGGAGGGCACGCTGTTTTTCTATCTCGACGAGTACATCAAAGATGCGCCCAAAGACCTGATGGCCGTGCTTGGCGCCACGCGCGATTGGCTCGAGCGCGAGCTGCGGCGCGAATCGACCTTGGTCCAGCGCAACATCGACGCCCTGGGCGGCTTGCTGCAACTCAACCCGGCCGAGCGGGCCGTGCTGTTGTACGGCACGCTGGCGCGCTATCAGCGCGAGCTGCGCAGCCTGTTGGTCGAATTCAAGGTGGCCAGCGCCCAGGAGGCCTATGCCTTGCTGGCCGAGGTGGCCGGGGTCGACGAACGGGAGGTGGCCGAGGCCTTGCGCGCCGGCTCGCGGCTGGAGCGCATCGGCATGGTCGAGAACCTGCTGTCCGAGCACAACATCACGGACTTGGCCGACCTGATGAAGGTGTCCGAGCAGCTGCCGCCGGTGCTGATGCGGGAGTACCGCGATCCGGCCGACCTGATGGCCGTGTTCACCCGACCGGCGACGCCCACGCAGCTGACGCTGGCCGATTTTCATTACGTGGCCGAGGATGCGCGCGTGATGGTGGCTTTGCTGCGCAATGCCGTGGCCCGTCGGGAGCCTGGGATCAACATCCTGGTCTATGGCCCCCCCGGCACGGGCAAGACCGAATTGGCCAAGGTGGTGGCCAAGTCTGCCGGGCTGGAACTCTACGAAGTGGAATATGCCGACCGGGATGGCCATTCGCTGTCGGGCCGTGACCGTTACCGCTCGTTGCAGATCAGCCAGGTTTTCCTCAAAGGCAGCCCCCAAGTGGCCCTGTTGTTCGATGAGGTGGAAGATGTCTTTCCGCCGCTGTCCACCGATGCCGCGCAGTGGATGGCTCGGCTCGAGGCCGGTGAGGGGCCGCCCAATGGATCGGTCAGTGGCAAGGCATGGGTCAATCAGGTGCTCGAGAGCAACCCCGTGCCGGTGATGTGGGTGACCAACCGTATCGAGCAGATCGACCCGGCCTTCCGGCGGCGCTTTCAATACCACCTCGAATTGCGCTCGCCGCCGCCCGGGGCCCGCGAGGGTCTGGTGCGCAAAGCCTTGGAGGGGGTGCCGGTGGGTCCAGGCTTGGTCCAGCGGCTCGTCGCTCGCCAGGGGTTGACGCCTGCGCAAATCCGCACGGCGGTGCGCTTTGCCCGCCTGGCGCGCGAGGGCGATGAGCCCGCCGGACTGGAAGCCTTGATCGAGCGCCAGCTCGCCAATGCCGACCGCGCGCTGGGCGCGGGCATGCCTGCGCGTGGCCCGCGGGTGAGCGTGACGCATTACGACTTGGAGCTGCTGAACACCGAATCGCGCTTTCCGGTGGCGCGCATCGTCGAGGCTTTGCGCGGCCGCCAGGTGGGCACCTTGTGCTTCCACGGTCCGCCGGGCAGCGGCAAGACGGCGCTGGCCGAGCATATCGCCGCGCAGTTGCAGCGGCCCTTGCTGGTGCGTCAGGCGTCGGACTTGGTGAGCAAGTACGTGGGCGAGACCGAGCAGCACATGGCCCGCATGTTCGAGGAGGCGCAGGCCGAAGGCGCGGTGCTGCTGTTGGATGAGGCCGACAGTTTTCTGCGCAGTCGCCGCCGGGCCGAACGCCATTACGAGGTCAGCGAAGTCAACGAAATGCTCCAGGGCATGGAGCACTTTGCCGGCATCTTCATTTGTACCACCAATCTCTTCGACGAGCTGGATGAGGCGGCGCTGCGCCGTTTCACGTTCAAGATCCGATTCTTGCCGCTGCGGCCCGCGCAGCGTGAACGCCTGTTCGCCATCGAGGCCCTGGGCGATGCGCAGGCCCCTCTGGGGCGCGAGCAGCGCGAGCGCCTGGCCCGGCTGGACCAGCTCACCCCGGGTGATTTTGCCGCCGTGTGCCGCCAGGCCGACTTGCTCGGGGAGGCTTTCACGCCCGACGAATTCCTGTCGCAGCTGGAGGCCGAGCACCGCAGCAAGCCCGAGGTGCGCGTTCGCCGCGGCATCGGCTTCGTGCGCTGAAGCGGCGGCCCTTGCGGGCGGCCGCCCCAGACCCCATGCCCGAAGCGGTCTGAGGCGGCCTGCCTACAATGCAGGCATGGACGAGCGACCCTACACCCGCGCCGCCGCGCTGCCGGAGCTGATGCGTCAGCGCATCGTCATTCTCGACGGCGCGATGGGCACCATGATCCAGCGTTACAAGCTGAGCGAGGCCGACTACCGCGGCACGCGCTTTGCCGACCATCCCAAAGACCTCAAGGGCAACAACGAACTGCTGGTGTTCACCCGGCCCGATGTGATCAGCCAGATCCATGAAGCCTATCTGGCCGCCGGCGCCGACATCATCGAGACCAACACCTTCGGGGCCACTTCGGTGGCCCAGGAGGACTATGGGCTGGCCGCGATGGCGCGCGAGATGAACGTGCAAGCCGCCCGACTGGCGCGCGCGGCCTGCGAAAAATTCGCCACGCCAGACAAACCCCGTTTCGTGGCCGGGGCCTTCGGTCCTACGCCGCGCACGGCCAGCATCAGTCCGGACGTCAATGACCCTGGGGCGCGCAACATCGATTTCGACACCTTGCGCGCGGCGTATTACGAGCAGGCCGAAGGCCTGCTCGAAGGCGGGGCCGACCTCTTTCTGGTGGAAACCATCTTCGACACGCTCAACGCCAAAGCGGCGATCTTTGCGATCGACGAATTGTTCGAGGCCACCGGCGAGCGTGTGCCGGTGATCATTTCGGGCACCGTCACCGATGCGTCGGGGCGCATTCTCTCGGGCCAGACCGTCACGGCCTTTTGGCACTCGGTGCGCCATGCGCGCCCCATCGCCGTGGGTCTGAACTGCGCGTTGGGGGCGGCGCTGATGCGCCCGTACCTGGAAGAGCTGGCCAAGGCCGCGGACGACACCTTCATCTCCTGCTACCCCAATGCGGGGCTGCCCAATCCGATGAGTGACACCGGTTTCGACGAGACGCCCGAGGTCACCAGCGCGCTGATGGAAGACTTCGCGCGCGCCGGGCTGCTCAACATCGCCGGCGGCTGCTGCGGCACCACGCCCGAACACATCGCGGCGATCGCCCAGCGGGTCGGGCACTACCGGCCGCGCTGCCGGGCCCAGGGCTTGTTCAGCCGCCTGGTGCCTCAGGCGGCTTGAGCGCGGCCGCCTCGGCGCTCAGGGCGCCGGCACGCTGATGAGCAGCTCCACCCGGCGGTTGAGCGCCCGCCCTTGGGCCGTGGCGTTGTCGGCCACGGGTTCGGTCTTGCCGCGGCCTTCGGCGAGCATGCGTTCGACCGGCACGCCGCGCCCCACCAGGTAATCGCGCGTGGCTTCGGCGCGCTCTTTCGAGAGGCGGTTGTTCAGCGCGTCCGAGCCGCGCGCATCAGTGTGTCCGAGGATGAGCACCTGCGCGTCTGGCGCTTCGAGCAAGGCGGCGGCCACCAGGTCCAGGGTCTGCCGGAAGCCCTCGGTCACCGCGGCACGCCCGGACACGAAGGAACTGTCGCCCGTGGCGCGCACCAGCAGACGGTTGTCGTCGGTGCGTCGCACCTCGACCTTGCCGGCTTGGGCGGCGCTCAACAGGCGTTGCGCCAGCGCCTCCATCGAGGCCGTCCAGGCGTGGCCGTCGATCACCGAGACGGCTGGGGGCGCCACAGGTGCCGGTGGCGCCACCGGCGCTGCCGCCGGCGCAGGCGGCGGTGCTTCGCTCGGCCTGGGCTCGGTGGCGCAGCCGGCGAACCAGGTGATGGCGGCCATGAGGGGCCACAGTCCTCGCAAGCGCTTGCTCATGTCTTTTCCTCCTGAGTTGGATCGGTGGGGACGAAGAAAAGCCCCGGCCGGATGCCGGGGCTGGGCAGGGCGCAGCGGCGATCAACGGGCCTGAGCGGTTTGCTCGCGCTCGGCCACGAAGATCTCCACGCGCCGGTTCTTGGCGCGGCCTTCGGCCGTGTCGTTGCTGGCCACGGGTTCGCGGCTGCCGCGGCCGTCGATCGTGATGCGTGAGACGGCCACGCCGCGGGCGACCAAGTAGTCGCGCGTGGCTGCGGCACGCTCGAACGACAAGGGGTTGTTCACCGCATCGGAGCCCGTGCTGTCGGTGTGGCCGATGATGCGGATGTCGGTGGCCGGGTGTTCGCGCATGCTTTGGGCGAACTTGTCGAGCACGTGGGCCAATTGGGGACGGATGGCCGCGCGGCCCACGTCGAAGCCGGCGTCGGCGGGGATCTGCACGCGGATCTGGTTGTCGGCGGTGCGCTCCACGCCGATGCCGGTGCCCGCGCTGGCTTGCTCCATCTTGGCGCGTTGCTCCTCCATGCGCTTGGACCAGATGTAGCCGCCCAGCGCACCGACGGCCGCGCCGGCCGCCGCGCCGGTGGCCGCGCTCTTGCCTTTGTTGCCCCCGGCGGTGGCCAGACCGATCAACGCACCGGCGGCCGCGCCGATGCCAGCACCCTTGGCGGTGTTTTGCTGGGTTTCACTCATGTTGGCGCAGCCTGAGGCCAGCAAGGCCAAGGCGCACATTGCCACGATGCTTCGCTTCATGATCGTTCCTCTTACTGCCAAAGTCCACATTCCAGCCCAAGCATGGCCGACTGGCAAGGTCAGGGCGTTGAAAAATGTAACGGCCGCAGGGTCCGTGGGCCGCCCCCCGATTGGAGGGGCTTGGCGTAAAATGCGTTCCCTCCAAGGAGCGTTGCAGCACCGGCTCCTCGGGCGTCTTGTGTCAGGCTTGGAGTTTTTTCTCTCGCAACGACGCTCGCCCGCGCCGCCACGGGGGAGCCGTGGCCCCTTGCATGACCGGCCATGACTTCTGCCTCTGCCTCCCACATTGCCTCCTCTGCGATGCCGCCGATGCGACTGTCGGGGCTGGAACCCGTGTTGATCGGTGAGGGCACGCTGTTCGTCAACATCGGCGAGCGCACCAATGTCACCGGCTCCAAGGCGTTTGCGCGCATGATCCTCAACGGCCAGTTCGAGGACGCCTTGGCCGTGGCACGCCAGCAGGTGGAAAACGGCGCGCAAATCATCGACGTCAACATGGACGAGGCCATGCTCGACAGCAAGGCCGCGATGGTGCGTTTTTTGAACCTGATCGCCTCCGAGCCCGAGATCGCGCGCGTGCCGATCATGATCGACTCGTCCAAGTGGGAGGTGATCGAGGCCGGCCTCAAATGCATCCAGGGCAAAGGCATCGTCAATTCCATCTCGCTCAAGGAGGGCGAGGCCGAATTCAAGCGCCAGGCCCGGCTGATCCGGCGCTATGGCGCGGCCACCGTGGTGATGGCCTTCGATGAGCAGGGCCAGGCCGATACCTTCCAGCGCAAGATCGAGATTTGCGAGCGGGCCTACCGGATCTTGGTGGACGAGGTGGGCTTCCCGCCCGAGGACATCATCTTCGACCCCAATATCTTTGCGATTGCCACCGGCATCGAGGAGCACAACAACTACGCGGTGGACTTCATCGAGGCCACGCGTTGGATCAAGCAGCATTTGCCGGGGGCCAAGGTCTCCGGCGGTGTGTCCAACGTGAGCTTCTCCTTCCGCGGCAACGAGCCGGTGCGCGAGGCCATCCACACGGTGTTTCTGTACCACGCGATCCGCGCCGGCATGGACATGGGCATCGTCAACGCCGGGCAGATCGGGGTGTATGACGAGCTCGACCCGCAACTGCGCGAGCGCGTCGAGGACGTGGTGCTCAACCGCCGCCCCGACGCCACCGAGCGCTTGCTCGAAATCGCCGAGGCGGTCAAAGGCTCGGCCAAGGACGACAGCGCCCGCTTGGCTTGGCGCGCGCTGCCGGTGGAGGAGCGCTTGAGCCATGCGTTGGTGCATGGCATCACCGACTTCATCGTCCAAGACACCGAGGAAGCCTGGCAGAAGATCAAGGCCCAAGGCGGCCGCCCGTTGCATGTGATCGAGGGCCCGTTGATGGCCGGCATGAACATCGTGGGCGACTTGTTCGGTGCGGGCAAGATGTTTTTGCCGCAGGTGGTCAAGAGCGCACGCGTGATGAAGCAGGCCGTGGCCCATCTCGTGCCCTACATCGAGGAGGAAAAGCGCCAGCTCGAGGCCGCCGGCGGCGATGTGAAACCCAAAGGAAAAATCGTCATCGCCACCGTCAAGGGCGACGTGCACGACATCGGCAAGAACATCGTCGCGGTCGTCCTGCAGTGCAACAACTTCGAGGTGGTCAACATGGGCGTGATGGTGCCCTGCCAGGACATCCTCGCCCGTGCCAAGGTCGAAGGGGCGGACATCATCGGGCTGTCGGGGCTCATCACGCCCAGCTTGGAAGAAATGCAGTACGTGGCCTCGGAGATGCAGCGCGACGAATACTTCCGGGTCAAAAAGATCCCACTGCTCATCGGTGGGGCCACCACCAGCCGCGTGCACACGGCCGTGAAAATTGCCCCGAACTACGAAGGGCCGGTGGTCTACGTGCCCGATGCCTCGCGCAGCGTGAGCGTGTGCTCGGACTTGTTGTCGGACGAGCGCGCGGCGAAGTACCTCGAAGAACTGCGGGCCGACTATGAGCGCGTGCGTCAGCAGCATGCGGGCAAGAAGCAGGCGCCCTTGGTGAGCTTGGCGCAGGCGCGCGCCAACAAGACCCCGATCGATTGGGCCTCGTATGTGCCGCCCAAACCCAAGTTCCTGGGCCGGCGCGTGTTTCGCAATTACGATTTGGCCGAGATTGCGCAGTGCATCGACTGGGGTCCGTTTTTCCAGACCTGGGATTTGGCCGGTTCTTTTCCGGCCATCCTCACCGACGAGATCGTGGGCGAATCGGCGCGGCGCGTCTACAGCGACGGGCAGCGCATGCTCAAGCGGCTGATCGAAGGCCGCTGGCTCACTGCGCATGCGGTGATCGGCTTGTATCCGGCCTGTCAGGTCCACGATGACGACATCGTGCTCTATGCCGACGAGGCGCGCACCCAGGTGCTGATGACTTGGTACGGCCTGCGCATGCAAACCGAGCGCCCGGTGGTCGATGGGGTGCGTCGCCCCAACCGCTGTCTGGCCGACTTCGTCTCACCGCTGAACAACGATTACGTGGGCCTGTTCGCGGTGACCGCCGGCATCGGCGTGGAGAAGAAGGAGCGGTACTTCTTGGATGACCACGACGACTACTCGGCCATCATGCTCAAAGCGCTGGCCGATCGGCTGGCCGAGGCGCTGGCCGAGCGCATGCACCAGCGCGTGCGCACCGAGCTGTGGGGCTATGCTCCGGACGAGGCGCTGTCCAACGAAGAGCTGATCGCCGAAAAATACCGTGGCATTCGCCCGGCCCCTGGCTACCCGGCCTGCCCGGACCACAGCGTCAAACGCGACATGTTCCGAGTGCTGGGGGCGCACGAGATCGGGATGGGCCTGACCGACAGCCTGGCCATGACCCCGGCGGCCAGCGTCAGTGGGTTCTACCTGGCGCACCCGCAGGCGGTGTACTTCAATGTGGGCCGGGTGGGGGCCGATCAACTCGATGATTTGGCCCGCCGCAGCGGGCGCGACCGCGCCGAAGTCGAGCGCTTGGCCGGGGCCTGGGTCTGAGTGCGCAGCTCCAGCGGCAGCACGCCTTGCAAATAGGCGTCGATGAGCGCATGAGCGCTGTCCAGTGGCTCCAGCTCGGGCAGGCGTAGCAAGCGCAAGCGCAGCAGGCCACCCAGGAAGCATTTGGTCTCCAAGGCCGCCAGGCGGGGCGTGATGTCCGGGCGCAGCGTGCCTTCCAGACGGGCTTGTTCGTAGGTGCGCTCGAGCTTGCCGATCAGGTCTTGGCTGTGAGCGATCCAGTCGCTCAGATCCTCGCTGCGTTCGCCGACGAATTCGCACTTGAACTCCAGAATCTCCATCACCACCCGCAGCTCGGGGTCATCGATGGAGCCGATCAGCTGACGCAGGAAATTGCGCAGGCGGTTGCGCGCGTCGGCCTTGGGGTCGAGCAGCAGCGTGTAGTCCAGCCGATCGATGAAGGGGATCGAGACTTCATCGAACATGGCGTCGATCAACTCGCCTTTGTTGGCGAAATGCCAGTACACCGCGCCGCGTGTGACGCCCGCTTCCTTGGCAATGTCCTCCAGGCTGGTCATCGACACGCCTTGGGCGTGGAAACACCGCCGCGCGGCCGCCAAGATCGCCCGGCGGGTTTGTTCGGCTTCTTCTTTGGTGCGTCGCGCCATGATCCGCATACATTCGTGAATGTATGTATGATACGGGCTTTCCCGGGGGCGCGAACTCGGGGTTGATCCGCACCGGCGTGCGGTCGATCGAGGGACGCGCCCGGCTCGATCCACCTATCCATGCTCACGCCGACGGCTTCGTGTTCGAAGCCCGGGGCGGCGTGAGTCGATGAGGACTTCATGCGAACGATCGTCGATGACTTCACACGCCGGTTCGCTGCGGGCTCGGTGAGCCGCTGGAGCGCTGTATTGCTGGCTGCGGCGGCACTGGCGGGCTTGGCGGCCTGCGATGCGGCCAAGACCGCGCCCAGCCCTGCGGCCGGGGCGGCCCTGCCGGTGCAGGTGCGCGTGGTGCAAGAGCAGCAGCTGCCGATCACGTTGGAGGCCGTGGGTCAGGCCGAAGGCTCCAAACAGGTCGAGGTGCGCGCCCGCGTGACCGGGTTGATCGAGCGCCAGCGCTACCAAGAGGGCGAGCCGGTGCGTGCCGGCGCGGTGCTGTATCAGATCGAGCGCGCGCCCTTCGAGATCGCGCTGCAGCAGGCGCGCGCGCAGCTGGCCCAGCAGCAAGCGCAACTGGAGCAGGCCCGCCGTGAGTACGACCGACTGCGCCCGCTGGCCGAGGCTCAGGCCATCAGCCGGCGCGAGGCCGACAATGCCCAGTCGTCACTGCAGCTGGCACAAGCGGCCGTGGCCTTGGCCCAGGCCCAGGTGCGACAGGCCGAGTTGGACCTGTCCTACACCACGGTGACGGCGCCGATCTCGGGCATCAGCGGGCGCTCGCTGAAGTCGGAAGGGGCGTTGGTCAACCCGGGCACCGACAGCCTGCTGACCACGGTCACGCAGACCGATCCGATCTGGGTGCGGTTCGCGCTGTCCGAGGCGGAGCTGGCCCGTGTGCGGGCGGCCGGCGGCACGCAGGTGCGGCTGTTGAGCGACCAAGGCGAGTCGCTGCTGGAGCAGGGGCGACTGAACTTTGCGGGCTCCACGGTGGACCCCTCGCTGGGCACGGTGCCGCTGCGGGCCGAGTTTGCCAACCCGCGGCTGCGGGTGCTGCCCGGCCAGTTCGTCAAAGTGCAGGTGGTGGCAGGGCAGGCGCGAGGCTTCTTGGTGCCGCAGTCGGCCGTGATGCAAAACGAGCAAGGGCGCATGGTGTGGGTGGTGCGCGACGGTCAAGCCCAGCCTGCGCCCATCCAGACGGCCGGGTGGTTGGGCAGCGATTGGGTGGTCACGAGTGGGCTGAAGGCCGGCGATCAGGTCATCGTCGAGCATCTGATGAAGCTGCGTCCCGGCGCCCCGGTGGCGCCGCAGCCGGCCGAGCCGCAGCCCGCTGCAGCGCCAGCGGCCGCTGCAGCGGCCTCGACGCAGTGAAGAAGGAGGGCGCATGAACTCCCGCTTCTTCATCGAGCGGCCGATATTCGCCGCGGTCTTGTCCATCGTCGTCGTGCTGGCCGGGCTGGTGTCGATGCGCGCTTTGCCGATCGCCCAATATCCGGAGATCGCCCCGCCGACGGTCACCATCAGCGCGTCCTATCCCGGCGCTTCGGCCGAGACGCTGGCCACCACGGTGGCCGCACCCATCGAGGAGCAGCTCTCCGGCATCGAGGGGCTGCAGTACTTCAATTCCAGCGCCTCGTCCAACGGGACGGTGGAAATCACCGCCACCTTCGAAGTCGGCACCGACATCGACAAAGCCACCTTCAATGTCAACAACCGCGTGCAGCTGGCCTCGCCGCGCCTGCCTGACGAGGTGCGCCGCAACGGCGTGGTGGTGGCCAAGCGCTCGAACAATTTTTTGCTCGTCATCGCGTTGAACTCGCCGCAGGGCACGCACGATGAGTTGTTCTTGTCCAACTACGCCACGCTGAACATCCTGGACGAGCTCAAGCGCATTGCGGGCACGGCCGACGTGCAGGTCTTCGGCGCGCGCGACTATTCGATGCGGGTGTGGCTCAATCCGGACCGCATGGCCCAGCTGGGCATCACGCCGGCTGACGTGGCCGCGGCCATCGGCGCACAAAACGCGCAATACGCCGCGGGCAAGATCGGCGCCGAGCCTGCGCCACCGGGGCAAGAGATTGCCTACACGGTGACCGCGCGCGGCCGCCTGCTGCGCCCGGAAGAGTTTGGCGAGATCATCCTGCGCGCCAGCGGCCCCGGCGGCGTGCTGCGCCTCAAAGACGTGGCCCGCGTGGAGCTGGGCGCGCAAAGCTACGACCAGTCCAGCTACGTGGACGGCAAGCCCTCCATTGCCATCGGCGTGTTCCTGCAGTCTGGGGCCAATGCGCTGGACGTGGGCGAAGCCGTCAAGGCCAAGATGGCCGAGCTCAAGCGCGAGCGCTTCCCCACCGATGTGGACTACAGCATTCCCTACGACACCACCTTGTTCGTCTCGGCGTCGATCCACGAGGTGGCCAAGACGGTGATCGAGGCCGCGCTGATCGTGCTGGTGGTCGTGTTCATCTTTTTGCAAACCTGGCGCGCCACGCTCATTCCGATGTTGGCCGTGCCGGTGTCGCTGATCGGCACCTTCGCCGGCCTATGGCTGTTGGGCTTTTCGATCAACACGCTGACGCTGTTTGCGATGGTGCTGGCCATCGGCATCGTGGTCGATGACGCGATCATCGTGATCGAGAACGTCGAGCGGCTGATGCGCGAGGAGAGAATGAGCCCCTTTGCGGCGGCCATCGAGGCCATGCGCGAGGTCTCCGGCGCCGTGGTGGGGATCGTGCTGGTGCTGTGTGCCGTGTTCATCCCGGTGGCCTTCATGGGGGGCATCGCCGGCCAGCTGTACCGCCAGTTCGCCGTGACGGTGGCCATCTCGGTGGTGCTGTCTGGCGTGGTGGCGCTGACGCTGACCCCGGCGTTGTGTGCGTTGTTGCTCAAGCCCCATGAGCATGAGGGCCCCACGCGCGGCGAGCGGTTGTTCGCGCCGTTCAACCGTGGGTTCAACTGGCTGACGACGCGCTTTCTGAAAGGGGTGGATTGGGCGCTGCGGCGTCGGCTGGCCGCCTTGACGGGCTTCGTGCTGATGCTCGGCGCGGCGCTGTGGCTGCTGGCGACGGTGCCGGGCAGTTTCGTGCCCGATGAGGATCAAGGCTACATCATCGCCTCGGCGGTGTTGCCCGATGGCGCGACGCTGGCGCGCACCGAACGCACCACCGAGCGGCTGCGCCAAATGAATGCCGACAATCCGGCCATTCGCAACTTCTTCGCGATCAATGGCTTCGACTTCATCGGCGGGGGCGCCAAGGCCAATGCGGCCACCATCTTCATCCCCATGAAGCCTTGGGAAGAGCGCCAGCAAAGTGCGCAAGCGCTGGCGCAGGCGGTCTCGGGCATGGGCTTTGCCTTGCCCGATGGCATTGCCTTCGCGTTCAATCCGCCCGCCATCCTGGGGCTGGGGCAGGCCGGCGGCTTCGAGGTCTATGTGCAAGGCCGCACCGAGCCCGATCCTCTGAAGCTGGCGCAGGTCACGCAAGACTTCATGGCCGCGTTGGCCAAGCATCCCGCGCTGACGGGCTTGAACACCTTCTACCGCCCCACGGTGCCGCAGTTGCGCGTGGAGGTCGATCGCGAAAAGGCCCTGGCCTTGGGCGTGCCGGTCAGTGAGGTGTTTGCCGCCTTGCAAGCGCAGATGGGCTCGTACTACGTCAATGACTTCAACCGCCAAGGGCGCACCTATCGCGTCACGATGCAGGCCGATGCGCCCTACCGGGCCAAGCCGGAGGATCTCGGTCGCTTGCACGTGCGCTCACAGACCAGTGGGCAGATGATTCCGCTCAAGGCGCTGATCCGGGTCAGCGACATCGTCGGCCCGGAGCAGGTCGAGCGCTACAACGGCTACATCGCCGCCAAGATCTTCGGCAATGCCGCGCCGGGCTACAGCTCGGGTGAGGCCATCGCCGCGGTCGAACAAGTGGCGCGCGAGCATTTGCCGGCGGGCTATTCGATCGAATGGACCGGCCAGGCTTTCCAGGAAAAGCGCACCGGCAATGCGTCCGTGTTCGCCTTCGGCTTTGCGCTGATCATGGTCTATTTGATCTTGGCCGCCTTGTATGAGCGCTGGGGTGTGCCGATGGCGGTGATGCTGGCCGTGCCCTTTGCCGTCACGGGGGCGCTTTTGCTGGTGTTCTTGCGCGGCATGGAAAACGACATCTACTTCCAGATCGGCCTGGTGGTGTTGATTGGCCTGGCCGCGAAGAACGCGATCCTGATCGCCGAATTCGCCATGCAAGGCATGGAGCGGGGCTTGTCGGCCGTGGCCGCGGCCCGCGAGGCCGCGCGTCTGCGCTTCCGCCCGATCGTGATGACCTCGCTGGCCTTCGGCTTGGGGGTGGTGCCGCTGATGATCGCCACCGGCGCCGGTGCGGCGGCCCGCCAATCGATGGGCACGGGCGTCTTCGGTGGCATGCTGGTGGCCACCTTCGTGGCCCCGATCTTCATTCCGCTGTTCTTCACTTTGCTGGCCCGCAAGCCGCGGCCCCAGCACAGCCATGCGCCAGGCTCGACCGAGGAGGTACCGGTATGACGACGCGCCAACCGTTGCGAACCCTGCGGCTGGGGCCCCTGCTGGGTGCGGCCGTGCTTGGGGCTTGCGCGGCCGTGGGGCCGGATTATCAGCGTCCGGCCGTGAACCTGCCGCCGCAGTACGCCGCGCCTGCCGAGGCCTCCTCCGTGGCGCAGGCGCCGTCGGAGGTGTCGCCCCACTGGTGGACCTTGTTTGGCGATGCCACGCTCGACGACTTGATGCAGGCTGCGCGGCGCCACAATACCGACGTGCAAGCGGCCGTGGCCCGGGTCGAGCAAGCCGTGGCGCTGCTGAGCGAGGCCGAGGCGCTGCGCTGGCCCACGCTGGGTCTGCGCGCCAGCGCCACGCGCCAACGCAGCAGCGAGCTGTCGGCCACCGGCACGGGGGCGACCTTCAACACCTTCGAGCTTGCCGCCAGCACCGGCTTCGAGATCGATTTCTGGGGCCGGCTGCGTCGGGCTTCGGAGGCCGCCCGCGCGCAGGCCCTGGCCAGCGACCATGCCCGCGAGGTGGTGTGGCAGACCGTCAGCGGCCTGGTGGCCCAAACCTACTTCAGCCTGCGCATGCTCGATGAGCAGATCGCACTCAGCCGTGACACCCTGGCCTCACGCGAGGCCAGCTTGCAGCTGCTGCGCATGCGGCTGCAAGGCGGGGCGGCTGCGCGCTTGGACGTGGATCAAGCCGAGGCCGAGCGTGCCGAAGCGGCTTTGCAGTTGCGTGAGTTGCAGCGCCAGCGCGAGTTGGCGCGTTCACAGCTGGCGCTGCTGAGCGGCCAGCCGGATTTGCAGTTGGCCCCCGGGGCGGTGCGCGACCTGCCGGTGCCGCCGGTGCCGCCGGCCGGTCTGCCCTCGTCCTTGCTGGAGCGCCGGCCCGACGTGCGGCAAGCCGAAGCGCTACTGGCTGCGGCCAATGCCCAGATCGGCGTGGCCCGGGCGGCGATGTATCCCAGCATCACGCTGACGGGCGCCTTCGGCGGGCAAAGCGCCGAGCTGGCCGATCTGCTCAAGGGCGGTGCGCGCATCGGGCTGTTGGGCGTGGGGCTGGATGTGCCGATCTTCGACGCCGGCCGGCGCCGTGCGCAGACGGCTCAGGCCGAAGCGCGTCAGCGCGAGGCCCTGGCGGCCTACCAAGGCGCGGTGCAAGCGGCCTTTCGCGATGTCGCCGACGCCTTGACCAATCTGCAAGCCGCCCGGGCCGCGCAGGCCGATGTGGAGCGTGCCGCGCAGGCCAGCGAGCGGGCGCTGCGCTCCGCGCAGCAGCGGTATGAGGCCGGCTACTCGGCCTATCTGGAGCTGCTCGATGCGCAGCGCAGCGCCAATGCCGCGCGGCTGCGGGTGCTGGACAACCACCGCGCCCAACTGGCCGCGACGGTGGAACTGTTCAAGGCCTTGGGCGGCGGCTGGACGCCGCCCGCATCGCCGCCGCTGGCTCAGGGCTCCTGAACGCGGGCGCGGCCCTCAGGCCGCACCCGCCATCAGCGCTTCGATCTCGTCGGGCTGCACGGGGGCGTCGCGGGTCAGCAGCTCGCAGCCCGCGGGCGTGATGAGGGCATCGTCTTCGATGCGGATGCCGAGGTGCCAATAACGTTCGGGCACGCCTGGGGCTGGACGCACGTACAAGCCGGGCTCGACGGTGGCCACCATGCCCGGCTGCAAGATCCGCGAGGGTTTGCGCAGCACTCGGCCGCCCATGCCGTCGGGTTGCTCGATCGGGGGCTCGTCTTCTTGCACATACGAGCCCACGTCGTGCACGTCGCGGCCCAGCCAGTGGCTGGTGCCGTGCATGTAGAACGGGCGATACGCGGCCGTGCCGATGACCTCATCCACGTCGCCATGCCGGCTGCGGTCCAGCAGCCCGGTGTCCAGCATCCCCTGGCACAGCACGCGCAAGGCGGCCTCGTGGGCATCGCGCAGGCGGGCTCCCGGCCGCAGGGCCGCGATCGCGGCGGTTTGGGCGGCCAGCACGATCTCGTAGAGCTCGCGCTGCGCCGCGCTGAAGCGTCCGCTGATCGGGAAGGTGCGGGTGATGTCGCCGGCATAGCCGCGGTATTCGCAGCCGGCATCGACCAGGCACAGCTCCCCAGGCTTCAGCGCAGCTTCTCCTGCCGGATGGTGCAGCACACAGGCGTTGGCGCCGGCGGCCACGATGCTCGGGTAGGCCGGACCGACGGCGCCTTGGCGTCGTAACTCGTGCAGCAGTTCGGCCTCGAGATGGTATTCGCGACATGGCTCCAGCCGGCCTTCGCGTGCCCACTGGCCGCAGCGTTCCATCACGCGCACATGCGCCAGGGCCGAGATGGTGCCGGCGCGGCGCATCAATTGCAGTTCGTGCGCGTCCTTGATCAGGCGCATCTCGTCCAGCAGCACCGACAGGTCACGGCACTGCGTGGGGCAGCTTGCGCCCTGGCGCTCGCGCGCGCGCACCACGTTCAGCCAACGCTCGATGCGCGTGGCCAAGCCTTCGTGCACGCCAAAGGGGTACCAGACCGCCGGATGCCCGCTGAGCAAGTTGGGCATGTGCTGGTCGAGGTCTTCGACGCTGAGCGCCGCCTCCACGCCCAGGGCGGCCGCCGCGGCCTCGGGGCCGAGCCGATGGCCATCCCAGATCTCGCGCTCGGGATCGCGCGGCAGGCACAGCAGCGTGCTGCGCCCGGTGCTGTCCAGCACCAGCCAGGCGTCGGGTTCATCGAAGCCGGTGAGGTAATGGAAGTGGCTGTCGGGCCGATAGGGATGGTGAGTGTCGCGGTTGCGCACGCGCTGCGGCGCCGTGGGCAGCACGGCCACACCGCCGCCGGCCTCACGCAAGGTCTGCGCCAGCCGGGCCCGGCGCTGGCGGGGGGCCTCCGGGTCGGCGGCCAAGGGGGGAAGCAGGCTCATCCGCACAGTCTAGCCCGGCGGCGTGGTCGGTGGCGACTTCATCACCCTGTCACAACACAGGCAAACACTGCGCGGCGTTTGTCAGTCGTTGCAGGAGAAACTGTGAAGCAAAAGCACAAGCCCTGGGGGATGGGCGGCATCGTGGCGGTCGCGACGGCCCTGGTCGTGGGCTGCGGAGGCGGCAGCGACGGCAACTCACCCGACGAACCCGTGGTGCTCACACCCACCAGCCTGAGCATGACGCGCATCGGCGGTTACGTGCACGAGAACCCGACGAGCCAGCCCGGCGCTGCCGAGATCCCCGCCTACGATCCCCTGAGCCGTCGGCTCTTCGTGGTCAATGCCACCCTCGGCTCGGTGGACGTGCTCGACCTGAGCAACCCGGCCGCGCCGACCCTGGTGCAGACCCTGGACGTGAGTGACCTGGGCGCCAGCGTCAATAGCGTGGCCATACACAATGGCGTGGTGGCCCTGGCCATCGAAGCCAATCCCAAAACCGACCCCGGGCGGGTGGCGTTCTATCGTGCGGCCGATTTGCAGCGCATCGGCCAGGTCACAGTGGGGGCTCTGCCCGACATGCTGACCTTCACCCCCGACGTCCGGCGCCTGCTGGTGGCCAACGAGGGGGAACCCAACAGTTACAACCAGCCCGACTCGGTGGATCCCGAAGGTTCCATCAGCATCATCGACCTGCCGGCGCTCACGCCCACCCAGGCCACCCTCACCGTCACGGCCCGCACGGCGGGGTTTGCGGCCTTCAACAACCAGGCGGCCTCGCTGCGCGCGGCTGGCGTGCGCATCTACGGCCCCAATGCCACCGTGGCGCAGGATCTGGAGCCCGAGTACATCGCCGTCTCGGACGATGGCCGCACGGCCTACGTGACGCTGCAGGAGAACAACGCGATCGCCATCGTGGACATCGAGATGGCCACGGTCACGTCCATCCGCCCGCTGGGCTTCAAGGACCATAGTCTTGCCGGCATGGGCATGGACGTGAGCGACGAAGACGGCGGCACCCACACCAACAGCGGCACCCCCGCGGTGCGCATCGCGCCGGTGCCGGTGCGCGGGCTCTACCTGCCCGATGCCATCGCCAGCTACACGGTCGGCGGCCAGACCTACCTCATCACCGCCAACGAAGGCGATGCGCACGATTGGCCGGGCTTCAACGAGGAGACGCGCGTGCGGGCCTACTGCACCAACGGCCTGGAGCCGGCGATCTTCGGGCCGGACGCCGCCAACCTGCTGTTCGACTCCCACCTGGGCCGCCTGCGCATCACCACCACGCCCAACGGCGGGCTGGACGGCAAGAACAGCGCCGGTCGCTGCACCGAGCTGTACGCCTTCGGTGCTCGATCCTTCTCGATCTGGACCGCCGACGTCAGGCAGGTGTACGACTCGGGCGACGAGTTCGAGCAGCGCACGGCGGCCTTGGCGGGCACGCCAGGTCATGACTACGCCTTCAACGCCAGCAACGACAACAACACGCTCGATAGCCGCAGCCCCAGCAAAGGCCCCGAGCCCGAGGGCGTGGTGCTGGGCCGCTTCGGCGCGAAGACCTTCGCCTTCATCGGTCTGGAGCGTGTGGGTGGGGTGATGGTCTATGACGTGAGCGACCCCGCGGCGCCCCGCTTTGTCACCGACCTGAACACGCGCGAAGGCGCGGGTGGCGACCGCGGCCTTGAGGGCCTGGCGCTGATTTCGGCGGCCGACTCCCCCCATGGCCAGCCCCTGCTCATCGTCGGGCACGAAACCAGTGGCACCACCGCGGTGTATCAGCTCAACCTGAGCTACTGAGCCTTTTCGCTCTGGGCGCGGCGCAGCTCGACCAGCTTGCGTCGCAGTTCGCGCTCTTGCGGGTCCTTGGGCTCGCGCTGTGCTCTCGCGCGCCGCCGCTCGTTGGCCCGCCGCTGTTGCAGTTCACGCACTTGCTGGATTTGCAGCCGGATGAAATTGGCCACGTCTTCCACCCGACTCAGGCTGCCCAGCGTGGCCGTATGGGGGAGTTTGACGGCTTTGCCGTCGTCCAGGGTCAGCGCGATGTAGCAGGTGCCCAGTGGTCCCAGCCAGCGCTTTTCCACCACATGCACCTCGGCCACGCGCGAGACCGGCACTCGACGGGTGGAATGCCGCCAGCCGCGCCGCCAGCTCACGGACTTCACGCTGGCTGCGGCGCGTTCCCAGGTCCACCAGTCCCAGCCCAGGGCGGCGCACCAGGCCAGCCCCGCGGGCACCCACAGCCCGGGCCGATCGAAGACCCAGGCACAGGCTCCCAGCACGCCGGCCAAGATCAGACCGGCCCAGACGATCGCCAGGTCGCGCTGCGGCGTGAGCAAGGAGCGGTCGTAGACGAAGGAATCCAAGCCTTCGCCGGACAAGGGCGAGGCCGCCAGTTGCACGCCGCGCAGGGCCTTGATCACGCCCACTTCCAGCAAGGCCGCCAAGGCCACGGCCGCCAGCATTCCGACGAGCAGCTCCTTCATGTTCGGTCCTCCGGGGGCGGTGCTGTGCCAAACGGCAGCGGTGCCGACAAGGCTTCCCATTGTGCGGGGGTTCCGACGTTTTCCCAGCGGCCTGTATACATTTCGACACTGATTTGGCGGCGACGCATCGCCTCATGCAAGAGCGGGCCCAGCGCGGCAGGACGCCCCACGGGCAGGTGGCGGCACAACTCGGCGCGCATCAGCGCCAGGTTGGCGTAGGTATGGCGCGGCACGGTCTGCGGCGGTTCGCTCAGTCCCAGGCCGTCGGCGCCGATGCCGAAGTCGCCGCGCGGGTGGTACGGCGGGTTGGGCACCAGCCACAGATGGGCCAGCCGCGAGCCTGCGGCAAAGGCCTGCGCGCGCGCGGCGTCGAAGCGGAAATCGGGGGCGAAGATGTCGCCGGAGACCACCCAGAAGCATTCGCCCAGCCACGGCAGGGCCTTGGCGATGCCACCGGCGGTCTCCAGTGCCCCGCCATGGTCGCGACCTTCCATCGAGTAGTGGATGCGCAGCCCGAAGCGCGAGCCATCGCCCAAGGTGGCTGGGAACTGCGCCTCCAGCCAGGCGGTGTTGATGACCACCTCGCGCACGCCGTCGCGTGCCAGGGCCAGCAAATGCCATTCGATCAAGGGCCGGCCGTGCACCGGCAACAGCGGCTTGGGGGTGTGGTCGGTCAGCGGGCGCATGCGTTCGCCGCGGCCGGCTGCCAGGATCAGGGCTTTGAGGTTGTCCATGCGCGCAACAAAGGGCCTTCGGAGGCCCGGCGGGCCCCCAGCGGGGTGATTATCCGCGCCGACTTACAATGCGGGATTCCCCGATCCAACCCCCGTCCCATCCGCGCATGCCGTCGGCGGCGCCGGGATGCACAGCCGCAGCGGCAGGTTTTCTCATGGACATGAGTGCCCAGACCCCCTCGACCCTCCAGAACACCACCTTGATGGCCAATGCGATCCGCGCCCTGGCGATGGATGCCGTGCAGGCCGCCAATTCGGGCCACCCCGGTGCCCCCATGGGCATGGCCGAGATGGCCGTGGCGCTGTGGAGTCGCCACTTGCGCCACAACCCGGCCGACCCGCAGTGGCCCGATCGCGACCGCTTCGTGCTGTCCAATGGGCACGGCTCGATGCTGATCTACGCGCTGCTGCACCTGAGCGGCTATGACTTGTCGCTGGAGGAGATCAAGCGCTTCCGTCAGTTGCACAGCAAGACCCCGGGGCATCCCGAGGTGGGCATCACGCCGGGCGTGGAGACGACCACCGGTCCGCTGGGGCAGGGCTTGACCAATGCCGTGGGCATGGCCTTGGCCGAGAAATTGCTGGCGCATGAGTTCAACCGTGGCGAGCACCGCATCGTCGATCATTACACCTACGTGTTTCTCGGCGACGGCTGCTTGATGGAAGGCATCAGCCACGAAGCCTGCGCCTTGGCTGGTGCCTGGAAGCTCAACAAGCTCATTGCGCTGTACGACGACAACGGCATTTCCATCGACGGCCAGGTCGATCCCTGGTTCATCGATGACACTCCCCAGCGCTTCGCGGCCTACGGCTGGCAAGTCATCGACGACGTGGACGGCCATGACGTGCAGGCAGTGGATGCGGCCATCGCCCAGGCCAAGCGCAGCACCGACCGGCCCACGCTGATCGTGTGCAAGACCACCATCGGCAAGGGCTCGCCGAACCGGGCCGGCACGGCCAAGGTCCATGGCGAGGCCCTGGGCGTGGAGGAGATTCGCGCCACGCGCGACGCCTTGGGCTGGGTGCATGACCCCTTCGTGATTCCGGCCGAGGCCTACACGGCTTGGGATGCCCGCCAGACTGGTGCGGCGCTGCAGCGCGACTGGCAGTCCCGCTTCGAGGCTTACCGGGCCGCGCATCCCGAGCTGGCCGCCGAATTCGAGCGCCGCATCCGCGGCGAGCTGCCTGCCTCGTTCGCCCAGGTGGCGGTGGATGCGGCCGTGGCGGCCCATGCCAAGGCCGAGACCGTGGCCACCCGCAAAGCCAGCCAGATCGCGCTCGAGGCCTTCACCGCGGCGCTGCCGGAGCTGCTGGGCGGCTCGGCCGATTTGACCGGCTCCAATCTCACCCAGACCAAGAGCACGCCGGCGTTGCGCTTCGATGCGGTCAGCGGCGAGCCCAACGGCGGGCGGCACATCAACTACGGGGTGCGCGAGTTCGGCATGGCCGCCATCATGAACGGCATCGCGCTGCACGGTGGCTACATTCCCTACGGCGGCACCTTCCTGACCTTCAGCGATTACTCTCGCAACGCCATCCGCATGGCCGCGCTGATGAAGCAGCGCGTGATCCACGTGTTCACGCACGACTCCATCGGACTGGGCGAAGACGGCCCGACCCACCAGTCGATCGAGCATGCGGCCAGCCTGCGTCTGATCCCCAATTTGGATGTCTGGCGTCCGGCCGATACCGCCGAGACCGCGGTGGCCTGGGCCTGCGCGCTGCAAAACAAACATCGCCCCACGGCCTTGCTGCTGTCGCGTCAGAACCTGCCCTATGCGCCCAAGGCGGGGCTGGAGGACATCGCGCGCGGGGCCTATGTGCTGGCCGAGCCGAGCGAAGTGGGGCTGCAGAAAAAGCCGCAGGCCGTCCTCATCGCCACCGGCTCCGAGGTGCAGCTGGCCTTGCATGCGCAGCAGTTGCTGGCCGTGCAGGGCATCGCGGTGCGCGTGGTGTCCATGCCGTCGAGCACCGTCTTCGACCGCCAGGACGCTGCCTACAAGAGCCAGGTGCTGCCTGCGCGGCTGCCCCGCATCGCGGTGGAAGCTGGCGTTACCGACTTCTGGTGGAAGTACGGCTGCGCCGCGGTGGTCGGCATCGATACCTATGGCGAATCGGCGCCGGCCGGTGTGCTGTTCAAACACTTTGGCTTCACGCCGGAGAATGTGGCGGCCACCGTGCGCGCCGTGCTGGCACAGTGAGTCGAAGAGCGGGGGCGACCGACGACGGCGCCCCCGTTTTTCATGAGCGACACAGATCGACTTTTCTCTAGGAGAGCGCAATCATGACCATCAGAATCGGCATCAACGGCTTTGGGCGCATCGGGCGCATGGTGTTCCGCGCGGCGGTGAAGAACTTCCCGGACATCGAGGTGGTGGCGATCAACGACTTGCTCGAACCCGACTACCTGGCCTACATGCTGCGGTACGACTCGGTGCATGGTCGCTTCGATGGCGAGGTGGCCGTCGAAGGCAGCACCTTGGTGGTCAATGGCAAGAAGATCCGCCTCAGTGCCGTGAAAGACCCGGCCGAGCTGCGATGGGGCGAGGTCGGCGCCGACATCGTGGTGGAATCCACCGGTTTGTTCCTCACCAAAGACACCGCTGGCAAGCACCTGAGCGCCGGCGCGAAGAAAGTGATCATGTCTGCGCCGTCCAAGGACGACACCCCGATGTTCGTCTACGGCGTCAACCACACCAAATATGCCGGCGAGGCCATCATCTCCAATGCGTCTTGCACCACCAATTGCTTGGCGCCGCTGGCCAAGGTGCTGCACGACAAATGGGGCATCAAGCGCGGCCTGATGACCACCGTGCACGCGGCCACGGCCACGCAAAAAACGGTGGACGGGCCGAGCAACAAGGACTGGCGCGGCGGCCGCGGCATCCTCGAGAACATCATTCCCTCCAGCACCGGCGCGGCCAAGGCCGTGGGCGTGGTGATCCCCGAGCTCAACAAGAAGCTCACCGGCATGGCCTTCCGCGTGCCCACCTCCGACGTGTCGGTGGTTGACCTCACCTGTGAACTGGAGAAGCCCGCCACCTATGCCGAGATTTGCGCCGAGATGAAGGCCCAAAGCGAAGGCGCGTTGCGAGGCGTGCTGGGCTACACCGAAGACAAGGTCGTGGCCACCGATTTCCGTGGCGACCCGCGCACCTCGATCTTCGATGCCGAAGCCGGCATCGCCTTGGACTCCACCTTCGTCAAGCTCGTGGCCTGGTACGACAACGAATGGGGCTACTCCAACAAGGTGTTGGAAATGGCCCGCGTGGTGGCCTCGAAGTGATCGGCGCTCGTCGTTGACCTCAGGGCTCCTGCGGGAGCCCTTTTTCGTGTCCCCGTAGGATCAGGGGCGCGCGTCGGGCGCAACCTCACAGGGCGCGGGCCGACGCCCCTGCAGCCGCGGGGCCAGGTCCTCCAAGCGCGTTTGAAGTTCGGCGCTGGCCGCGGGGATGCGCACCTGCACACGCACGGCCGGTGGCGTGATCGTCAGCACGCGGGCCGCGCGCACACCGCGATCGGCCAAGGCCAAGGCCCGCCGCTCGGCGCTTTCGCGCGAGTTGAAGCGGCCCAGCGTCAGCCCGGGCTCCAGGCCGGGCGAATGGCGCAGCTCTTCAGCGCGGATGCCGGCTGCGCGCAGTTCCTCTTGCCGGCGCAGCAGCGCCTCGCGGCTGGGGTACTTGCCCAAGTAGACCAGGAACACCCCGCCGTGCTCCTCGCGCTGCGCGCTCCAGTCCACACCTTGCAGCACCTGCGAGAAGGTCGTTTGCACGGCGGCGTACTCGGCCTCGGTGTAGGGGCCGATCTCCAAGCAGCTGCTCTGGGCTGCCTCGCTGGCGGCCGAGGCTGGGGCGGGCAGCGCCGGGGCGTCCTGTGGCTCAGCCGCCGAGGCCGCCTCGGGCTGAGAAGGCGCAGTCGCCTGCGGCGCGGTGTGGATTTGCACGAGCTCGGGACGCACCTGGCGCTGGAGCCGTTCGGGCTCGCGTGGGCTCGGCGAGATCGACACCAGGCCGTGCAAATGACCGGCCGTCCAGGCGTAGTAGCCCAGGTTGGCCAGCAGCAGCACGAGCACCAGCAGTCTCAACATGGGCGCACACTCACCTCGCCGCTGTCCAGACGGTGTAGGCCGTGCGCGTCACGCAGCAGCAAAGCGCCATCCTCGTCGACCCCTTCGGCCTGGGCTTCGGGCAGCTCCGGCTTGGTGGTGCGCACACGGCGGCCGCGCAATAAATCACGGGCTGCGAAACGCCGCGCAAAGGCCGCAAAGCCGCGCAGCTCGAACATCTTGAGTGCGCCCACCAAAGCGGTGGCGGCCGCCGTGAGGGCCTCGGCGGCGGTGAGGCCCGGGTCGAGCTGGCGCAGCCAAGCCACCGGATGGCGCGGGTCGGGCAGGGCCGGCGGCGCCTCGATGTTCAGGCCCACGCCCACCACCACATGGCGGGTGGCACTGGCATGGCCCTGGGTCTCGATCAAGATGCCGCCCAGCTTGCCGGCGGGGGCGCCGTGGTCGTCGAGCGTCCACAAATCGTTGGGCCACTTGATGCGCAGCAGCGGGTGCAGCGCCTCGGCCAGGGCCACGCCCACGGCCAGCGACAGTCCGCCCCAGCGCTGCGGCGACAGCGGCAAGCCCAGTGAAAAGGTCAGCGAAGCCCCCGGCGCCGACTGCCAGGCCCGCCCTTGGCGGCCGCGCCCGGCGTGTTGGCGCTCGGCCACCAGCAGACAGGCGGCGGTATCGCCCTGACGTGCGCGTTCCAGCAGCCGGGTGTTGGTGGAGTCGACCTCGGCCAGCACCTCCACGCTCAACCCCGGCAGCTGGGGTTCGAGCCGTTCCCAGAGGTCTTCGACCGGCCAGCGCAAGGTGCTCATCGCTTCGGGGCGAGCATGGTGCGGCGGCAGTTCGGTGCACCGCAGCGGCATTCGTACTGCTTTTTCAGTTTGGGCGTGTAGCGCTCGTCGATCACCAGGCGGTAGTCGTAGAACAGCTCCTCGCCAGGGGCGATGTCACGCAAGGCCTTGATGAACACGCGGCCATTGACTTCGTCGGCTTCGCAATTGGGGTTGCAGGCATGGTTGATCCAGCGTGCGGCGTTGCCGCCGTACTTGGCGTCGATCACATGGCCGTCGTCGATGTGGAAGTAGAACGTGTGGTGCGGGTCGCTCGGGTCGTGCGGGTGGCGGCGTAAGGCTTCGGCCCAAGTGATGACTTCGCCCTTGTACTCGATGATGCGCTCGCCGGCGCGGATGGGCGCCACGGCGAACACCCCTTTGCCGTGCACGCTGGAGCGGCGCACCTGGATGCGCCGCCGCCGAGCTGGGGCAGCGGACCCCGCGGCGGCGCGGGGGGAACGGGAGGGCCGAGCTTGCGTCATGGTCGACTTTGGGTACATTGAAATGTGGGAGCGCGCGCGTGCGTGCGCGCACGCGCGAGGCAGCGGCATTGTAGGGGCCGCGCGCTAGGCGCGCTGCGTGGCCGGCTCGCCGCCCCCTTTCCTGACCCCCACACGAGATCCATGAGCAAAGCCCTGGTGATTGCCGAGAAGCCGTCCGTCGCACAAGACATCGTGCGAGCGCTCACGCCTGTCTGCGGCAAATTCGAAAAGCACGACGAGTATTTCGAGAACGAGCGCTACATCGTCAGTTCCGCCGTGGGCCATTTGGTGGAAATCAAGGCGCCCGAGGCCTACGACGTCAAGCGCGGCAAGTGGAGCTTTGCTCACCTGCCGGTCATCCCGCCGCATTTCGAGCTGCATCCGATCGACAAGAGCAAAGGCCGGCTCAACACGCTGGTCAAGCTCATTCGCCGCAAAGACGTCACCGAACTCATCAATGCCTGCGACGCCGGGCGCGAGGGCGAATTGATCTTTCGCCTCATCGTGCAGTACGCCACGCCGGCACGCGGGGGCTTGAACAAGCCCATTCGCCGGCTGTGGTTGCAAAGCATGACGCCCCAAGCCATTCGCGAAGGCTTCGAGCGACTGCGCAGCGACGAAGAGATGCGCGGCCTGTCGGAGGCCGCGCGCAGCCGCAGCGAGGCCGACTGGCTGGTGGGCATCAATGGCACGCGGGCGATGACCGCCTTCAATTCGCGCGACGGGGGGTTCTTCCTGACCACCGTGGGCCGCGTGCAAACGCCCACGCTGTCGATCGTGGTCGAGCGCGAGGAGAAGATCCGCAAGTTCGTGCCGCGTGACTACTGGGAGGTGCGCGCCACCTTCGCGGCCCAGACGGGCACTTACGAGGGCAAGTGGTTCGACCCGGCCTGGAAGAAGAACGAGGCCGACCCCGAGCTGCGCGCCGACCGGCTGTGGTCGGCCGAGCAAGCCCAGGCCATCGCCGAGGCGGTGCGTGGCCGCGCCGGCACCGTCACCGAAGAGGCCAAGCCCAGCACCCAGAGCAGCCCGCTGCTGTACGACCTGACCACGCTGCAGCGCGAGGCCAATTCCCGCTTCGGCTTCTCGGCCAAGACCACGCTGTCGCTGGCGCAGGCCTTGTACGAGAAGCACAAGGTGTTGACCTACCCGCGGACCGACTCGCGCGCTTTGCCCGAGGACTACCTCGGCGTGGTCAAAAAGACGATCGAGATGATTGCCGGCGAAGACCTGCCGGGCCCGTTGCGCGAGCTGGCGCCTCATGCGGCCAAGGCGATCCAGGCGGGCTACATCAAGCCCAACAAGCGGGTGTTCGACAACGGCAAGGTTTCGGACCACTTTGCCATCATTCCGACCTTGCAGCCGCCCAAGAGCCTGACCGAGGCCGAGGCCAAACTCTATGACCTGGTGGTCAAGCGCTTTCTGGCGGTGTTCTACCCGCCGGCCGAATACCTGGTCACCACCCGCATCACCACGGTGCAGGACCAGGGGCAAACCTACAGCTTCCAAACCCAGGGCAAGGTGCTGGTGCAGCCGGGCTGGCTGGCCGTCTATGGCAAGGAGGCGCAAGAAGACGATGCCAACCTCGTGGCAGTGACGCCGGGTGAGACCGTGCGCGCCGAGGAGGTGGCCATCCATGCCACCAAGACCCGGCCGCCGGCGCGCTACACCGAAGCCACGCTGCTGTCGGCCATGGAAGGGGCAGGCAAGCTGGTGGACGATGAAGAGCTCAAAGCCGCCATGCAAGACAAGGGCCTGGGCACCCCGGCCACCCGCGCGGCCATCATCGAAGGCTTGATCCAAGAGAAGTATCTCGTGCGGGAAGGGCGCGAACTCGTTCCCACCGCCAAGGCATTCCAGCTCATGACACTGCTGCGCGGCCTGGACGTGGAAGACCTCACCAAGCCCGAACTCACCGGCAACTGGGAGTACCAGCTCGCCCAAATGGAGAAGGGCAAGCTGTCGCGCGAAGCCTTCATGGCCGAGATCGCCGCGATGACGCAGCGCATCGTGCAAAAGGCCAAGGAGTACGATCGCGACACCATCCCGGGCGATTACGCCACGCTCAAGACGCCATGCCCCAACTGCGGCGGGGTGGTCAAAGAGAACTATCGGCGCTTCAGCTGCACGGGCAAGACGGGTAACGAAGACGGCTGCGGCTTTTCGATCAGCAAGATTCCCGGGGGCCGCAGCTTCGAGCTGCACGAGGTCGAGCAATTCCTCGCTCACAAGAAGATCGGCCCGCTGGACGGCTTTCGCTCCAAGGCCGGCTGGCCGTTCTCGGCCGAGCTCAAGCTGGTCTATGACGAAGATCTGGGCAACTACAAGCTCGAGTTCGATTTCGGCGAGGATGCCAAGCAGGCACAAGATGGCCAGCCGGTGGACTTCAGTGGCCAAGAGTCCTTGGGCGCCTGCCCCAAATGCAAGGGGCATGTGTACGAACACGGCACCAGCTACGTTTGCGAACACGCCGTGGGCTCGCCCATCACCTGCGACTTCAAGAGCGGCAAGATCATCCTGCAGCAGCCCGTGGCGCGCGAGCAGATGAGCAAGCTGCTGGCCACCGGCAAGACCGATTTGCTGGAGAACTTCGTCTCCAACAAAACGCGTCGCAAGTTCAAGGCCCACCTGGTGTGGGACGCCAAAGAAGGCAAGGTCGGTTTCGAGTTCGAGCCGCGTGCGACCAAGACGGCGGCCAAGAAGACCCCGGCGGCGAAGAAGGCGGTCGCCAAGGAATGAGCTCGGCGGTCTTTCTGAAGCTGCTGGCCATCTTCATCGTCGTGACGATCGGTTGGCTGGCGGGGCGGGCCAAGTTCTTCGGCGGTGGCCAGACGGCGCGCTCGCTGTCCAATGCTGCGTTCTACTTGTTTGCGCCGGCGCTGCTGTTTCGCACCACCGCGCGCATCGACTTCGCCGCCTTGCCCTGGACGGTGATCCTGGCGTATTTCATGCCCGTGGTGGGGCTGTTGCTGGCTCTCTATGGCTGGCGACGCACACAGACCGCTGGGGCCAAAGGCGCGCCGGCCGAGCCCAGCGTGCGCGCCATCACCGCCACCTTCGGCAACACCGTGCAGCTGGGCATCCCGATCGCGCTGGCGCTGTTCGGTGAGGCGGGGTTGTCGATCCACCTGGCCATCGTCAGCTTGCACGCGCTCATCCTGCTGAGCCTGTTGACGGTGTTGGTGGAGCTCGACTTGGCGCGCGCGGCCTCGCGCGCGCAGGGCGGCCGCTCCCGCCTGAGCAACACGCTCAAGCTCACGGTGCGCCACACCCTCATCCACCCGGTGGTGCTGCCGGTGCTGGTGGGCATGGGCTGGAATCTGGCGGGCTTGCCGATTCCGCCGGCGGCTGACGAAATCCTGTCCATGCTGGGGCAGGCCGTCGTGCCGGTGTGCCTGGTGGCCATCGGCATGTCGCTGGCCCACTATGGCTTGCAGGGCTCACTGCGCGCAGCCGCTGGGCTCACCGCGGCCAAGCTCGTGGCCCAGCCGGCGCTGGTGCTGGCCGTGGGGCACTTCGTGTTTGGCTTGTCGGGCCTGCCGCTGACGGTGATCGTGATGTGCGCGGCGCTGCCCTCGGGCACCAATGCGCTGATGTTCTCGCAACGCTATGGCTGCCAAGAGGCCGAAACCACGGCCACGCTGGTGTTGTCCACCTTGGCCTTCGTGCTCACCGGGCCGCTGTGGCTGGCCCTGTTGTCGCGGCTGTGAGCCCGGCGGCGGCCGGCTGGATTTGCGACAATGCCGGGATGACCCCCATCGATCTCCAGGCTTACATGACCCAAGTGGGTGCAGCCGCTCGCGCGGCCGCCGCCCGCATGGCTGCGGCGTCCACCGCAGCCAAGAACGATGCCTTGCGGCGCTTGGCCGCCTTGATTCGCGAGCATGGGCCGCACCTGCAGGCCCAGAACGCCAAGGACCTGGCGGCCGCGCAGGACCGCGGCTTGGCCGCGCCCATGGTCGATCGGCTGCGCATCAGCGATGCGGTCGTGGCACAAATGGCCGAAAACTGCGAGCAGGTGGCGGCTCTGCCCGATCCAGTGGGCGAGATGATCAACCTGCGCCGTCGCCCCAGTGGCATCACCGTGGGCCAGATGCGCGTGCCCATCGGGGTGTTCGGCATGATCTATGAAAGCCGCCCCAACGTCACCATCGAGGCTGCGTCGCTGGGCATCAAGAGCGGCAATGCCTGCGTGCTGCGCGGCGGCTCCGAGGCGCTGCACTCCAACCTGGCGCTGTGGAAGCTGGTGCAGCAGGCCCTGCAGGCCGCTGGCCTGCCGCCCGAGGGCGTGCAGCTGATCGAAACCACCGATCGTGAGGCGGTGGGCCGTTTGATCGCGATGCCCGAGTACGTGGACCTCATCATCCCGCGTGGTGGCAAGTCCTTGATCGAGCGCATCAGCCGTGAGGCCACCGTGCCGGTGATCAAGCACTTGGACGGCAACTGCCATGTCTATGTCGATGCCTGGGCCGATCTCGAGTTGGCCGTGGCCGTCACCGACAACGCCAAAACGCAGAAATACAGCCCTTGCAATGCGGCGGAGTCCTTGCTGGTGCATGAGGCCATCGCCCCGGCCTTTTTGCCCCGCATCGGCGCGATCTTCGCCGCCAAGGGCGTGGAGATGCGCTGCGATGCGGCCGCCAAGGCGCTGCTCGCGTCCGTGCCGGGCGCCAAGCTCGTGGACGCCACCGAGCAGGACTGGTTCGAGGAATACCTCGCGCCCATCATCAGCATCAAGCTGGTCAAAGACCTCGACGAGGCCATCGCGCACATCAACCGCTACGGCTCGCATCACACGGATGCCATCCTGACCGAGCACCATCCCAACGCGATGCGTTTCCTGCGCGAAGTCGATTCGGCCAGCGTGATGGTCAATGCCAGCACGCGCTTTGCCGATGGATTCGAATATGGCCTGGGCGCCGAGATCGGCATCTCCACCGACAAATTCCACGCCCGCGGACCGGTGGGCCTGGACGGGCTGACCTCCTTGAAGTACATCGTGCTGGGACAAGGAGAGCGGCGTGGCTGATTCCCGCACGGCGCTGGTGCTCTTCAGCGGCGGGCAGGATTCCACCGTGTGCCTGGCCTGGGCGCTGTCGCGCTTTGCGCATGTGGAGACCGTGGGTTTCGACTATGGCCAGCGCCACCGCGTCGAGCTGGCGTGCCGGCTCACCGTGCGCGACGAGTTGCGGCGGGCGTTCCCAGGGTGGGCCAGCCGCCTGGGCGACGACCATGTGCTCGATCTGGCCTTGCTGGGCCAGCTCAGCGACACGGCCCTGACCCGGCAGCGGGCCATCGAGATGCAGGCCCATGGCCTGCCCAACACCTTCGTGCCTGGGCGCAATCTCTTGTTCTTGACCCTGGCGGCCACGCTGGCCTATCGGCGTGGGGCCAGTGTGTTGGTGGGCGGCATGTGCGAGACCGACTACTCCGGTTACCCGGACTGCCGCGACAACACGCTCAAAGCCTTGCAAGTGGCCATCAGTCTGGGCATGGACACCCCGATGACGGTGGAAACACCGCTGATGTGGCTGAACAAAGCCCAAACCTGGACGCTGGCCGAAAGACTGGGCGGGACCGCGCTGGTGGACTTGATCGTCGAACACACGCACACCTGTTACCTGGGCCAGCGTGAGCCGCGCCATGCCTGGGGCCGCGGCTGCGGGCAGTGTCCGGCCTGCGAGCTGCGTGCGCGCGGGCATGCCCAATACCTTGCCGGTGAGCCGGCGGCCGAGCTGAGCTGAACCCGAGCCCGGCAGCCGGCGCGCGCTGGCGTATCGCGCGATCGTAGTAGAGTCGCGGGAACGAGACTGCCATGGGGGATCCTCGATGAGCACCACACAAGTGCTGGGCTGGGTGGTCGTGGCCGTGTTGGTGTTTTGGGCCGTGGGGGCCTACAACCGGCTGGTGCGCTTGCGCAATGCCATTGGCAATGCCTTTGCCCAGATCGACGTGCAGCTCAAGCGGCGCTACGACCTCATCCCCAACCTGGTGGAGACGGCCAAGCAATACATCGCCCACGAGCGCGAGACGCTGGAAGCGGTGATCGCTGCGCGCAACCAAGCCCGCTCCGCGGCCGAGCATGTGCGGGCCAAGCCCACGCATGCCGCTGCGGTGGGCGCGCTGGCGGTGGCCGAGCAGACCCTGGAGGGCACACTGGCGCGGCTGATGGCGGTGGTCGAGAACTACCCCGAACTCAAAGCCGACCAAACCCTGCGCGAGCTGTCCGAAGAGCTCACCAGTACCGAAAACCGGGTGGCCTTCGCGCGCCAGGCCTTCAACGATGTGGCGCTCGACTACAACAATGCCGCGCAGCAGTTTCCGACCAACCTCATCGCCGGGCTCTTCGGCTTCAGACCGGCAGGCATGCTGCAGTCCACCGCCAGCGACGAGGAACGCAAAACCTTGCGTGTCCAGTTCTGAACAGGCCCTGGCAGGCTGGCGCTGAACCCCCATGGCGATGCGCTTTCGCGAACATCAGGAAGCCGCGCAGACCGCCTCGCGGCGCCTGCTGTACTTGTTCGCCCTGGTGCTGGTGCTGCTGGTGCTGGCGGTCAACGGCGTCTTGGCGTTGATCTACCGGCTGAGCTTTCCGTGGACTCAGGGCTTTCCCCCGCTGTTCTTCGAGACCAACACCGCACTGACCTTGTTGTTCGTGCTGGGGGGCTGCTGGTTCGAAACGCTGCGTTTGCGCGAAGGCGGTGCCCATGTGGCCCGCCTGGCCGGTGGTGTGCCCATCGATCCGCCGCAGGGCCGGGTGGGCGATCTGTACGAAAAACGCTTGCGCAACGTGGTCGATGAAGTGGCCTTGGCCGTGGGCATGAAGCCGCCGCCGGTCTATGTGCTGCAAGGCGAGCAGGCCATCAACGCCTTTGCCGCAGGCTGGGATGCCGATGACGCGGTGATTGTGGTCACCCGCGGCGCACTGGAGCGGCTCACGCGCGATGAACTCCAAGGCGTCGTGGCGCATGAGTTCAGCCATCTGTTTCACGGCGACACCCGGCTCAACATGCGCCTGATCGGCCTGGTGTGGGGCCTGCAGATGATCTATATCTTTGGCCGCACGCTGGTCGAGCCCGATGCGATGGGCCGGCGCAAGGCGGGGGTCTTGGTCGGCCTGGCCCTCATGGCCGTGGGGGCGCTGGGCTGGCTCGCCGGGCGCTTGCTCAAGGCGGCCGTCTCGCGCCAGCGCGAGTTCCTGGCCGATGCCTCGGCGGTGAAGTACACGCGCAGCATCGAAGGCATCGGTGGAGCTTTGCGCAAAATCGCCGATCAGGCTTGGCGGGGCAGCCATCGCATGGCCCACCCGCAAGTCGAGAGCCTGTCGCATCTGCTGTTCGTCTCGCGCGTGCGCTGGGACCTCTTTGCCACCCACCCTCCACTGGCCGAGCGCATTCGCCGCATCTATGGCTTCGAGGTGGTGCCCCTGGCTGCGCGGGTGCTGCCTGCCGAAGACGACGACGCGCCGCTGACCCAACCGATGGCCGGCTGGGTCGCTGCTGCCGAGGACCTTCCGGCCGATGGGGCGGGCGCCGTGGGCCTCACGCGGCCGGCCGAGGCGGCGGCTGCGGCAGCGCCGACGGACGCTAGGCGCCACGATGCCGCGCCGGACCCCGCCGGGGACGGGCTGGCGCAGCATGAACGGGAGGCGTTGGCGCGCATCGAGCGCTGGCAGGGGCCGGGCGAGCGCCGTGCCGCGGTGCTGGGTTTGCTGGTCACCCCCGGGCAAGCGCGCGAATGGCAGGCCTGGGCCGAGGAAACCGCTGGGCTGGCCGTGGCGCCGACCGTGCGGGCCGAGCTGGAGCAACTCAGCCACCGCCTGCGGCTGCCGGTGTGGGAGATGATGCTGCGCCGCTGCGCCAAGGCCCCCCTGGCCGAGCGCCGCAGCTTGGTGGAGGCCGCGCGCCGCATCATGAAAGCCGATGGTCATGTCAGCCCCATGGATCGCCTGCGCTGGCTGGCGATGCGCCACGTGCTCAGCGGGGCGGCGCAGCGCCTTCCCCCGCCCACGGGGGATAACGATATTGCTCATTTGGCTAAAGACGTGACCACCGTCACGGCATTTCTGGCGAGAATCATCGACGCACAGGCGTGTGAACAGGGGCAAGCCGGTGCTTGGTATCAGCGTGTGATGCAAGGGCTTTGGGGGCCAGAAGCGGTGCCCACATGGTCCGCGCCCGACCTCGATGCGTGGGTTCAGGCCTGGCATCGGCTGATGCGTCTGTCGGCGATGCAGCGGCCGGTGCTGCTCAAGGCCTGGGTCGATGCGGCATGGCAGTGCGCCGCGCCAGGCCAGGCGCCGGATCCGGCCGCGTGCGATGCGCTGCGTTTGTGCGCGGTGTTGCTGGATACCCCTAGTCCCAAAGCGCTGGCAGACCAATATATTGATGTTCACTGATATTCAAAACCTGAGGAGTCCGCACGATGAACTTGAAGTCCGCAGCGGCCGCAATGGCCTTGATGGCCGCTGGGGCGGCCGGCGCTCAAGATGCGCAGTCTCTTTACGTTCGGAGCCTCGCGGCCACGTGTGCCAATTGCCATGGCACGTCGGGGCAGGCGGTGCCTGGCTCTCAAGTGCCGTCCCTGGCTGGCATGCCGCAAAGCTACATCGTCGAGCAGATGAAAGCCTTCAAGACCGGTGCGCGCACGGCCACGGTGATGCACCAGCTCGCCAAGGGCTATAGCGACGAGCAGATCCAACAGATTGCGGCCTATTTCGCCGCGCAGAAGAAGTGAGGAGGTCCACCATGCTGCAACGACGAACGTTCCTCCAAGGCGCTGCGGCGGCCGGCGTGTTGGGCCTGAGTGCCTGCGCGACCACCGGGGTGCCCTCCAAAGCCCGTGTGTTGGTGGTGGGCGCAGGCTATGGTGGGGCCACGGCGGCCAAGTATGTGCGCCTGCTGTCGGACTATCAGATCGAAGTCGTGCTGGTCGAGCCCAACAGCGCCTTCGTGTCTTGCCCCATCTCCAACTTGGTGCTGGGTGGCCATCGCAGCTTGGAGGAGATCACCACGCCCTACGACAACCTCGTGCGTCGCCACGGCGTGCGCTTGGTGCGTGACATGGTCAGCCGCATCGATCCGGCCAAGAAGGTCGCGGTGCTGGCCTCGGGCCCCACGATCGCGTACGACAAGCTGATCCTGTCGCCGGGCATCGATCTGATGTTCGACAGGATCCAAGGCTTGAAGGCGGCCCATGACAGCGGGCAGATCCTGCAGGCCTGGAAGGCTGGCCCCGAGACCCTGGCCTTGCGCCGCCAGCTCGAGGCCATGCCCGATGGGGGCGTCTTTGCGATGACCGTGCCCGAGGCCCCCTACCGCTGCCCGCCGGGGCCGTATGAGCGCGTGTGCCAAGTGGCCGACTACTTCAAGCGCGCCAAGCCGCGCTCCAAGGTGTTGCTGCTCGATGCCAACCCCGATGTCACCTCCAAAGGACCTTTGTTCAAAAAGGTCTGGGCCGAGCAGTACAAGGGGATCATCGAGTACCGGCCGCAACACAAGGCCGTGGCCGTGGATGCCAAGACCAAGACCATCAAGTTCGAAGTCAATGACGATGTCAAGGCCGACGTGCTCAACGTGTTGCCCCCGATGCGCGCAGGCAAGATCGCCGTGGACACGGGCCTGGCCAATGCCAATGCACGCTGGTGTCACGTGAACTTCCTCAACTTCGAGTCCACCGCCGCCAAGGACATCCACGTGCTGGGCGATGCGATCCAAACCGCGCCCTTGATGCCCAAGAGCGGTCACATGGCCAACTCGCATGCCAAAGTGGCGGCGGCGGCCGTCGTGGCCGAGCTGCGCGGCTGGCCGGTCAATCCTGCGCCGATGCTGACCAACACCTGCTACAGCTTCGTCGACGGCAAGAACGTCATCCATGTGGCCAGCGTGCACGAGTACGTGCCAGCCGAGAAGACCTTCAAGACCGTGGCCGGCTCGGGGGGCGTGTCCTCGGGGCCCAACGAGCTGGAGGGCATCTACGCTTGGAACTGGGCCCGCAACATCTGGGCCGATAGCCTGGCTTGAGCCTCGCCCTGGCGCCTGAGGGGCCGCTGCGGTGCAGCGGCCCTTTGTTTTTTGTGTTGCCCCCTTAGACTTCGGGTCGTGAACTCGCCTTCCTTGCCCTTGTCCCGCTTGTTGAACCACACGGCTGAGGCCGTGCTGGCCGTGGGGCGGGGCCGCTCGCTGACCGAAACCCTCGCCCGTGTGGCGGCTCCGGCGCGCGCCGGCACCCAGGCCCTGAGCTTTGCCGTGATGCGCGAGCTGGGCCGCGCCCGCGCCTTGCGCCGCCACCTGGTGCCGCGCGCGCCGGCTCCACCGGTGGAGGCGCTGCTGTGCACCGCCTTGGCCTTGCTGGTGCAAGGCCGCGACTCGGGCTATGACGAGCACACCCTGGTGGACCAGGCCGTCGAGGCCGCCAAGCGGCAGAGCCGGACCTCTTGCGGACTGGTCAATGCCGTGCTGCGCCGGTTTCTGCGCGAGCGCCAGGCGTGTTTGGCTGCCGTCGAGGCCGACCCCGAGGCGCGTTGGAACCACCCCGCGTGGTGGATCCAACGGCTGCGTCAGGACTGGCCTGCCGAGTGGGAAGCCTTGCTGCATGCCGCGCAGCAGCACCCACCGATGACCCTGAGGGTCAACCGCCGGCGCATCGACCGCGAGGCTTACGCGCGCCAATTGGCCGAGGCTGGCCTGCGCTGCCACCCGCTGGGCGAGGTCGGCTTGGTGCTGGACCGTCCCCGGCCCGTGGAGCAGATTCCGGGCTTTGCGCAAGGCCTGTGCTCGGTGCAGGACCTGGCGGCCCAATGGGCCGCGCCGCTGCTGCTGGGCATGGGCTTGCCCCCGCGCGCGCGCGTGCTCGATGCCTGCGCCGCCCCGGGCGGCAAGACCGCCCACCTGCTGGAGTCGGCCGACCTGGAGGTGCTGGCCCTGGACAGCGATGCTCAACGCTTGCAGCGCGTGCGCCAGACCTTGGACCGTTTGGGCTTGCAAGCCGAACTGAAGGTTGCCGATGCGCGCCACACCGCGGCCTGGTGGGACGGCCGGCCCTTCGATGCGATCATGCTGGATGCGCCATGCAGCGCCTCGGGGATCGTGCGCCGCCATCCCGACATCCGGTGGCTGCGCCGCCCCGGCGACATCGAGGCGCTGGCGGCCCTGCAGCGCGAGATGCTGGACGCGCTGTGGCCGCTGCTGCGTCCTGCAGGCGTCTTGCTGTATTGCACGTGCTCGGTCTTTCGGGCCGAGGGGCAGGCCCAGATCGACGCATTTTTGCAACGCCATCCCCAGGCCCGGGCCCATCCGGCGCCCGGCCATGCCCTGTCCGTGCCTGACAATGGACCCCGGGCCGTCGCCGACCACGATGGCTTCTACTACGCCTTGATCGAAAAAACCGCCTGAACCCCGGATCGTCCACCCGTGCTGACCGTTGCGCCGCGTTTGACCGATGCCTCCGGCCCCGCGGCCACAGGCCTGCTGTGGGCCGCGCGCAGGGCGCTGCTCGCCTGGGTCTTGGCCCTGGGTGGGGTCGTTGGCCTCATGCCGCTGGGTGCGCTGGCCCACAACGGCAGCATCATGCTGTCCGAAGTCGAGATCGACCGCAGCGACGAAGGCGTGTTGCTGAGCTTCAGCACGCGCATCGAGTTGCCTCGTGCGGTGGAAGACGCCCTCATCAAAGGCGTGCCGCTGCAGTTCGAGGCCGAGGTCAACACCTACCGCAGCCGCTGGTACTGGCGCGACCTGCGCGTGGCCACGGCCAGCCTGTCCTGGCGCATCACCTACCAGCCGCTGACACGCCGCTACCGGGTCCAGTCCGGGGCGTTCAGCCAACAATTCGAATCGCTGCACGAGGCCCTGGGCACCATGCAGCGCACCGTGGGCTGGAAAATCGCCGACGGCTCTCGCCTGGCTGCCGGCGAGCGCCATTACGCCGAGCTGGTCTTCCGCCTGGACACCAGCGTCTTGCCCCGGCCCTTCCAAATCGGCATCGGGGGCCAGTCGCACTGGGACTTGTCTGCCCAGAGCGTGCTGGTGATTCCCGACCGCCCTTGAGCGGCACCCCAGGAGAGCGGCCGTGAGCAAAGCCACCCGTTGGGCCTGGGTCCTGTCCAGCGTGGCCGTCTCGGGCGCGGTGCTGGTCTTGATGTTCTTGCTGGCGCTCGCCAGCGACAACCGCCGACTGTACGAACAGCACTATGGCTGGTTGCTGGGCTTCAATGCCATCATCGCCTCGGTGCTCATTTTGGCCCTCGCCATCGCTGCGGTGCGCCTGGCCGTGCGCATGCGCCGCGGCAAGTTCGGCTCCCGCCTGCTGGCCAAATTGGCCGGCATCTTCGCCCTGGTGGGGGTGATTCCCGGCGTGCTGCTGTACACCGTGAGCTACCAGTTCGTGGCCAACAGCATCGATTCCTGGTTCGACGTGGAGGTCGAAGGCGCCTTGGATGCGGGCTTGAACCTGGGCCGCGTCACCCTCGACACGCTGGTCAATGACTTCGCGGCCAAGACCCGGGCGGCCGCCGACCGGCTGGCCGACGCCGGCGGCGGGGCCAACGCCCTGGGGTTGGAGCGCATCCGTGAGCAACTCGCCGCCGAAGATGCCGCCTTGCTCGATGGGGCCGGACAAGTCTTGGTCAGTGCTGGACTGTCGCGCGAGGCGCTGGCACCCGAGCGGCCGCCGGCCGCACTGCTGCGCCAGGCCCGCAGCCAGCGCATCGCCACCCAACTCGAAGGGCTGGACGAAGACGCCGGCCCGCCCCGCATCCGTGCCGTGGCCTATGTGGCCTCGGTCGGCTTTCGCCTCAGTCCCGAAGAACGCTACCTCCAGGCCACTCAACGGCTGCCGGCGACCTTGGCGGCCAATGCCTTGGCCGTGCAAAAGGCCTATCGGGAATACCAGCAACGCGCGCTGGCCCGCCAAGGGCTCAAGCGCATGTACCTGGGCACCCTCACGCTGGCGCTCATCCTGTCGGTCTTTGGGGCGGTGCTGCTCGCCGTGGGCCTGGGCAACCAGCTGGCCCGGCCGTTGTTGCTGCTGGCCGAAGGCGTGCGTCAAGTGGCCCGTGGCGACCTCACGCCCAAACCGGTGTTCACCTCCCGGGACGAACTGGGCGGACTGACGCGCTCGTTTGCCGACATGACGCAGCAGCTGTCCGATGCCCGCGCGCTCGTCCAGCGCAGCCTCAGCGAACTCGAAGGCGCCAAGACCAACTTGCAGACCATCTTGGACAACCTCACGGCAGGGGTGATCGTGTTTGGGGCCGATGGTCGCATCGACACCGTCAACCCCAGCGCCACACGCATCCTGCGCCTGCCGCTGGGCGCCTACCAAGGCCGCCGGTTGGCCGAGGTGCCCGGCCTGCAAGACTTCGCCACGGCCATCGAGCAGCAATTCGAACAACACGCCGCTGGCAACGAAGGCGGCGAACGCGATCACTGGCAGCAATCCTTCGAGCTCAGCAGCGCCGAGGCGGGCGTCGATCGCGAGCCCATGACCCTGTTGGTCCGCGGGGCCTGGTTGCCGCAACAGGCCCGGCTCATCGTCTTCGACGACATCACCGAAGTCATGTCGGCCCAGCGCTCCGTCGCCTGGGCCGAGGTGGCCCGACGCCTGGCCCACGAGATCAAAAACCCGCTCACGCCGATTCAGCTGTCGGCCGAGCGGCTGCAGCACAAGCTCGAAGCCAAGCTCGACGAAGCCGACCGCCAGCTCCTGACCAAGGCCGTGGGGACCATCGTCAGCCAGGTGGGGAGCATGAAGCAACTCGTCAACGAGTTCCGTGACTACGCCCGCCTGCCGGCGGCTCAATTGCGCCCCATCGATCTCAATGACCTGGTCAGCGAAGTGCTGGTGCTGTACGGCTCGGTGCAGGAAGAAGGGCGGCTCAAGGTCGATCTCGAACCCGGCTTGCCGCTCATCCTCGGGGATGCCGCGCAGCTGCGTCAGGTCATCCACAACCTGCTGCAAAACGCCTTGGATGCCGTGGCCGAGCGACCCCAGGGCCAGGTGCGGGTGCACACCGAGGCTGCCCGCACCGACACGGGCGAGCTGCGCGCGGTGCGCTTGATCGTGGCCGACAACGGTCCGGGCTTCCTCGACAAAGTGCTCAAACGCGCCTTCGAGCCTTACGTCACCACCAAGAGCAAAGGCACTGGCCTGGGGCTGGCCGTGGTCAAGAAAATCTGCGACGAACACGCTGCGCGCATCCGCCTGACCAACCTCACCACATCCGAAGGGCTGGGCAGCGCCCAGCGAGGGAAGAACCCCGAAGTGAGAGGGGCCCAAGTTTCGATATCATTTTCTAGGTTTGCGACCGCTCAGGAGGGCGGCCGCGACGACACCGCAACCCCAGGTGCCCGTCCAGGGGCCTGACCATCCGCATGGCCACCATACTTGTAGTAGACGACGAGCTTGGCATTCGCGCATTGCTGTCGGAAATCCTGGCAGACGAGGGGCACACCGTGGAGCTGGCCGAAAATGCCGCCCAGGCGCGCGCCTTGCGTGAGCGCATGCAACCCGATCTCGTGTTGCTCGACATCTGGATGCCCGACGTCGATGGCATCACCTTGCTCAAAGAGTGGGGCGCCAACGGCCAGCTGACGATGCCGGTGATCATGATGTCTGGGCACGGCACCATCGACACCGCTGTGGAAGCCACCAAGCATGGCGCCATGGCCTTTTTGGAAAAGCCCATCACCTTGCAAAAGTTGCTGCGCGCCGTCGAGCAGGGATTGGCCCGTCAGGCCCCGCGTCCTGCGGCCCCGGCATTGACCACGGCGGCGGCGCCGCGCGAGCGCGTACCGGAGGGTGTCAACCACGGTGCTTCAGTGAGCAACAGCCTGTCCTCCGGGCCGCAGGCCGAGCAGGTCTTCGTGCTCGATCGCCCCTTGCGCGAAGCGCGTGATGCTTTCGAGAAGGCTTACTTCGAGTTCCACCTGGCCAAGGAGCACGGCAGCATGACCCGCGTGGCCGAAAAAACCGGTCTAGAGCGCACCCATCTGTACCGCAAGCTCAAACAGCTGGGCGTGGACCTCTCGCGCAACAAGCGCAGCGCCGGCAACTGACCCCTGCTGGAGGCGCAAGGTTTGCTGCTATAATTTCGTTCTTTCCGGCCAAGTAGCTCAGTTGGTAGAGCAGCGGACTGAAAATCCGCGTGTCGGTGGTTCGATTCCGCCCTTGGCCACCACATTTCAACGCCCAACCTCTATCGGTTGGGCGTTTTCGTTTCTGGGTTCCGCAGACGACGCGGGGCTGCGGGCCGTTCTGCGTGTGCCACGCGGTAAAGGCGCGCCGCCCGAAAGTCGCCCAGTTCGACTCTCTTTTGCCCTTTCTTCTCTCAAAACCCGCGCCAACTTCTCGGCGGAAGCGCACGCAGACGGCCTTGCGCGTCAACGACTTGCACGTGTGTCACGGGCGTCGGTTGTCCATCGTGCTTGGGTGAGCAGCACACCCGTTTCACTGCGACGCATGGTCTCGCCATGAGGTCCGTGATTGCCCAAGGACGCATGAGTCGACCCTGGGCACCTAAACCGCACAGCGCTGACTGCGTTCAGATTCCGATCAGCCGGTATCCCACCTGGAGTTCGGTGATCAAGTAGCGGGGGCGGGCAGGATCGTCTTCCAGCTTTTGGCGCAGGTTGGCCATGTGGACTCTCAGGTAGTGAGTGCGGTTGGCGTAACCAGGCCCCCAGACATCGTGGAGCAGTTGGCGATAGGTCAACACCGCGCCCTTGGCCTTCAGCAGCGCTGCCAGCAGCCGATACTCCGTCGGTGTCAGATGCACCATCTCGTCTCGTTTTCGGACTTCGTGCCGGGTGAGGTCCACTTCGACGTCGCCAAAGCGCACGATGACGTCCGCAGCCGTCGATGATCGCCGGCGCAGCAGCGCACGCAGCCGGGCCAGCAGCTCGTCCACGCCGAAAGGTTTGGTCAGATAGTCGTCGGCGCCCGCATCCAGGGCCGCGACCTTTTCCCGCTCCTGGTCGCGGGCCGAAAGCACCAGGATGGGCAGATCCGACCAGCCGCGCACCTCCGCGATCAGGCGCTTGCCGTCGCCGTCGGGCAGGCCCAGATCGACGATGATGAGATCGGGCCGGCGCGTGGCGGCGTCGATCAGACCGCGCTTGACACCCTCGGCCTCGACGACGCAATAGCCTGCATCTTCGAGCGCGACGCGTACGAAGCGGCGGATCTGGACATCGTCCTCGATCATCAAGATGTGAGCCGCGCTCATACGGCCGCTTCCTCTGGCGGCAAAACGCCCTTGGGAAAACGCAGCGTAAAGATCGTGCCGTGTGGCGGCTTCTGGCGGACATCGATTTTGCCGCCATGCATCTGCGCGATCCGTTCGACCAGCGCCAATCCCAGCCCCATCCCGAGTACGCTGGATTCAGGTTGACCGCGACGGAAGGGTTCGAACAGGATGCGCGGATCCGCAACAGGCAGCCCCGGGCCGTCATCGGCGACTTCGATGATGACCTCACTGCCTTCGAGCCTGACGCGAAGCTCGACGGTCGTGCCTTCAGGCGTGTACTTGAAGGCATTGTCCAGCAGATTGACCAGCGCGCGTTCGAGCAGCAGGCCGTCCACCTCGATCAGCGGCATGTCGGGGGGCAGATGAAGCTGCAAGCGATGCGTCCCCTGCGTGGCTTCGACCTGCCGCAGGGTGCTGCCGACGATTTCCTCCAGTGAATGCCACTGCTTTTCCAGGCGGGCCATGCCGGATTGCAGCTTGGCCAGTTGCAACAGGTTGTCGAGAAGCCGCTGCATGGCGCGCGCCTGCGCAACGATCTGCCGCAGCAGTTCTTCGATGGCGCTGCCGCCTGCTCGCTGCGCTGCGACCTCCGCAGCGCCCAAAATACCCGTCAACGGCGTGCGCAGATCGTGCGAGAGGGTGAGCAACAAGGTGTTGCGCATGCGCTCCCCTTCCATTTGTACGAGGGCGTCGCGGGCCACCTCCACGAAATGTACCCGCTCCAACGCGACTGCGATCTGCCCTGCGCACGCCTCCAGGGCATCAAGATCCTCGGGACGTAGCCAAGGCAATGTGTCGGCATGCTTGGGCTCGACGATCAAGACGCCGCGCACGCGCATCGGTGCTTTTAGCGGCAGATAACGGCCGGTCGTAGCGCTGAGCGTACCCGTGCCCGCACCTGCCGTTTCGCCGCGATCGAGAACCCATTGGGCGATGCTGAGGTCCATTGCTGCGGAGCCGCCTGCGCGATCATGGATTCGGTGATCGGCATCGGGAATCGCCAGGGCGATGTTCACATCGAACCGGGACTCCAAGACTTGTACTGCGATTTCGACGATCTGCTCGACTGTCAAGGCTCCAGACAGTGCATTGGACAGGCCCATCAGCAAGCCGCTGCGCCGCTCGCGCTGACGCATGGCGATCACGGCGAAGCGCAATCGCGCTGTGAGCTGGCCGATGATCAAAGCCACTGCCAGCATCAACACGAACGTGAACAGATACTGGCTGTCGCTGACGGCAAAAGACCATTGCGGCGGAACGAAAAAGAAGTCGAAGCACAGTACCGCCAACAGTGCGGCCCAAGCGCCGGCACGGCGCCCCCAACGCAGGGAGACCAGCACCACCGCCAGCAGGAACAGCATGACAATGTTGGACAGATCAAATATGTGCGACAGAGGCCAAGCGATCAGTGTGGTCGTCGCGCACACTGTGCTGGCCCACAGGTACGGGTGCCGTGGGCGCAGTGCATCCTCGGCCCCAACACGCCGCGCGGATCGCGCCTGGACCGGCAGACCGATGAGAGAAATCTCGATGTCGGGTGCGAGGCGGCGGATGCGTTCCACCATGGGTGGATTCAACAGGCGTTTCCAGCCCGGCCGCGGTCGCCAGCCAAGCATCACCCGGTTGGCATTACGCTCGCGCGCCAGTTCGACCAGGGTACCCGCCACATCGTCACCCGCCACGGTCGATACTTCGGCCCCCAGCCGCCGCGCCTGCGATAGCAACGCCATCACCTGCTCGCGTTTGTTTTTTTCGGTCTGTGCCGCGGTTCGATCCACATGAACCACGATCCAGTCCGCTTCCAGCCGTGTCGCCAGACGCATCGCCGAGCGCAACAGTGGTTCGTCGTCGCCATCGCCAACAGCGACCAGCAGCCGCTCGCGCGCGGGCCAGACGGCTTCGATCGCCTTCTGGCTGCGGTAGGCACGCATCTGCGCGTCTACGCGTTCGGCTACGCGCCGTAGGGCGAGCTCACGCAGAGCGATCAGATTGCCCGGGCGGAAGAATCGGTCGATGGCCGTCCGTGCAGCCTCGCCCATATACACCTTTCCGGCATGCAGCCGCTTGATCAGATCTTCGGCAGACAGATCGATCAGGGTGACTTCGTCGGCGCGATCGAACACATGATCGGGCACGGTCTCGCGCACCCGGATGCCGGTGATGGCGGCCACCACATCGTGCAGGCTTTCCAGATGCTGCACGTTGAGCGTGGTGTAGACGTCGAAACCGGCATCGAGGAGTTCTGTCACGTCCTGCCAACGCTTGGCGTGACGGCTGCCGGGAACGTTGCTATGAGCCAGTTCGTCGATGGCAATCAGCGCCGCGTCCGAGGCCAGTGCGGCATCGAGGTCGAACTCGGACAGGGTGCGTCCTCGGTAGTCGATCGATCGCGACGGCAGTCGGGGCAAACCCTGCAACAGCGCCTCGGTATCACTGCGGCCATGAGTCTCGACCACGCCGAGCAAAACGGCCACGCCCTCACGCCGGCGTTCGTGCAGCGCCTGCAGCATGGCATAGGTCTTGCCCACGCCCGGACAGGCGCCGAAGAAGATCTTCAATCGGCCGCGCCGCCGCTGCGTTTCCTCCGCCTGGACGGCAGCAAGCAGCCGATCTGGATCGGGGCGCAGGTCATCGCCAGCGGTGTTCACGTGCGACGTCGCCCAGGGTTGTCGAGTGGAAGGCGCATACGCATGAACTCAGAAACTGCGTGCGATCCAGACGGTCGCCCGCGATCGGCCCATTTCTATCCCATTGCGATCGGTCCACAGCGCATGGTCGGCATTGGTGCCGGTATATTGCACGCCAACACTCATGCCTTTCCAGAGCGCACCGGATCTTCCCAGGTCATAGCTCAGGGCAAGCTTCCAGTCCTCGTAGCCAAAATCGCGTGCGTTGCCGCGGAAACGCTGTCTTCCCCAGTGCAACGCAGCACTCAGCCCCGTATCCGCCAGCGGTATGCTGGCACCGATATCGAAATAGGTACTGCCTGCTGGCGCAGCGAAGCCGAAGGTGTCACCCAGGCTGTAGGAGAGCTTTGCGGTCAGCCATCTCCACCCCCCGCCCGCGTAGATTTCGTTGGTATCGGCGGCTACCACGCCGGTCGGACGCTTACCGGGATAATTGTAACGAATCACGCCGAGGTCGTAACTGAAGCCATTGCCGATATTTCCGCGCCAGCCACCATACGTGTCGAGTTCCAGGCTACCCGTGCGGTACCCCTGGTAATTCTGGAGCCAGTCGACGTTGGACCCCCACAACCCTGCATACACGCCGCTGGGGTGGGAGAATTCGACGCCCCCCTGAAGCGCTGGTTTGTGCGCGGTTTGCGTCATGCCACGAAAAACGTACTGACTGTAGAGGCCCAGGTTGCCGCTGGCGGTCACCTCGGGCACATCCTCGGCGAGCACAGGTGTGCAGAGGCCGAAGAGCGCACAGGTCATGACGGCGGCTGCCGCCTTGTCGAAGGTTCTGGACATGGTGTCTTCCCCGAAACGAGGCCGAACAATCGCGCTCAACGCGCGCCACCGGCGGACTGCCTTGCGAGGCGATCGAGTGCAAGGTTGAGTTCGAGCACATTGACCCGGGATATGCCCAACACGCCAAGCAGTGGCGTTTCGGTATGTACACGGATCAACTCTTCGATCTGCTGCACGGGGAGACCGCGCGCCTTGGCGATGCGCTTGGCCTGCCACAGCGCGGCCTCGGGCGAGATGTGGGGGTCGAGACCGCTTGCCGAGGCGGTCACCAGGTCCATCGGCACCGGCCCCTGCGCATCGGGGTTGGCCGCGCGCAGCGCCTGCATGCGCTCCTCGACCGCCTTGATCAACGCCGGGTTGCTCGGCCCCAGGTTGCTGCCGCCCGAGGCCTGGGCGTTGTACGGGAGGGGGGCCGTCGCCGAGGGGCGGCCCCAAAAGTACTTCGGATCATCGAAACTTTGGCCGATCAGGCGGCTGCCGATGACTTTGCCGTCCTGCTCGATCAGGCTGCCGTTGGCTTGCCAAGGCAGGGCAACCTGGGCGATGCCGGTGAGCGCGAGCGGATAGATCAGCCCGGTGACCACGGCCAGCAGCGCAAAGCTCACCAGCGCCGGGCGCACAAGCGATTTCAGGTCGTTCATTTCAAAGCTCCTTCACTCAAGCCACGCCCAAGGCGACCAGCAGCATGTCGATCAGCTTGATGCCGATGAACGGCGCGATCAGCCCGCCCAGGCCGTAGATGAGCAAGTGCCGGCGCAAGAGGCGTTCGGCCGATTCCGCCCGCCAACGCACGCCCTTGAGCGCCAGCGGAATCAGCACGACGATGATCAAGGCGTTGAAAATCACCGCAGACAAAATGGCCGACTGCGGGCTGTGCAATCCCATGACATCGAGCGCGGCAAGCTGCGGGTAGGTGGCGACGAAGGCCGCCGGGATGATGGCGAAGTACTTGGCCACGTCGTTGGCGATCGAAAAGGTCGTGAGCGCCCCGCGGGTCATCAGCATCTGCTTGCCGACCTCCACCACTTCCAACAGCTTGGTCGGATTGGAGTCCAGATCGACCATGTTGCCCGCTTCCTTGGCCGCCTGCGTGCCGGCGTTCATCGCCACCGCGACGTCGGCCTGCGCCAGCGCCGGGGCGTCGTTGGTGCCGTCGCCGGTCATCGCCACCAGATGCCCCTCGGCCTGGTATCTGCGGATCAGCGCGAGCTTGTCCTCGGGCGTGGCTTCGGCGAGAAAATCATCCACCCCGGCCTCGGCGGCGATCGCGGCGGCGGTGAGCCGGTTGTCGCCGGTGACCATCACCGTCTTGATCCCCATGCGCCGCAGCTCGGCGAAGCGCTCGCGGATGCCGCCCTTGACGATGTCCTTGAGCTCCACCACGCCGAGCACGCGTCTGCCTTCGGCCACCAAAAGCGGCGTGCCGCCTTGGCGCGCGATGGCCTCAGCACGTTCGCGCACCGGGCCTGGTAATTCGCCGCCCGCTTCGCGCACGAAGCGCTCGATGGCATCGACCGCGCCTTTGCGGATGCTGCGGCCATCCACATCGACGCCGCTCATGCGGGTGCGCGCGGAAAACGCGACGAACTGCACGCCGTGGGTGTCGCGCCCGCGCAGATTGAAGCGCTGCTTGGCCAGCACGACGATCGAACGCCCTTCGGGGGTTTCATCGGCAAGCGACGCCAGCTGCGTGGCATCGGCGAGTTCCTGCTCGCTCACTCCCGGGGCCGGATGGAAGGCCACCGCCTGACGGTTGCCGAGCGTGATGGTGCCGGTCTTGTCCAAGAGCAGCACGTCCACGTCGCCGGCGGCCTCCACCGCACGGCCGGAGGTGGCAATCACATTGGCGCGCAGCATGCGGCTCATCCCGGCGATGCCGATCGCCGCCAGCAAAGCGCCGATGGTGGTCGGGATCAGGCAGACCAAGAGCGCGATCAGGACCGTGACCGACACCGGCTGTCCCTGCTGCGCCGCCTGTGCGCTGTATTGCGAGAACGGCAACAGGGTGACGCAGACGATCAGAAACACCAGGGTCAACGCCACCAGCAGGATGGTCAGCGCGATCTCGTTGGGCGTGCGCCGGCGCTTGGCGCTCTCGACCATCGAGATCATCCTGTCGAGAAACGTCTGCCCCGGCTGCACCGTGATGCGTACCACGATCCAGTCGGAGATTACCTTGGTACCGCCCGTCACCGCCGAGCGGTCGCCGCCGGACTCGCGGATCACCGGCGCGGACTCGCCGGTGATGGCCGATTCATCGACCGAAGCCACCCCCTCGATCACCTCGCCATCGGCAGGGATCACGTCTCCGGCTTCGACCAGCACCACCTTGCCTGTGGCCAGCTCGTCGCTGGGCACCGGAATCCACGAAGCACCATGGTGCGGTTCCTGCAATACCTTGGCATAGACGCGTTTTTTCGCCGCGCGCAGCGCCGCGGCCTGCGCCTTGCCGCGGCCCTCGGCCAGCGCTTCGGCGAGATTGGCAAACCACACGGTCAGCCACAGCCAGGCCGCGACCCAAAGGGTGAAACCCACCGGCGCGGTCAGCCGGCCGAAGGCCGCCAGGATGCCGATCAGGGTGACCAGGGCCGCGCCGACCCAGACCACGAACATCACCGGATTGCGCCATTGCGCCCAGGGAGCAAGGCGCTTGAGCGACTCGAGCAGTGCGGGCTTGAGCAGCGCCGGGTCGAGCATCGAAGGCGCGCGATGCGTCATCGTCGTCATAGGAATCTCCTTCACCGAACGCCGAATAGTGCGAGGTGTTCGGCCACGGGGCCCAGCGCCAGCGCGGGCACGTAGTTGAGCGCCCCCACGAGCAGCACCGTGCCGACCAGCAGCACCACGAACAACGGACCATGGGTCGGCAGCGTGCCGGGCGAGGCCGTCAGCCGCGGCTTGGCGGCCAGACTGCCGGCGAGCGCCAGCACCGGCACGATCACCAGGAAGCGGCCAAACCACATCGCCGCCGCCAACAGCACGTTGTAGAAGGGCGTGTTGGCCGAAAGCCCCGCGAAGGCCGAGCCGTTGTTATTGGCTGCCGAGGTGAGCGCGTACAGCGCCTCGGAAAAGCCATGCGCACCCGGGTTGAGCAAACCGGCCAGTCCCGGCTCGAGGCGCACCGCGAGCGCCGTGCCGCCCAGCACCAGCGCGGGCACGACGATCACCGCGATCGCCACCATTTTCATTTCATACGCGCCGATCTTCTTGCCCAGGTACTCCGGCGTGCGGCCCACCATCAGCCCGGCGATGAACACGGCGACCACGGCAAAGAGCAGCATGCCGTACAGCCCCGAGCCCACACCGCCGAACACCACCTCGCCCAATTGCATCAGGAACATGGGCACGAAGCCGGCCATCGGCATGAGACTGTCGTGCATGGCATCGACCGCGCCGCAACTCGCCGCCGTGGTCGCGGTGGCAAACAGCATCGTGCCGACGACGCCAAAGCGCGTTTCCAACCCCTCTAGGCTCGGTCCGTGCAGACCCAGCTGGGCTAGCATCGGATTGGGGGTGGCCTGGGCAGTCACACCGACGGCATACAAGCCAATGAACAGCACGAGCATGGCGCCGAGCAGCGCTGCACCCTGCCGCCAATCCCCCACCCAGCGGCCGAACAAAAACACCAGCGCCGCGGGAATGAGCAGGATGGCCAGAGGCTGGAAGAAATTGGTCAGCGCGGTCGGGTTCTCGAAGGGGTGCGCCGAATTGGCATTGAAAAACCCGCCGCCGTTGGTGCCGAGCAGCTTGATCGCCTCTTGCGAAGCCACCGGGCCGACCGGGATCGCCTGCGTGGTGGCGGTCTGTGTCACCGTCTGCACACCTTGCTGCATGGTGTAGGTCACCGGGTCGAGCAGCTGCGCCGTGTGCGTGCCGGCCAGCGTCTGCGGCACACCCTGCCAGACGAAAAACAGCGCAAACACCACCGACAGCGGCAGCAACACCAGGAGCGTCGCCCGCGCAAGATCCAGCCACGCATTGCCCAGGCCCTGCGCCGAGTGCCGCACCAGGCCGCGGATCAGCGCCAGCGCCACGGCAATGCCGGTGGCTGCCGACAGAAAGTTCTGCACGGCAAGCCCGAGCATTTGAGTCAGATGGCTGACCGTGCTCTCACCCGAGTAGCTTTGCCAATTGGTATTGGTCACGAACGACACGGCGGTGTTGAGCGCGAGATCCGGCGCCACCGTGCCCATGCCCGTCGGGTTCAACGGCAGCACGCCTTGCAGGCGCTGCAAGGCATAGAGAAAGAGCAGCCCGATGACGTTGAACAGCACGATGGCCAGGGCATAGCGTCGCCAGCCCATGTCCTCGTCGGCGCGGCTGCCTACAAGCCGCAGCCAGCCCACTTCGATATGGCCGAGCAGCCGCCAGCGCTGCGCCAGCCGGCCGCTGAACACCGCATCGCACCAGCGCGCGAGCACCCAGCCCAGCGCCAACAGGACGCCGAGAAACAGCGCCAACATCGCCCAAGGGATTGCATCGGGGTTCATTCCATGCCCTCCACCCACAACAGCGCATAGATCAGATACAGCAGCAAGCCGGCGGCGAGCAGCGCAGCCAGCCCTATCAACCACATCGGTTCCATACCGCCTCCTCAGCCGCGTTTGAGCCGGTCACAGCCGGCGATGGCGCTCCACACGAGCACGACGAAACCTGTGGCCCAGGCCAGATAGATCAGATCCATCGATTGCCTCCTGATCAAAACTTCTGAGGCAGGCATCGTCCTGAAACCGATATCAAGACGGCATTCGATTGATGGCGTCCATATCAAGATCGCATCAAGATCGAGCGTCAGCGGTGAACGCGCCGCGCGGTTACCCCCATCAGATCGGCTGCCGGACGAACGAGGCTGGAGATTGACGCAGAGCAGATCTCCGCGGCCGCTGTATGGGCCCTGCCTTGGGCGCGCTCAGCCCTCAGAGATCGCGCACGGCATCGAGTACAAGCCCGCGCGCTGCTGCGTGACCACGAGCGTGCGGTAAGCAAAGAGCGGCCCTTCGGCTTCCGACTTGCCCTTGTCGCGCGCCTTGACCTTGAACACGTCGATGGGCTTGTCACTGTCGAGCCCGGCGCGCTGCATGATCTGTTCGGCCGTACGCGGCTCGCCCTTGAACGACCACAGCGCCCGGAACACAGCAGCCTGCGCCTGGGTGAGATGGATCGGGCCGTGCGGCCCCTCGGGCAGCGTGACCCAGCGGAAGTCGGCGGAGAACGGCCCCTTCACCGGCGTCGTGGGATCGCTGGCCTTCGGGCTTGGTGGCTCCCCCGGCATGCCGATGAACGCGATGCCGCCCGCGTAGAAGGCGAAGCGCTCCTCCAGCGCCCACCACTCCACGCCCGGACCGAAGGGTGAGCCGCGCGTCTCGCGGGGCTTCGGCGTGATCACCCGGACGTTGCGACCGGCCACGCGCACGCGCTCCAGCAGCGCCGGTTCGCGCCACAGCCTCACGATGTCGCGTGCGAGGAGCACCGGCGAGCGCCGGCAATCCCCCAGCCGCCACACGCCGTCGCCGAGGTCGTCGACGCCATCGCGGCTATCGATGGCAAGGGCCAAGCGCAGTTGTTGGTGCAGCCATGTCTCGTTGAGCCGAATCGCCGCGCCATCATCAGGCACGAGCGGTACCGGCCCGCAGTCCGGGCAGCGGCACAGCCGCCCGCCGCGGCCGTCGCCGAACACCGGTGCCCGATGCAGCAAACAATGCGGGCACGGCACGAAGGATTGATCGATCACCGCCGCCTGGATCGCGCACCCCAGGTGCGGCAAGAGCGCCACCTCGCGCGGCGACAGCGTGGCGCGCAGCACCGGCGTGCCGCTGGCGAACAGCCGGCAGAGGAACTGCCAGGCCTCGTGCGCCGACATCTCACGCGCCCTCGGCGGCCGGTGTGCCAACGGCGCCCGGCGGCAGGGTCTGCGCGCTCAGGGTCTGGCCAGGGCGCAGGATGCCGATCCTCACCAGGTAGCGCTCCAGCTGCGCTTGCAGCCTGGCATCGAATTGGTGCAGGTTGAGCCGTCCGCGGCTCGTGACCTCGATGGGCACCACGCGCGCCCGGGGGCGTCCCGGCTCGGGCGGGTAGTACAGGTTGATCTGGGCGGCCAGCACCGCCCAGCGGCCTTCCAGCGGGCCCGGCAGGTGCTCGCGCAGCAGTTCATGCACCGAGCGGTGATGGCTGGCCTGCATGGCCGTGCACTCGATCTTCAGATCCCCGTGCGGGCTCAGCAGCGTGAGCGACTTCAGCTGCACCAGCGAGAAGCCGTCCTCGAACACCTCCGGCACGTCGAAGCCCGTGCGCAGCGCCGACAGGTCCAGCGCCGGGGCCTTGATGCGCTCGGGCGTGGCCTCGACACCGAGCACATGCTCGGCGAAGGCCTGCACCAGCATCTGCTGCACCTTGTGGCCGCCGCGCGCCAAGGTGCGCACCACGCCCGTGGCTTCGGCGTACTCCAGCACCATGTGGATGTTCGGATTGCCCACGCGCTGCTTCAACACCACGCCTTCGAACTCCAGCCGCAGCATGGCCAGGTCCTTGACGTGCACCGTCAGCAGGTGGACGCCGGGGCTTCTCGGCACCAGGTAGGCCACACACCCCTCGCCGCACTGCCGCTCGCGCTGGTAATAGGCCGAGATCGCCTGGCGCAAGCCAGCCAGGGCCACCTCCGTCGTGATCGGAGGGCGCCGCACCCCCAGGTCGTACTGCTGCGCCTGGGCGCTGTGGTGCGCCCAGAAGTCGAGATCGCTGGCGCGTTCGAACAGCGCCCGGTGCCGCACGTACAGCCAGAACGAGCGATGCAAGTCGCTGTGGCACAACGCCAGCCCCGTCACCACGGCCGGATCGGACAGCGCCGCCTCGAACATCGCCTGGCAGCCGGCGGCATCGCCCAGCGCGACACTGGCCATCAGCTCGGCCGTCATCCGGTCGCGCGCCAAGGTGTCGCTCCAGGTCTTGATGGCCTCGATCACGACCTGGTTCGGCGGTGCGTCCGGCTGCGGATCCAGCGCTGGCAGCGCCAGCCCATGGCCGGCGAGGAACTGGTGCAGGGTCTCATCCGGCGGCAGCGCCTGCAGCACGTCGACATAGGTCTTCTTCATCGCGTCTCGGTCCTTTCCCTGAAGTGGCGTCGAAGGTCTGCGGACCGAGGATTCGGGCACGCGGGCCGGCCGCCATTGACTGAACGGATATCACACAAAAGTAAGGCAGCGTGATACAGCGCGATTGTGTCCCTCCCTGACTTGCCTGTCAAACGCCGTGGCACATCTGGCGCTCACGTGTATCACGGCGCTATACTGTCGGACTGCATTCCAACACTCCCCCGTGATTCGAGACAGGACATCGCCATGGCTTCCGCGTTTGGATCTCGCCTGCGGCGATTTCGCGAGGCGAAGAAGCTGACCTTGCAGCAAGTGGCCGACGCGGTCGGCTGCACCAAGGCCTACATCTGGGAACTGGAGATGAAGGAGGGCCAACGCCCCTCGGCCGAGCGCGTGCAGGCGCTGGCCAAGGTGCTGGGCGTGACCATGGAGGACATCATGGGCGAGCCCATGCCCCAGGTGCCCGAGGCCAGTCCCGAGGATGTGGCCTTCTTTCGCGCCTATGCCGGCATGACCGAAGCTGAGAAGGACCGGGTGCGCCAGGCGCTGAAGATCATCTTTCCGGACAAGGATCTGCCGGAAACCAAAAGGTGAACACGCCCCCGGCCCTCAACGGCGCGATCGCCGCCAACAAAGTCCACCACTGGTTGCGGGCTTGGTATGGCGCGGACGTGCCCGAGGCCGTCGATCTCGATGTCGTGCGGCAGATGCTGCCGACCACGCCCTACGGCAAAGGGGTTCGGGAGATTCGTCCGCCGGTGCAGTTCAACGACGATGCCTTCGAGGGCCTGCTGGCGCGGGACCCCGGTGACCCTGAGGTCTGGGGTATCGCCTACAACGGCACGGTCAGCCCGCAGCGCCAGCGATTCACCATTGCGCACGAGCTGGGCCACTTCGTCCTGCACCGCGACCAGCAGTCGCGTTTCAACTGCGACAAGGACAGCGTCCACTCCGGCCACGAGACGATGCGTCTGATCGAGCGCGAAGCCGACGACTTCGCCGGCAATTTGCTGATGCCCGGCGATCGGCTGCGCGAGTGGATCTCGAACCGACGCATCGATCTGCACGTCCTCAGTGCCATTGCCAAGCGCTTCCAGGTCTCGTTCGAGGCGTTGTGCATCCGCTTCATCAAGTTCACCCCGCAGCGCGCCATCTTGGTCTACTGGGACAACGGCTACGCGAAGTACGAATGGCGCAGCAGCAGCGCCGTGAGAACCCGGGCGCGCATCCGGCGCACCGGCGATCCGCAAGAGCCGTTACCCGGCACGCTCGCCGCCGACGCGAGCGTCGAGCAGGCATGGGACGGCGTCGAGATGTCCGCCGCGATCTGGTGCCCGGAGGAGGCACCCCACATGAAGCTGCGCGAGTTCAAGCACAGCTACGCCTCGAGAGATCGCGTCCTGACCCTGCTGCTGTTGGAGAGCGCCGAGCCGCGCGCTTGGGATCGGTCGTGGCAGGACAAAGAGATCTCTGCCAGCCACGCCGAGTTCTATGCTTCGAGATAGCGGAGGACGTGCGACATGATCGTCTTCAGGGAACACCCCGTCGTCCAATTACGCTTCCTGCTGTGGAGATACTTCTTGAGGCACCGACCGAGTCCAACGTGATGCCGCGAGTCAGACGCACGACCGAAGCTGCGAGCATCAAACTCACGCCTGAAGTCAGGCGTGCGTGGGCTGGTGCCGCTGAGGCTGAACGTCGCTCGCCGGCCAGCGTGTTCGAGGTCGCCATCCTCAAGCACGTCAAGCGCCACCACATGGCCGTGCCCGCTGCGGCCAAAGAGGAACAGCCGAGGGAGGACTGATGCCGACAACCCCGCAACACGGTTTGCTTACACGCCTGCTCGATTACATCGTCGAGCAGGGCAAGGAGATCGACCCCAGGGCCTACGTTCTCACAGGCGCCTCCGACTTCAGGCGCTTCCCAAAGGACCTGGCCGGGCTGCCCGGCGTCGACCTCGATCGCAAGGTCGAAGGTGACCACATCTGGCTGCAGGTTGCGCGCCTCGAGTCCACCTCACCACCTGCTCCTGACGAGGAGGCGAGGCCCTATATCATCTATTCCGACGATCCGAGCGGGCCCGTGCCGACCCTCAACGAGCAGGCGCTGCAACATCGATTCGCAGCTGACAGACGCTCGATGAGTGAGGAGGTCGCGGCCACTCGCGACAAACATCGCCGCGAGCGCGTTGCGAGAGTCTTGACGGCCTACACACCGCTTTGGCAGGCCTGGGCCGAAGGGGAGAAACCCCGGCGCCGCACTATCGCACTCTATGGCGATCTCTTCATGCTCAAGGGTCGGCTCGAAGCCGAGGAGACCTCCAACCCATCGGAACTGGTTTGGGGCATGGGCGTGTCGGCCTGGAAGTTCACCGGCACGCGCACGGAGGACGGAAACGGCGAGGGCGTCAGCGTCGACTACCAGTACCCGCTGCTGACACAAGTCGTCGAGATCGACCTCGACCCCCAGACGCACACGATTTCGGTGCGCCCCAGGGCCGTGGCCCCGCGCCTGGAGTTCGACGCCTTTGGCGCCTGTCAAGTCATGGGAGCGGCCGAAGTCGAGAAGCAGGCCAAGGTGCTCCTGGAGACCGACTCGGAGCGCACGCTCACGCCATTCGACATCGGAAGCTTCGAGCCCATCTTGAAGCTCGCCGCCGGAAGCCTCGACAAGGCGGGGCGCTACGACCCAGCCTATCAGGGGCTACCCACTCCGTCCGACCAACTGCTGGTCACGGCCGGCTGGGTGTTGTTCGTTCGTCCGCGCTCGGCCAACTTCCTGGTCGAGGACATCCGTCGTCTGAAAGAACGCCTGCAAGCAGGCGATGCGATACCTGCCGGCCCTGCTTGCCTCGTGACGCCGCCCTCTGATGAGGTCGTCAAGTACGAGGCCATCTCGTTTCGAGGCCTGTGCAGCGGCAGCAGGGCCAAGGGTGAGCCGCGCGAACTCTACTTCCCGCTGCCCTATAACCAAGAGCAGGAGACCATCGTCGAGATGCTCGAGCGCGCTCCTGGCGTCTGCGTCCAAGGGCCGCCGGGCACCGGCAAAACGCACACGATTGCCAACATCATCTGTCACTACCTCGCCACTGGGCGTAAGGTGCTGGTGACCTCCAAGGGCGAGCATGCGTTGTCCGTACTGCAGGAGAAGATCCCGGAGAACGTGCGGCCGCTGACAGTGGCGCTGCTGTCAGGCGACAAGGAAGGGATGCGGCAGTTCCAGGCCTCCATCGAGGCCATCATCCACAACCTGTCGCAGCTCAACACACGCGCCATACAAGACGAGATTGAGCGCTGCAAGCAGCTGATCGACGCCGCACACGCCGAGATCGCCCGTATCGACAAGCGCGTCGACCAGATTGCCGTTCAGCAGTTGGCGGGCATCGAGGTCGATGGCGTGCAGATGCGCGCGCAGAAGATGGCCGAGCTGGTCGTCTGCGGCCAACAACAGCACGACTGGTTCGACGACGATCTGACGCTATTGCCGGAGCACGCCCCGCCCCTGAGCGACGCCGAGGCACAGACGCTCAGAGATGCCCGCCGCCGACTGGGAACCGACCTCATCTACGTCTCTTCACGGCTGCCCTCGAGCTTCGGGCTCTTGCCTACCGAAGAGGTGGCCAAGCTGCACGACGCTCTCGTGGGTATTCGCGAAATCGATGGTGCTGAGGCCGACGGCGAATTGCTGGCGCTGCGTGCCTTGACGCCCGAGGTGCTCGATGAAGCCCGCCGCATGCTCGCGGCAGTCGACCAGGTGCTCAAGATCGTGCACCACCTGGAAGAATTGGAGAGCCCCTGGGTCTTCGATCTGCGAACCAAGTGCCGACGCCCGGACTTCGCCAGCGAACAGGATGCGCTGAAGGCACTGCTGGCCGAGGTCGACGAACTGGTGCAGGCTCGCGCGGCATTCCTGCAGCGGCCTGTGGCGTTGCCCGCTGAAGCATTGGGCAACCCGAAGGTCGTTCAAGCCATCGAGCGGGCGCGCGAGACGGGCAAGCCCTTCGGGTTGATGAGCTTTGGCAACGGTGATGCGAAGGAACAGGTGGGTGCCATCCGCGTGTCCGGACTACCGCCCCAAGCAGTCGAGGACTGGGTACATGTGCATCGTTATGTGCGATTGCACGAGAGGGTACTGTCGTTCTCCGTGCGATGGAATCAGTTCGCGCAGGAACTCTCGGTGCCTGAGGTCAAGGCTGACGTAGAGGCGCTGCGCTCGACCGAGCGGATTGCGCTCGCGGCGAAACTGGCGCACGAACTGGCGATCGCCCACGACGCCAATCTGGCTCGCATGGCCGAGAAGGTGTTTCGCGAGCCGCCGAAGAACGAACTCCTTGGCGGCTCGTCTCAACTGCAGACGGTGCGCGAACATCTACGCCGCCACCTCACGCGCGCCGAGCTCGCGACTGCCGCCGCGCAGCTCGCCATTCTCCAGGAGAAGCTCGCCGGCACTTCGGGGCCGGTGGTCGAGCGGCTGCGCGCGTTCATCGACTCGCAGCTCGGCAATCCCGAAGTCGCCACCGAGCGCATCGTGGCGCAGTATGCGGAGATCATCGGTGAGATCAAGCGCGTCGAGTCGCTGTCGTCGAGCCTGGCAACCGTCAACGACCTGTGCGCGCGCATCGAGCGCGCCGGGGCGATGAAGTGGGCAGCCCGCCTGCGTTCTCAAGTACTCCCGCCCACCGGCGACGACGAGGTGTTGCCTGTCTCATGGCGCGATGCCTGGAACTGGGCACGCATCAAGAACCACCTCGCAACCATCGAAGCCCGCGATGAACTCCTGACGCTCGCACAACGCCGCCGCGACCTCGAGAGAGTGCTCGCTCAGCAGTACGAGCAGTTGGTGGCCAAGTCGGCGTGGCTTGAGACAAAGGCCCAGGCATCAGCCAGGGTGCTATCGGCCCTGGAGAGCTACCGTGTGGCCATCCGGAGGATCGGCCAAGGCACCGGGCCCAACGCCACCCGCTATCGACGCGACGCACAAAAGGCGATGCTCGACGCTCAAGGCGCCATTCCCTGCTGGATCATGAGTCATGCCAAGGTCTCCGAGAGCATGCCGGCCCAGCTCGGTGTCTTTGACCTGGTCATCGTGGACGAAGCCAGCCAGTCCGACCTCTGGGCATTGCCAGCGGTGCTACGTGGCAAGAAGATCCTGGTGGTGGGCGACGACAAGCAAGTATCACCGAGCGGTGGCTTCATCTCGGCAGCCAAGATCGCAGCGCTCCGAGAGCGCTTCCTCTCTGACCAACCTTACGGGCGGGACCTGACTCCCGAGAAGTCGCTGTACGACATCGCGTCCACCGTCTTTGCGGCCGAGCGCGTGATGCTCGCGGAGCACTTCCGTTGCGTGCAGCCCATCATCGCCTACAGCAACAAGACCTACTACAAGAACCAGATTCGACCCCTTCGCGTGCCCAAGGCCTCTGAGCGCATCGACCCACCGCTCGTGGACGTATTCATTGAGCAGGGGGTGCGGGACAACCGGGACGTCAACCGGATGGAGGCCGAGTTCATCGCAGCTGAGATCGAGGCCATCCTGCGTAACCCCAAGCTGCGCAATCGCACGATCGGGGTCGTGTCGCTCTTGGGGCCAGAGCAGGCCAAGTTCATCTACAACTTGGTGGTCAGCCGGGTGGACCTGGCCGAACTCGAGCGCCGCAAGTTCGCCTGCGGCGACGCCTACGTGTTCCAGGGCAGCGAGCGCGACATCATGTTCCTGAGCATGGTGGCCGACGCCACCCGCCATCACGCGCTCTCCGGACAGATCTTCGAGCAGCGATTCAACGTCGCCGCCAGCCGTGCCCGCGACCGTATGTACCTCGTACGCTCAGTCAAGCTCGGTGAGCTGTCGATGACGGACGTCCGGCGCACGCTCGTCGAACACTTCACCATGCCGTTGGATGGCGGCGAGGAGGAAAGGAGCCTCGTCGACCTGTGTGAGTCTGGCTTCGAGCGCGACGTGTATTCGTCGCTCGTTAATCTCGGCTATCGCGTCACGCCTCAGGTCAAGGTTGGTGCCTACCGCATCGACATGGTGGTGGAGGGAGCGAACGACACGCGCCTTGCTATCGAATGTGACGGCGACGAGTTTCATGGCCCGGACCGCTGGCCGACAGACATGCAGCGCCAGCGCATACTCGAGCGCGCCGGTTGGGTGTTCTGGCGGTGCTTTGCATCGACGTGGTCGCTGCGAAAGGACGAGGTGCTAGCCGAACTCAAGGCACGGCTCCATGCAATGGGCATCGAGCCGCTTGGGGCTCTGGAGCGCATACCGTCGGTTGTCGAGAGTCGTGTTTGGTCGATGCCAAGCGCTGATACAGGTGACTCTGGCGAAAGAGAATCGATTGCCGATGATGCCGACGTTTCGATCGTCGGCGCGATGACCGCAGGTGGAGGAAATTCCAGCACTGCGGGACTGTGACTCCCAAACCCGCTCTTGCGAGCACATTCCCGCCAAAAGCCGTTACGCGAAGCCCCTTGGATTCCTAGCATGAGCGGCGTTTTCCATCCGAACGCCGACCATGCACGAACTCGAACCCCGCTCCCCGGCCCTCGAGGCTGATCGGCCTCGGCACGCGCACCAAGAGATCGTCGATCTGCTGGCCTGCGCCCTGCTGCGGCTGCGCGCGCGCCCCTTTCCGCCATCTGGCCATATCGCCACCGACAGCGACTCGGTTGGCCTTGGCTTGTGCGGTCCACAGCGCGTGAATGCGAACCCCGATCACGCACGAGGAGTTCGCCGATGACGACACACGCAAGCCCTGCAGACCCGACCACCGTCGCCGCCCGCGTCGCCCAGTTGCCCCACCTGCCGATGGACAGCCTCTGGGCGCTGTGGGACGAGTACTTCGAGGAGCGGCCCAAGCATCACCACCGCACCTGGCTGGAGAGCCGGCTCGCCTACAAGATCCAGGAGCGCGCCTTCGGCGGATTGAAGCCCGCGACCCGCCGCAAGCTCGAGGAGATCGGTGAGACGGGCATCCTGCCGCGCCAGCTTCGCCACGACGCGAATCGGCTGCTGCCGGGCACCGTGCTCACGCGGATCTTCGACGACGTCGAGCACCGGGTGCTGGTGCGCGGGCCCAATGACTTCGAGTATCAGGGGCAGCGGTTCAAGAGCCTGACGGCCATCGCCCGCCACATCACCGGCACGCATTGGTCGGGCCCCGCGTTCTTCGGCCTCAAGACCAAGCACGGCCAGAAGGAGCCGGCATGAGATCACAACGGCCCGTGTCCTCGTCGACCATGCCGACCCCAGGTCCCGTCACGCCATCGAGGCGCTGTGCGGTCTACACCCGCAAGTCCACCGACGAAGGGCTGGAGCAGGAGTACAACAGCCTGGAGGCACAGCGCGATGCGGGCCTGGCCTACATCGCCAGCCAACGCCACGAGGGCTGGATCGCCGTCGAGGAGGGTTATGACGACGGCGGCTACTCCGGCGGCCATCTCGACCGCCCGGCGCTCAAACGGCTGCTCGCCGACATCGAGGCCGGCAGGATCGACATCGTGGTCGTCTACAAGATCGACCGCCTCACGCGCAGCCTGGCGGACTTCGCCAAGCTGGTGGAGGTGTTCGACCGCAACGGCGTCTCGTTCGTGTCGGTCACGCAGCAGTTCAACACCACCACCTCAATGGGTCGGCTCACGCTGAATATCCTGCTGTCCTTCGCCCAATTCGAGCGCGAGGTCACCGGCGAGCGCATCCGCGACAAGATCGCCGCCTCCAAGGCCAAGGGGCTCTGGATGGGCGGCATGCCGCCGCTGGGCTACGACGTCGTCGATCGCAAGCTCGTCGTCAACGAACGCGAGGCCGCACTCGTGCGTGACATCTTCCGGCGCTACGCCGAGCATGGCTCGGCTGCACGGCTGGTGCGGGAGATGGCGGTCGAGGGGCACACCACCAAGGCCTGGGTGACCCAAGGCGGGCGCCGGCGCACGGGCCGACCCATCGACCAGCAGTTCATCTTCGCGCTGCTGCGCAACCGCATCTACCTGGGTGAGATCCGCAACCACGGCACGTGGTATCCCGGCCAACACGAAGCGATCGTGCCGCAAGACCTGTGGGACGCCGCGCACGCTTTCATCGCGCGCCGCAAGCAGGCGCCGCGTGAACACCGGGCCAAGCATCCGGCGCTGCTCGCGGGGCTGCTGTTCGCGCCCGATGGGCAGCGCATGCTGCACACCTTCGTCAAGAAGAAGAGCGGACGCACCTACCGCTACTACGTCCCCTACCTGCACAAGCGCCGCAACGCGGGCGCGAGCCTGGCGCCGGACGCCCCGGACGTCGGCCATCTGCCCGCGGCCGAGATCGAGAACGCGGTGTTGACGCAGATCCACGCGGCGCTCTCGGCGCCGGAGGTGCTGATCGGCACCTGGCGGGCGTGCCAGCGCCACCCGGCGGGCGCCGCCCTCGACGAAGCGCAGGTGGTGGTGGCGATGCGACGCATCGGCGACGTGTGGGCGCAGTTGTTTCCGGCCGAGCAGCAACGCATCGCGCGGCTGCTGATCGAGCGGGTCCAACTGCATGAGTACGGACTCGACATCCTCTGGCGCGAGGACGGCTGGCTGGGATTGGGGCCCGAGATCGGCGCGCATCCCTTGGTCGGCGAGTGCCGCACGCCTGCCGAGGAGGTCTTGACATGACCCGCTCGCCTCCCGATCCGACGCCGAACTCCCGCCGTCGCGCGATCCGCGTCGAGGTCGGCCACGATGCACGCAGCTACGTCAGCGACGGGCAGCGGGTGACCCTGGTGCCCCTGACGATCAAGCGGAGGCAGAACCGCAAGCTCCTGATCCCGCCGACGGCCGAGTCCGCCGCTGCGACCGCGGGCGGCCTGGATGCGCCGATGATCAAGACGCTCGGCAAGGCCTTCTACTGGAAGCGGCTGCTCGAGGAGGGGCGCTATCCCACGACGACCGACCTGGCCCGCGCCCTGAAGTTGGAGCCCGGCTGGGTGGCCGAGGTGCTGCGCCTGACCCTCTTGGCCCCCGACATCGTCGAGGCCATCCTGGACGGACGCCAGCCCCGGCATCTGAATCTGCACACGCTGCGTGGCCGCCAAGACCTGCTGCCTCGCGACTGGGGCGAGCAGCGTCGGCTGCTGGGCTTTCCTTCAGCTTGAGACTGGCGCTCAGCTGGCGCAACAACTACCTCTGCCACGCTCCTGGATTGGTGGGCACGGCACAGTGCCGTAGGAGCAATAGACGCAGCAGTCCCCGGGCTTGGGCTTGAGTATGGCGTGGCAGGCCTCGCACTCATAGAACCACTGGCAGGCATCGGTAGGCATGGTCTCGGTCTTGGTGTGACCGCACTCCGGACAAGTCAACGTCGATTCCAGAACGACGGCAGTCACTTCACGCTCCCGACCACCGTCGAGGGGTAGCCAGCATCCTGGGTCGCCCGCGTCAGCGCCTCTACATTCGCCCGCGCGTCGTCGAACGTCACGGTCGCCTGTCGTTTGTCGAGGTTCACGTCCGTCTTGGCCACGCCCGGCACCTTGCCGAGCGCCTTCTTGACCGTAATCGGGCAGGCGGCGCAGTTCATGCCCGGCACTGACAGGGTGACGGTCTTTGTCGCGGCGATGACTGGCACGCTCACGATCAGGGCGAGCGTCAGCATCGGAAAACCAAGCAATCTCTTCATAAAACCTCCGTTCAGTAAAACCAGGGCGCGACCAGCGGGAAGCCGAGCGCCACGATCACCAGGGCGACCACGATCCCGAACAGCAGCTCGTAGCCGCGCCGAACCGACGGCACCGCGCAGGCCTGTCCGGGTTCGCACGCCGGGGCTTTCGCCCATATGCGTCGCCCGGCGAGGAACAACGCGACGAGGGCCGCGCCGATGAAGATCGGGCGGTAGGGTTCGAGGGCCGTCAGGTTGCTGATCCATGCCCCTGAGAAGCCCAGCGTGATCAGCACCAATGGCCCGAGGCAGCAGGTCGATGCGAGGATGGCCGAGACGAATCCGGCCGCGAGCGCCGCACGGCCGCCTCCGGTACTGCCTTGCGCAGTTGGGGTGTCTGGTTTCATGGAGTAAGCTTACTTCCGTACTTAAGTACGGAGTCAAGACCATGAACAGCACGCCCGAGATCGAGGCGATGACGATCGGCGCGCTGGCGCGCGCGGCTGGCGTCAATGTCGAAACCATCCGCTTCTACCAGCGCAAGGGGCTGTTGCCCGAACCAGATCGGCCGCAGGGAAGTATCCGCCGTTACGGCGCCGACGAGCTTGGCCGCGTCCGCTTCATCAAGTCGGCACAGCGGCTGGGCTTCAGTCTCGACGAGGTGTCCGAACTGCTCAAGCTCGAGGACGGATCGCACTGCGCCGAGGCGCGTGCGCAGGCTCAGCGCAAACTCGTTGACGTTCGCGAACGACTGGCTGACCTGCAGCGCATCGAAGCGGCGCTGTCCGAGCTCGTGCAGCGCTGCAATGCCATTCGCGGCCGGGTGCGCTGCCCCTTGATCGCCGCCTTGCAGGCGGAGTGACGCACAGCCGTCCTTGACTGATCCTCGACCATGACGGCGGGCCTTGTGCCCGCCGTTTTCGTATCGGCGAGAACTTTGGCGAACCCGAAGTTCCCGCGTGGTTCGCCATTCGGTCCCTCCAAGGTTCGCCACCCGAAGCCTGCAATGACACCTGTTCCTCAACAGCGTCATAGGAGGCTTCCATGCCGACAACGGCAAGCACCATCACCCGGTCGCCGGTCGATGCGATCAACAGCCTGTCTCCCGGCGACCGTCGGGTCCTCAACGAAAACGAGCTCGCGCAGCGCTGGGGCCTGAGCCCCAAGACCCTGCAGCGCTGGCGCAGCGAAGGGCGGGGCCCGCGCTACCTGAAGCTGTCCAAGCGCGTCAGCTACCCCCTGGAGTCGGTCATCGAGTTCGAGCGTGGCGCCCTGCACGACTCGACCTCCGAGCGCGCGGCGCGCTGAAGGGGGATGCGATGAGCGATTTGACCCTCTACCCCGCCGACATCGCCGCGATGTCCGTCGGCCAGCTGGCTCAACTCCCGCCCGCCCAGAAGGCGGAGATCAGCCGCAACCTCGACGAAGCGCTCGCCTGGCTCAAGCAGGCCCGCGCCAAGTTCGACGCTGCGCTGGAGGCCGCCTACGGCGAGCAGGCCCGTGCTGCCCGCCTCGAGGCGGGCAAGGACTTCGGCGTCGTGCACCTGAAGGACGGGCTGCTT